>VBEW01000132.1 GCA_005889225.1 Chloroflexota bacterium | reverse complement strand
CGCGACGGGCGTTGCGTTATGCGGTCGCCTGCGCTGCTTCCTCGCGCCTGACGCCGACGATCAGGAGCCATGCGCCCGACACCATGAAGACAAAGGACGCCATCATGCCGACGCCGACGGCATAGAGCCCGCGGGCATCGCCGGTGAAGAGAACAAGGGCGCCCAGCTGTTCGATGACCAGGCAGGCAAAGCTTCCGATCGTCCGCCAGAGCAGGGCAGGATCGGGAGTCTCGGATGCGCGCATGGCCTGGCGGATGCTGAGGAACAAGATGATCTCGACGCCGACCAGCACCAGGAACAGCTCGAGGGCAACCGCCTGGGCGCTCTGTCCTGCCATCAAGACGAGGGCGCAGCGAATGAAGACCGCGGTCAGGCCGGTCAGCACGGTACGAGCCCGATGCCGGTGGGCGACATTCAACGCGATCTGGTCGAGATGAAGCGACATCGCGACGAACACCAGGCCCGTCAGAGCCGCCGCGCCGCCGCCCACCATCAAGAAATAGTCGTGCCAGCTGGCGGCGTCGAACGTCATCGCGATGATCGCCGGCGCGTAGCCGGGCCCCCCACCCCGACCTTCCCCCGCAATGGGGGAGGGGAGCCTGCGAGCGTGTCCTCGGGCGAGGCTGTCTCGAGCGCAGCGACAATCGCGCGCAAGCCTTTCACGAGACCGGCCCGCTCCTGCGGCTGAAGCGGCTCGAGCGCGCTCTTCAGGACGCCCGCCCGTCGCGAAACGAAGGCGGTGATCGCCTGGCGGTGCGCTGGAGCGAGGTCCACAATCGTCCGCCGCCGATCGTTCTCATCTTCGGTGCGAACGACCAGGCCGACACGTCCGAGCTCACCCACGATCAGGCTCGCCGTCGCCAGACCGACATCGAGCCGGGCGCTGAGCTCGCTGACGCTCATCGGTCCGGCAAGGGCCAGCGACACCAGCAGGTTCATATGGCGCGGTGCCAGTCCGTGGCCACGCCAGTCGGCCTTGATGCCGGCGGGCACCTCGTGTGATCGGCGCGTCATCGCCTTCGTCAGGGCCGGCAGCAGGGGAAGCAGCTCCGCTAGCTCGGCCTGAGTCATCTGGCCGGAGGCGCTTGACGACAGCCTCGGCATCAGCGCAGCTCCGTCGAGGCATTGTCTGAATACATCATTTGCATTCTCAAACTATTTGAGGAATATTATAACCACCAAACATTCTACCCGAAGGAGGAGCGCAGAAAATGGCTGAATCCACGCACGTTCCCGGGTATGTCCCGGTCTTCAACCCACTGATCCTGCGTCTGCTTCGAATCGGCGTACCGGTAGGCCCGATGACCTTGCTTACCGTGCGCGGCCGAGCCAGCGGTCAGCCGCGGACCACCCCGGTTGGGCTGTTCGAGCACAACGGGCACCGCTGGTTGCTGGCGACGTTCGGCGAGACCAACTGGACCCGTAATCTGCGCGCGGCAGGGGAGGGGATCCTCGGTCGAGGGCGACGCCGGGAGGCGGTCGCCGCGGTCGAGCTGCCCCCGGACTCCGCTGGATCTGTTCTGAAGGAAGTGCTCGGGCCGCGCCTCAAGTCGCCATTGCAGGCGGCGTTCCTTCGCCGCTTTTACGCTCTGAGCGCCGATTCGTCGCTGACTGACTTCATTCATGAGGCGCGGCGCCATCCCGTGTTCGAGCTGCGGACCAACCCCCACCCTACCCTCCCCCGCAAGCGGGGGAGGGAACTTCCGTAAGGAGGAATTAACCATGGCTAAGGAATTACCCTCCACCCCGACCCTCCCCCGCAAGGGCGGAGGGGAATCTATGCCCCCCAAATCACTTGGGCTCGCCCTGGCCGTCATTGCGGTTGCCCAGCTGATGGTGGTACTCGACACCGCGATCGTGAACATTGCCCTCCCCTCGATCCAGCGGGCGCTGCATTTCACCCCGACCGGGCTCGAATGGGTGGTCAATGGCTATGCGCTCGCCTTCGGTGGCTTGCTGCTGCTCGGCGGCCGGGCCGGCGACCTGTTTGGGCGGCGCCGTGTGTTCGTCGCCGGCGTCATCGTCTTTACGCTGGGCTCCCTCGCCGGCGGCTTCGCCACGACATCGACCTGGCTGATCGCTGCCCGCATCGCCCAGGGAGTCGGTGGTGCGATCGTCGCGCCGACCGCGTTGTCGCTGGTCGCTGTGACATTTCCTGAAGGCGCCTCACGAAATCGCGCGCTGGGTGTCTATTCGGCGGTGTCCGGAGCCGGCGGTGCCGTGGGCTTGCTCCTGGGCGGGCTGATCACGAACTACTTTTCCTGGCGCTGGGTCCTGTTCGTGAACGTCCCGATCGGCATCGTGCTCGCCCTCGCCGCCCCACGGGTGCTGGCGGCCAGCGGCGGCCGGCCGGGACGCCTCGATCTTCCGGGCGCTGTCGCGGTCACCGCCGGGGTGACCCTGCTTGTCTACGGCTTTAACCGCGCGGCCAGCAGCGGCTGGACCAACTCCTTGACCGTCGGGCCGATCGCCGCTGCGCTCGTATTGCTGGCCGCATTCATCGTCATCGAGCTCCGCAGCGCGCAGCCCCTGATGCCGCTTCGTATCTTTGCCAGCCGGAATCGCTCCGGCGCCTATGCGGTTCGATTCGCAATCGGCGCCACGCTATCGGGGCTGCTGTTCTTTCTGACGCAGTTCCTTCAGAACGTCCTCGGCTACAGCCCACTGAAGGCAGGTCTCGCCTTCCTGCCGATTACGGTCGGCGTGGTTGCGGGCGCCCAGGTCGCCTCCCGCCTGGTGGGGCGGATCGGGCCGCGCGTTCCGATGACGGTCGGTGCGCTGGCCGGTGCCCTGGGACTCTTCGGTCTCTCCCGCATCAGTGAATCCTCGGGATATCTCGCCGGCGTCCTGGCACCCATGATGGCGCTCGCGTTCGGTCTGGGGTTGATCTTCGTCACCACCACGATCGTTGCCGTTACCGGGATAGGCGCTAATGAATCGGGACTCAGCTCTGCACTGCTGAACGTTGGCCAGCAGCTCGGGGGCTCGATGGGCCTGGCGGTGCTGGGAACGATCGCGGCCACGGTAACGAAGAACGACCTGCTCGGTATCCTGCCGACGCACGCCGCAATCAGCCACGCGGTCACCGCGGGATACGGCACGGCCTTTGGGATTGCCAGCGTGATTGCCGCCGGCGCCCTGCTGATTGCTATTGCCGCTGTACGCGGACCGGCAAGGCGCACCACAATCGATACTGTTCCCGAGGCGGCTTAGTCGGCCCGGCATTCACCTGGAGGCATGCCATGAACCCCGATGACTTTCCGGCACCGAAAGACGGTTTTGTCCTGACGCATTTCCTGGTCGTCGCCGACCAGGATCGCTCCCGAGAGTTCTATCAGAAGGTGTTCGGTGCACAGGTCCTGATCGAGCGCGACCCGGTGATGATGAAGGTAGCGAATTCCTGGATCATCCTCAACGAGGGCGGCGGGCCGACAGACGACAAGCCGACCGTTACCCTGACGACGCCGCCAGACCCAAACCGCACCAGCGCGTTCCTCAATGTCCGGGTGGCCGATATCCAGAAGGTCTACAAGGACTGGTCAGCCAAGGGTGCGAAATTTCTGACCGAGCCCAAAGATCATGGGAGGGAGATTCGGGCGTACATCCGAGACCCGGACGGACACCTGATCGAAGTCGGCCAGACGACCGGTCGCCCGCCTGTGTAGGACGGACGGGCGCCGCGCTGCCCCTGCCCGCGAGATCCATCTCGCTTAGCGGATCGTCTCGACTTTTACGCCGACCCTCAGTCGTGACCAGGTGCGGTCTGCTGTTAACGCTGGAAGTCGAAGGCGAAGCGCGAGGCTGAGGCAGGCTCGATCACCGAGGGAAAGACCGTGAGGCTTGGTCTTGCGGTGCAAATCAGCAATAGCAACCGCGTCCTCAGCTACTAGTGGGAATACTTCAACGTTGGTGCCGAGCAGCCCACGTCGCCAGAGGCTCTCGTTGACCTGTCGCGGATCCTCGCCGAGCTCGCCGAGCTTAGATAGGACTTCAGCCAGATTCGCCGCGCTGATCGCCGCTCCTTTCATCAGAGCATCCTCGACCAGGTTGGCGCCCGGTTCATCGTTAAGGTGCGCCAACAGGGCGGAGGCATCGAGGACGACCGCGGCGTCAGCCATCAGCGCGGCGAGGATTCGCGCCGGGCTTCGGCTCGCCGTTCGGCAATGAGCTCATCAGACAGAGAACGATGTCGGGCACGCGCCCGGTAAAGGCCGCGCGTCTCCCGAACTGCCTGGCGGGCATTCGCCAGGCGTAAACTGCCGTCCGATTCCACGCTCAAGAGCAGCAGGTCACCCTGATTCAGGTTCAGTCGCTTGCGGATCTCGGCCGGTAGAACCAGCCGCCCGCGGTCCCCAAGTTGGAGCGGGTATGCATGATCGTGGGCCATGGATAGATCATACCACATGGGATCGAGTTTCCCACAAAACGTGAATTGTGGGACTCCTCTCGGCAGTTCTTAGCTCAGTCTCATCGAGGCCGCCGGCAGCCGTTCCGTCTTGTCTTTTGTCCTGTTCGGGTGCATCCTAGGGGCGTTCTTTGCACAAGGAGGAAGCTGGCATATGAGCGTTGAAGTCCGCCCCGCTCGCGTCAACACGATGGCTCCCGAAGGAAAGGACCACCTGCTGCGGGTTGTCCGCCGGGAGCGCCAGACGTTCTACGACCTGATCGATGGCACGGACGACGAGACCTGGAAGACGCCGACCGCCTGCACGGAGTGGGAGGTTCGAGATCAGGTGGGTCACCTGGTCGATGTCACCGAGGGATATCTCGAACGTTTCGCCCTGGCCCGCGCCAAGCAGCCGTTCCCCGACCCGCTGGGACTCCCGGGAATGGCAAAGATGCTCGATGCCGGGTCCAAGCGCTTTCGGACCGCGTCCAGACCCCAGTTGATCGCCCGGCTGAAGGCGTCTTCGGACAAGCTGTACGAGATCTTCGATGCCCTGACCCCGGAGCAATGGACGTCGGAGATGATCCCCCACGTCTACATGGGGCCGCTGCCCACCATGATCTACCCGGCGTTTCAGCTCATCGACTACGCGGTGCACAGCTGGGACATTCGGGCCGGGCTTGGCCAGATGCAGCCGCTGACCGAGGATGCGGCCAACACGCTGATGCCCTACATGTTCATCGTGCTCCAGGTCACGGTGGATCCGGAACAGGCGAAGGGTTTCGACGCGACCTGGGGAGTCAGGATCAGCGGCGATCAGGGTGGGAGCTGGAAGCTGCAGCTCAAGAATGGGGCGCTCACCTACGAAGAAGCCAGCGTGGCCGCCTCTCCAGTCGTCTTCAATTTCGATCCGAATGACTGGGTCCTCACCGCGTACCAGCGCTTTCCGGGCGGAGCCGCCATCGGCGACCGCGAGCTAGCCTATCGGATCCGGCGCCTATTCTTCAAAATCTAGAGCAGGAGAAACGGATGGCCACTGTCAAGGTCGATTACGAGGCGAAGCGCGAGGCACTGAAGCAGGCATATCTCAAACCGAAATCGAAACGGCCGGCGACCAGCGCTCGCGGCCTTCACCATCTGGCGCTCATCTGCTCGGACATCGAGCGCACAATCAAGTTCTACAGCGAGGTGCTCGGCTTCCCACTGGTGGAACTGTTCGAGAATCGGGATTTGAAGAGTTCGACCCACTTCTTCCATGACCTCGGACACGGGAACCTGCTCGCCTTCTTCGACTTTCCGGAGGATCCGATGCCGCCTACCCGCGAATCCGTCGGCGGCATGCACCATGTCTCGATTTCAGTTCCGCGAGACCAGCTGGACCGCATCCGGGGCGAACTCGATCGGCGTGGCATCGAGTATTTCGGGCCGGATCGTGTGGAGAACTCGCTCTACTTCAAGGGCCCGGATGGGGAATTGCTGGAGATCGAGGCCGATCCGCTCGAAGTGATGGAGGGTCGTCCGCTCGCCCAATAACGGCTGGACCGTTCAGGCGCCCCGCGTCCTTTTTGGGCGCGGGGCGATCGGCCGCGTCGGTGCGGAAGCCGAAGCGTTGGGCCAGCGGGTCCTCTTTGTCTGTACGCCAAGCCTGAGGCAATCGACGCATGCCGATCGGGTTCGGACATCACTCGGAAGCCGGCTGGTTGCCGAGTTCGACGAGGTCGCCCCGCACGTTCCTCGGGAGGCAGTCGACGCCGCCCGGGCGCTCGCGGCCGAGAAGCAGATCGATGTGGTCGTCGCGATGGGGGGCGGGAGCGCGATTGGGGTGGGGAAGGGAGTGGCGCTGGGGGAGAGGGTGAAGCTGATTGCCATCCCGACCACCTACGCCGGATCGGAGATGACCCCGGTGGCCGGCGTCACGGATCGAGCCGAAGGCCGCAAGCACGTGCAGCGCGATCCGGCCGCTCTACCCCGTCTGGCGCTGTACGACCCAGAGGTGACGCTGGACCTGCCGGCGTCGCTCACCGCGTCGACCGGCATGAACGCGCTGGCCCACTGCGTGGAGGCGTGTTATGCGCGCGACGTGAACCCGGTAGTTCCGCCGGTCGCGCTGGAAGGGCTTCGCCGGATCGCTCGATCGCTGCCGCTCTGCGTGGCGGCGGGCGACGACATCGACGCGCGCGAGGATCTGTTGCTGGGTGCCCATCTCGCCGGTTTCAGCATCGCGAACGCGACCATGGCGCTCCATCACGGTCTGTGCCATGTGCTGGGCGGCCGGACCGGGATTCCCCACGGCGTCGTGAATGCGATCCTGCTGCCGCACGTGATGGCGTTCAATGCCGAGGCGGTCCCCGATGCCATGAGCGCCATGGCCGAGACGATCGATGCGGGGGCCAGAACCCGCGACATCGGCGCGGCCCCGCGGGCCGTGGCGGCGCTCGTCGCCACGTTCCCAATTCCCAGCCGGCTGCGGGATGC
>VBEW01000293.1 GCA_005889225.1 Chloroflexota bacterium | reverse complement strand
GCGATCAGGGCCAGCACGTCGTCGGTCCGAAACGGCTCGAGCAGTTCCAGGCGGACGATAGCAAGATCTTTGGCTTCAGTCCGGAGTGGGCTGGCGATCAGGTCGTAGTACACCTTGCCGGTGCAGAAGATGATGCGCCGAACGTCCTCGCGATGCGACTCCATCATCGGGTCATCGATCAATCGCCGGAAACTGTGAACGGTCAGGTCGTCGAGCCGCGACCAGGAAGCCCGCAGCCGCAAGAGGCTCTTCGGCGTCATGATCACCAGCGGACGCGGCCGGCTGTGCAGTGCCTGGCGCCGGAGCGCATGGAAATAATTCGCCGGCGTGCTCGGGTAGAAGACCCGGATGTTGCCCTCGGCCGCCAGCTGCAGGAACCGCTCCAGGCGCGCGCTCGAATGCTCCGGACCGCCGCCCTCGTAGCCGTGGGGGAGGAGAAGTGTGAGCCGCGAGGGCTGGCCCCACTTGGCCAGTCCCGAGACGATGAACTGGTCGACGACGACCTGCGCGCCATTCGTGAAATCGCCGAACTGCGCTTCCCAGCAGACCAGGGCATCGGACGCATCGGCGCTGTAGCCGTACTCGAAACCGAGCGCCGCATATTCCGACAGTGGGCTGTTGTGCAGCTCCAAGGTGGCGCTGGCGCCCACCAGGTGCTGAATCGGCGCCCATCGTTTTCCGGTTCGGGCATCGTGAAAGACCAGGTGGCGCTGGCTGAAGGTGCCGCGCTCCGTATCCTGACCGGTCAGACGGACCGGGATGCCGCCGGTGATCAGCGAGGCAAAGGCGAGTTCCTCCGCCTGCGCCCAATCGATTTCCCGCTCGGCCAGCGGCGTCCTGCGTCGATCCATCTGGCGCGCCAGCTTGGGATGTACGGTGAAGCCCTCGCGGACGGAGAGCAGCTGTCGATTCAGGGACTCGAGTACCTCCGCGGACACCGTCGTCTTGATGTCCGGCTCAGGCGTGGCGTCCATCGGCGGACGGCTCACCTCGGGCGCGTGCGCTGCGCTGGCCTTGACATTCTGGTGGGCATTCGCCAGCCGCGCCTCGGCGGCCTCGCTGCGCGCCTTCGCGTCCTCGGCGCCGAGCAGCCCCTCCTCGATCAGTTGCGCCGCGAAAATGTCCCGCACCGTCGGATGCTCCTTGATGGCCTCGTACATCAACGGCTGCGTATAGGCCGGCTCATCGGTCTCGTTGTGGCCGAAGCGGCGGTAGCCGATGAGGTCGATGACGACGTCGCGACCGAACTTCTGCCGGAAGGCGGTGGCCAGCCGAACCGCGCTCACGCAGGCGGTGATGTCGTCGGCGTTGACGTGAATGATCGGTAGGTCGAAGCCTTTCGCGACATCGGAGGCATAGCGCGTCGATCGTCCTTCTTCGGGGTCGGTGGTGAAACCGAGCTGGTTGTCGGCGATGATGTGCAAGGTGCCGCCGGTCGTGTAGCCCTCCAGCTTCGCCAGGTTGAGGACTTCAGCGACTACGCCCTGTGCGGGGAACGCCGCGTCGCCATGAATCAGGATTGGCACCGTGCCGGTACGGTCGAAATGCGGCTCCGGGCCCTTGCGCCGCGTCTGTTCGGCGCGCGTCCATCCTTCGACGACTGGATCGACCGCCTCGAGGTGGCTGGGATTGGCCAGCAGCGTGACCGAGACCTGCTTTCCGTTCGGAGTGACATAGGTGCCCTCCGCCTCGGCGTGATACTTCACATCACCGGTCACGTCGCCGGCCTCCAGCCGGTCCTTGCTCTGCTCGAACTCGACGAGCAGCGACTCATAGGTCCGGTTGACGACGTGCGCGATCACACTGAGCCGGCCGCGGTGCGCCATCCCCATCACCACGTGGCGGGTGTTGTTATCGGAGAGCAGGTGCAGCGTCTCCTCCAGCATGACAATCATCGAGTCGAGACCTTCGATGGAAAACGTCTTCTGGCCGAGGAAGGTTCGGCGCAGGTAACGATCCATCGCTTCCACTTTCGTCAGCCGCCCCAGCAGCTGGAGCTTGCGCTCCGGGCTGAGCGGCTGGCGATAGCGCCAGGATTCGATCCGCTCGCGCAGCCAGTTGCGTTGCTCGTGGCTCGAGATATGCTCGATCTCATAGGCGATGGTCGAGCAGTATGTCTCGCGCAGGTGCGTGAGGACCTCCGCCAGGTTTTCGCCTGGAACCCGCACCCGGAGCACGGCCGCCGGGACCGCTTCCATCAGCTGGGGCGTCAATCCATGGTTCACCGGATCGAGCGATGGGTCGCCGGTGGGTGCGCTGCCCAATGGATCGAGCCGCGCCGCCAGATGGCCGTGACTGCGGTACGCGGCGACCAATGCCATCCCAGCGGCGACGGCCCGCAACAGCTCGGCTTCCGCCGTGGTCGGCGCCGCGAGCGCCGCTTCGGCCGGTTGGCCGGCGCCGCGGCCGGATTCCGCCAGGCCGGCCGGGGTGGCCACCTGCATGGATTCGAAGATCGACTCATAGAAGCCATCGGCGCCTGACAGGAGCTCATCGATCCGCCGAAGGAATTCGCCGGACTCGGCGCCCTGGATAACCCGGTGGTCGTAGGTGCTGGTCATCGTCATCACTTTCGAGACGCCGAGCTGGCGCAGTCCGCTTTCCGCGATTGGGCTGAACTCGGGCGGATACCCGATGGCGCCGGTGGCGACGATGGTGCCTTGCCCCTTCATCAGCCGCGGCACGGAGGCGATCGTACCGATGCCACCCGGGTTGGTGAGCACGATCGTGGCACCGCTCAGCTCGTCCGCCGCCAGCTTGCCGGTGCGCGCCTTGGCGACCAGCGTCTCGTACTGGTCCCGGAAAGCGACGAAGTCAAGCCGGTCGGCGTCGTGGATCACCGGGGCGAGCAGGATGCGGCTCCCGTCCTGTCGCTGCACATCGACGGCCAGGCCCAGGTGCACGCCGCGGGC
>VBEW01000067.1 GCA_005889225.1 Chloroflexota bacterium | reverse complement strand
CCAGCCGGGACATCATCGAGGCGATCGACCGCGAGTTCCCGCTCGAGCCCATCTCGGGCCAGCGACCGGCGCCGGCTACGCGATTCCGCTTTCGCGACGGCAGCCAGGGAGGGATTGGCGTCATCCCCTCGGTCAGCGATGCCTTCTGCAAGGTGTGCAATCGAATCCGGCTGACGGCCGAGGGCCATCTGCGGACCTGCCTGTTCTCGATCCAGGAACACGACGTCAAGGCGCTGCTACGCGGCGGGGCCTCGGACCCCGAGATCCGCGACTTCGTCGCGGCTGCCGTCTGGCAGAAGGAAGAGGGCCATAAGATCGGCCAGGCCGACTTCGTCCGTCCCGGCAAGACGATGAGCCAGATCGGCGGCTAAACCTATTTTTGCGGAATCTGCTGCGCTGGGCGGCGCCACCCGGGCTACACTGGCGCCAAGCTGACGGTCGCCGAGGTCTTCGCACTATTCCGTCGCAGCACCTCCGACATTCGCTGGTTGGACTCGGCTGATTCCCAGGAGTACCTCGCCCTCGTGGCCTATCTCGTCGCGCGGCAACCACCCCAGGGTAAGGCCGCGGCGTAACGGCGGCCGGAGGGCCGCGGGAGCGCACCTAGAATTGATCTGTGCGCATGGCGATCGGTAGCGACGAGAAGACCCGGGTGACTGAAGTCGTCACCGAGTACCTGCAGAACAAGGGTATCGAGGTGGAGCCTCACGGCCCGCTGACCGGCCGGCCGATGGACTGGGCCGATGTCGCCCGAGTTGTCGGGGAGCGGGTCGCCTCGGGCGCAGCCGACCAGGGGGTCCTCTTCTGCTGGACTGGAACCGGGACGTCTATCGTCGCGAACAAGGTGCCGGGGATCCGGGCTGCCCTCTGCAACGACGCCGAAACCGCGCGCGGTGCCCGCAGATGGAATGACGCGAACGTCCTGGTCATGAGCCTCCGCTCGACGCCCGAGGCAGTGGCGCGCGAAATCTGCGACGCCTGGCTGGAGGGCACGCCGGACCCGGCGGAGTTGCCCGTGATCGACAAAGTCAGAATGATGGATGAAGGAGGCCGCAATGGCCGCGTCGAGTCTGGCCGATAACAAATGCGTGCCCTGCCGCGGGGGGACGCCGCCGCTGACCCACGAACAGATCGCGCCGCTGCTCGCCCAACTCGAGGGCTGGCAGGTCGAAAACGATACAAAGCTGATCAAGTCGTTCAAGGTGAAGGACTGGTTGGCGGCCGTCGATTTCGTCAACCGGGTCTCGCCGGTGGCCGAAGCCGAGGGTCATCATCCGGACCTCTACGTGCGCTGGGGTGAGGTGCGCGTCTACCTCTGGACGCACAAAATCAACGGCCTCACCGAGAGCGATTTCTACATGGCGGCGAAGATCGACCGCGTGGCCGCGTGATCACGCTCATCCATGGCGGCGAGAGCTACCTGGTTGACCGGGCGACCCGTGACCTGCTGCAGCCCCTGCGCGCCGGCCTCACGCTGGAGTTCAATTACGAAGATTTGCAGGCGGACAGCCTGAGCGCTGATGCCTTCGCGGAGAAGGCCGGCACCCTGCCCTTCATCGATGCCCTACGGGTCCTGGTGCTGCGCAATTGGGGCCTGCTGGCCGGCAAACGCGACAAGGGCGCTGGAGCAGAACGCGCCGCGGCCTACATGGAGGGCATTCCCGACACGACTCAGCTGGTGCTCGTCGTCCACGCCCTGGTGGGGCCCGGCAATCCGATCTATAAGACCGTGGTGGCGATGGAGCGCGACAAGCGCGCCCGGGTCATCCGCCACGAGCCGCCCCGCCGGTCGGACCGCGCCGGCTGGGTGCGCAAGCTCGCCGAGGAACGGGGACTAACGATCACGCCGGCCGCGGTGCGGCTCCTGCTCGAACGCGCAGACCCCGACCTGCGACTGCTCGAGCAGGAAATCGTCAAGCTTGCCCTCTTTGCGCTGCCGTCCACCCGCATCGACGAGGACGCCGTGCGCGCACTCGTGAGCGACTCGCGCGAAGAGGAGATCTTCGCCCTGACCGATGCGCTGAGACAAGCGCGCCCGGGTGATGCGCTACGAGCCGCCCCGCCGGTCGGACCGCGCCGGCTGGGTGCGCAAGCTCGCCGAGGAACGGGGACTAACGATCACGCCGGCCGCGGTGCGGCTCCTGCTCGAACGCGCAGACCCCGACCTGCGACTGCTCGAGCAGGAAATCGTCAAGCTTGCCCTCTTTGCGCTGCCGTCCACCCGCATCGACGAGGACGCCGTGCGCGCACTCGTGAGCGACTCGCGCGAAGAGGAGATCTTCGCCCTGACCGATGCGCTGAGCAGTCCGCGCCCGGGCGAGGTGGCCGGCGTGCTGCAATCACTCCTCGATGCCGGGCGTGAGCCCACCTGGTTGCTCTACACGCTCGTCAGTCACTGGCGCCGCCTCCTGCAGGCGCGCGCGGTTCGGGATCGCGGTGGGAGCGTGGCCGACCTGCAGGCGAGACTGTCGGAGCATCCTTTTGTCCTGGAGAAAGCGTTTCGGCAGGCCGCCGACTACAGCGCTGCCGAGCTGGACCGCGGCTTCCACGACCTGCTCAAGCTCGAGGAGCAGATCAAGTTGGGTGAGCTCGACGCCCGGCTCGCGGTTGAGGGCTTCATCCTCGAGCAGGTGCTGGGCGCCGCTCGCTAGGTCTTTACCGCTGTAACGATCCACCGCTGGGTGTCGACGTTGTAGGGCCAGCAGGTGATGATCGTCAGCCGCGCGTCGCGCGTTGGGGCGAGGACACTGACGGCGGTGGGGGCCACGATCTGATGACCGGTTACCCGATAACTCTGGGTCTCAGTTCCCACGGTGATCCGGACGGTATCGCCCGGCCGCAGGTCGTACAGGTGGCCGAAGATACTGCCCTGGATGTCGTCGTGGCCGTAGATGACGGCATTGCCGGCCCCGAACGGAGCCGAAAAGGCAAAGTGCGTCACCGAGTAACCGGGGGCGATGAGCATGTTGCCCCTGGCGTCCGTGCCCCGGTCATAGACCGGGGCATTGCGGATGCCGATTAGTGGGATGGAGATCCGGGCCGTTACCGGCGTGGGCGGCGCGGCCGCCGCGACGACAGCTGCAGCATTTCGCTGAGCCTTATCGGCAGCGGCTTGCTCGGTAGCGGACGCCGTTGGCGACGCTGATGAAGACGGGGTGGTCGTTGCCAGGATGGTCTTTGATGTCGCCACACGCTTGACCGGCGGGCGGCCAAGCCCTGATGCCGGGATGCCGGCGAGCAGCAGCGCGACGCTAAGGGCGATCACGACCGAGGTTACGCGTGTGAGGGAGCCACGCCGTGTGGCTCCCTCGCCGGGTATCAGCTGCGTCGCCGCAAGACCAGGCCTGCCCCGGCGACCGCGACCCCGCCCAGCAGGACGATCGCCAGCCAGGGCACGCTCGGCGTGCTCACCGGCTGCCCCGTTTGAGGCAGCACGCGCGCCGTCGGGGTGGGGGTGGCGACCGCCGCCGCCTTCGTGTTGTGAATGGTCGTGACGTTGACGCCCTCCACTTGCTCCATGGTGATGGTTGTGTCGGCCGCGACGGCCGCGCCCGATGGCGGCGTGGATTCGTGAAGCGTGATCGTCGAGCCGACCGGCAGTGCCGGCAGCAGCTCGCTGTCGCCGTTACATGCCAGCGTCAGCTCGGAGCCGGCCGGAAGGGTGATCGTCGTGCTCGAGTTGCCGGCGATGATATGGATGGTCGCGGTGAAGACGGCGTTCCCGGACACTCCGGCATCGCAGCTCTTCTTGACCTCACCGCCGACCTGGGTCGTGTCGATGAATCCGATGAAAATACTGACGGGACTCGGAGTGGGGCACGGGCTGTTCGCGGGCTGGATCGTGAAGGTTCCGCTGCCGTGTGCGACACCCTCACTCGTTAGAACCCAGATCTGCACGCCGGCCGTCGTGGCCGTCGTCACGCTGCCCACCGTCCACTGGTCGGAAAAGCTCCCGTTGGCCGGGATAACCCCGGTCCCGTTTGCCGTTCCGCCATTCGCGGTGCTGCCGCCGATCGTCACCTCGATGTGGACCAGCGCATCGAGGGCCGATTCCACGTTGATTGTCTGCTGTGCCCCTGAATTGATGCAGCTCGCCGCGATGCTTGCCGAAAATTGCGCGGCCAGCGCTGGCGTGGCCCCCAGTCCGACGAGAAGTCCGGCCGCTCCGCTGGCAGCCAGCAGTCGTTTCAGTAGGTTCATCCCCTTCCTCCTCTACAGTCGCGCTTGAGCGCCCCGACAATGTCTCACGCGAGACAGCTATTTGTAAAGGGGTCTGGACAGGCGGTGCGCGCCAGCCCTCTTCCTATGGGGAAGGGTAGGGTGGGGTGGAAATCCGGCTCATGAGTGAACACGAACCTCGACGGATCACGCGCCGAACCGCCCTCAAATGGGGAGCGCTGGCGGCAGCCGCTCCCGCGTTCGGTGGGGTTCCACTCGACGTGCTGGCGGCGCAGGACAGCGTCGTCCTCCTCTGGAACGAGGCGGCACTTCAAGGCGTCCGAGATTCCCGGCTCGGCCCACCGATGGTGGCCCGCGCCCTAGCGATTGTTCAGACGAGCGTCTTCGATGCCTGGGCCGCCTACGACCATCGCTCCGTGGGCACGCGGCTCGGCGGGGCTCTGCGCCGGCCGCCACCCGAGCGAACCCTGGCCAACATCAACACGGCCATCAGTTTCGCCGCGTACCGGGCGGCGGTCGATCTCTTCCCCGGCGACCGGGCCAGCGTCTTCGATCCATTGATGAGGCGGCTGGGGCTCGACCCGGCCAATGCGACGACCGACCTCAGCAGCCCCGAGGGAGTCGGAAATGTGGCCGCCCAGGCGGTCCTCGAGTACCGGCATCATGACGGCGCAAACCAGCTGGGCGATGAGCCAGGTGGAAATCCTGGTGTCGCCTACTCGGATTACACCGGCTACGCGCCGGTCAACGAGCCCATGGATCTCAGGCCGGGCAGCCACTTCGATGCCGCGACCGTCCACGACCCGAATCGGTGGCAGCCGCTGCGCTACTTCGACGCGACCGGAGCCGTTGTCACGCAATCCTTTGTCGGCGCCCAATGGCAACATGTCGCGCCATTCGCGCTAACGAGCGTCGCCCAGCTGCGATCATCGACCGGGCCGGCCAGGTACCTAGCGCCCGCTTATGATTCGCAAGCGCGTGCCCTGCTCGACCTCAGCGCGGGTCTTACCGACAAACAGAAGATGATCGCCGAATACTGGGCAGACGGGCCGCGTTCCGAATTACCGCCGGGGCACTGGAACGTCCTCGCTCAGTTTGTCTCGCGACGTGACCATCACGGTGCGTACCGGCACGGCGTCGCCGCCGACGTCAAGCTCTTCTTCGCTCTCACCAACGCAATCTTCGACGCCAGTATCTGCTGCTGGGATAACAAGCTGGCGTTTGATTCGGTCCGGCCGATCACCGCCATCCGGTACGCCTTTAATGGACAGCAGATCCGCGCCTGGGGCGGCCCGTATCGAGGCACCCGGCTGATGGATGGGTCGGAGTGGCTGCCGTATCAAGCCGGCACCTTCCCGACGCCGCCCTTCGCGGAGTACAGCTCGGGCCACAGCACGTTCAGCGCGGCCGGGGCGGAAATCCTGAGACGCTTCACGGGAAGCGATCGGTTCGGCGCGTCGGTCACGTTTTCACGGGGCAGCTCGAAGTTCGAAGCGGGAGCCGTGCCTTCGAATGACTTGATGCTTCGCTGGCAGACCTTCAGCGATGCCGCCAACGAGGCCGGGGTCTCCCGCCGCTACGGCGGGATCCATTTCGAGCAGGCTGACCTCGACGCGAGGGCCGCCGGTCGCCGGGTCGCCGAGCTGGCCTGGGCTCAGGCCCAGAGCTACATCGACGGCGAGTGACCTAGGAGCGGGCCTTTGTCTTCGGCGGCTTTGCCGCCTTGCCTTTGGCGGGGGCCTTTTCCGTCGCCTCCGCCGCGGGAGTCAGCTTGGCCAGCGCACTCATCAGCCGCGCCTTGCGACGCGACGCATTATTCGCATGGAGGACACCCTTTTCGGCAGCCTTGTCGAGCGCGCTGATGGCACGGCGCACCTCCTCGCTCGTCAGGCTGGCCGCGTCGGGCAATGCCGGACGCCGGGCACGCGAGACCAGCGTCTTGACGGCCGATCGGGTGGAGCGATTGCGATCGCGCTTCCGCAGCGAGGCGCGCACGCGCTTTTTTGCCGACTGGGTATTCGCCATGCGAGCGGTGATTATACCGGAGCCCTCTCTGAAACCCTTGGCTGAACAGTTCCGTTAGGCCCTTACAATGGCGACCGTGTCAAGCGAGCGGCGGCGCATCGCGTCTGCCGCGACGCTCATCCTGGTCGCCTACGGGCTGAGTCGCGTACTGGGCGCGGTCCGCGAGCTCGTTATCGCCAACACCTTTGGCACCGGCCACAACCTCGACGACTATCGGGTAGCGTTCGGCGTCCCGGACCTGCTGTTCAATCTGTTGCTCGCCGGCGCCATCAGCTCCGCCTTCATCCCGGTGCTCTCCGAACATCTGGCGAAGAACGAGCCGGAACGAGCCCGGCAGATCGCCGGCCGGGTGCTCAATGCCTCCGTCCTGATCCTGACGGTCGGGGCGGCGGTGCTGTTCGTGGTAGCGCCCTGGTACGTGTCGCTGATCGCGTTCGGCTACAGTCCCACCGACCACGAGCTGATCGTGACGCTCACCCGGATCCTGCTGCTGCAACCAATCTTCCTCGGCGCCGGCGGGATGGTGATCGGAATTCTCACCGCATATCAGCGATTTTTCGCCCAGGCGCTGGCGCCGCTCTTCTACAACGGCGCCATCATCGTGGCGGCCGCCTTCTTCGCGCCACGCTATGGGGTGACCGCGCTCGCCGTGGGGGTCGTGGTGGGCGCCATCCTCCACGTCTCCATCCAGCTGCCGTCGCTCTGGCGGACCGGCTGGCGTCCGGCGCCGGGGCTGGGGTTGGACGATCCCGGGGTACGCAAAGTCGGCCGCCTGATGTTCCCGATCGCGCTGGGGCTGGCGGCGGCCCAGGTCAACGTCTTCGTGGACACCATTCTGGGCACATCGCTGCCGCACGGCCGGGTCGCGGCGCTGCGCTATGCCGACACCATCGCGCAATTGCCCCTGGGCACCTTCTCACAGGCGCTGGCCTTCGTCCTCTTTCCCTTTCTAGCGCGGGATGCGGCCGTCCACGCCATCGACTCCATCCGGCATCGCACCGCGCTGGCGCTGCGGCTCAACATTTTCGTGCTCGTCCCCGCGTCGGTCGGAATCGCGATCCTGGGCGTACCGATCACCGCCGCGCTTTTCGAGCGCGGCCAGTTCGATGCAGACTCGGTCAGGCAAACCGCCTATGCGCTGACGTTTTTCAGCCTTGGGCTGGCGGGACAGGCCGCGACCGCCTTGCTGGTCCGGGTGTTCTATGCGTTGCAGGACGTCATCACGCCGCTCCGTATCTCGCTGGTGGTGATCGCGGTCAACCTTGGCACCAACATCATCCTGGTGCAGCTGCTTGCCCAGGGCGGATTGGCGCTCGGCACATCCATCGCCGCGACTCTCAACGCGATCCTGCTCGGGCGCGCCTTGCGCGGGCGCCTTGGCGGATTGGAG
>VBEW01000066.1 GCA_005889225.1 Chloroflexota bacterium | reverse complement strand
GGCGGATCGAAAAGATACGAGCGTGTTTTCGGGGAACTCGTCGGGGTTGCCACGGTGGCCGCCCAGCAAGATGCGGCCGCTGCCCAGTTTGGCCGCAAGCGTTTCCGCTCGCGCGATCGTCATCGGCCAATGCTACGTGAACCGTCGCGAGATTTTTACATGAACTGCCGCGCGCAAGAAATCCAGCGGGCGGCCGTGACACCAGCATCGGTTTCGGCGCGCGCCGGCCGGCTCAGCCATGACCTTACCCAGGATCCCATCGCTGATTCGTCAACGGCGGGTGCAGGCGCTGGCGATCGCACTGCTCGTCCCATTCCTGGCCATCGCGCCGCTGCATCTATTCGTGCCGGCCCCGGTCAAAGCACACGGCGTGCCGGCACCGGTGCAGGTGGGGATCAGTTTCAGTCCGATCCGCGCCGGCTACCTCGGCCTCGACTATCGCAGCGCATTCAAACGACTGGAGGCCATGCATTTTCGCGTCATCCGGCTCAGCTCCTACTGGGATCAGGTCGACAATGACGGATACCACCAGCTCGACTGGTTGATGACCGAGGCCCAGCGGGCACGGCAGCCCGTCGTGCTCACGGTCGGCATGAAGGCCCTCGGCTGGCCCGAGTTCTACGTTCCAACCTCGGTGATGGACGTCACCACTCTCAACCAGGGCCAGGACGTGGCATCGGACTCGAGCCTCCGCGCCGCGACACTGGCGTTTGTTGAGGATACGGTGCTTCGCTATCGCGACAACCCCGCGCTCGTCGCCTGGCAGATCGAGAATGAGCCCTTCAACCGAGCCGGACCGCAACGGCTCTGGATCGACGCGGAATTCCTCCGTGACGAGATCACCAGCGTGCGGCGGCTCGACCGCCATCACCGACCCCTGATCGTCAACGCCTTCAGTCATTTCAACCTCGTCTTCGACCAGGCGTCGGCTCGCCAGGGCTTCGACCTGCGCCAGTGGCTGGGCTTCGACGCGGACAGTGCGGAGCGCGATAGCCTCGCGGTCTTGAGCCCCGGCGACGTGCTCGGGCTCGACGTCTACACCGCAATCGGCTATCAATTCCTTGGCCAGGACCACCTGAGCCGGGCGGACGGTGATTGGCCCGACCGGCTGGCGCGGGTGCGCGAGCTGGCCAAGCGGCAGGGCAAACAGGCCTGGATCACGGAAGCGCAGGCAGAGCCGTGGGAGTCTGCCGCGGACACCTATACCAAGCCGAAGAGCACCAACCCGGCGGCGATCCGCAGCCTCTTCGAGAACCTGAAGGATGCCGGGTATAGCACGGTCCTGTTCTGGGGCAGCGAATACTGGTTGTGGCGCGCGGACAACGGTGACCCGCGGTGGCTCGACGCGGTGAAGGCGATTCTGCGAGATGAGAGTCGCGCGCCGTCGATGGCGATGACGTCCTGAGCCTCCCGATCGACCTGCCTAGAAGACGGCCCAGTTGACGGTCGACAGCTCGTCGTCGGTAAACGGCACGTCGCGCTGCTGGATATAGAGGTAGCCGATGAGCCGGGCGACCCGCGCCTCCTGGTAGAAGTAGCGGCGGTGATCCTCGTAGGCGCTGGAGTGGATCGCCTGGCTGCTCTGGCCCCGGGCCGCGCTCTCCTCCGCAGTGAGGATCAGGTCGTAGTTCTCCAGGAAGCGCTTGAGCCTGGTATCGCGATAGACCGTCAGCCGGCGCGGTGCGGCAGCCAGGTCGAGGGTGATGCGCTGGAAATCCGCGCGCATGGTGGCCAGCGCGCCGGGGGGCGACGGCGACCGGGCTTCTCGATCGAGGTCCTGGTTCAAGGTGGCGACGCCTGCCGTAACCCGGTCCAGATAGGCAGACTCATCCGGCTTCAGGTCATCGGGCCGCACGTAGGGAAGCGTGGCCTGGTCGTGTAGGAAATCGATCACCTCGTAGCCGGTTTCGCCATTGCTGGCCGTGTCGTGGAGAAAGAACGCATCGACCGGCGGTGATTGGCGGCTGCTGAAACGATAGAAGCCCACCCGATGCGACTGCACCTCGCGCAGCTTGGCCTGGTGCTCGGACAGGCAGAGATCCGCAAAGTCGGTGAGCCCCGGACGCTGCAGCACGAACAGGCGCCCGTTGGAGTAGTCGACAACGCCTCGATCCGTTGTATCAAGGACGAAGGCCTCGTAGAGGACCGCATCCTGCCTGGTCCCCCGGAGCGCCCGTGCCATCGATTGAACGCCGCCCAGGTCAAGCGGCCGCTGGCCATAGACGTTCATCTCGAGCGTGCTGCCGTCCTTCCAGCAGTGCATGGCCTGCAAGCCTGCGCCCAGCCCGGGACAGTTGACCGTTTGTTCGCCGGTTCGAAACGGCCGGCGGTCGGCCGACACGCCGGCAAAGGCGAGGAAGACGATTGCGATGCCGATCGCGACCGCGGTGAGACCGCCGGCCCATGCCAGAAGGCCCCGTCGAAGGGCAGCCGGAATCAGCCGACGGCTCAGCCAGAGCAGCAGGCCGGCCGTCGGAATGAACAGCACCGCGTACGACGCCAGGCTGAAAACGGTGTCGGCCGTCGCCGTGCAGGGCATGCCCGGATAGGTCGCCCCGGCCCGAAGCGGGGCAATCACCCACGCGACCAGCAGCAGGCTGAGCGGCCACAGCCATCGCAGCCACCGCGCCAGGCGGCTGGGGTTTTTTGCGGCGACCGTCACTGGGCCAGCGAGACGACCGTCTGGCGCCGAGGCGGCAGCATGTAGTGGATCCCCGGCTCGAGGCGCCCGTGACGGTCGAGGCCGCCGGCCTGGAGAAAAGCGCGCGTGCGCGCGTAGGCCTCGTCGATCAGACGATCCACCTGACTGAAGTCGGTTCCGGCTGTGCCGAACTCGACGTTGGGCACCAGCAGGCAGATCTCCGCCTGCTGCGCGAAGCGCTGATACTCTTCCAGCATTCGCTGGCCCAGCATGATCTGGATGCTCTGCGCCAGGATGCCGGTCAGGGTGTGGTTCGGTGGCCGCCGTGGGTTCGAGGTGCTGTTGTCGATGGCGACGATGTGGGTGGCGCCGAGCTGAATCGCCTCCGCCAGGCCGACGTTCTCTGCCACCGCCCCATCGACGAATTCCTCGTTGCCGATCCGGTAGGGGTTGAACAATCCCGGAATCGCGGAGGACGCCGCCACCGCGTCCGGCACGCTACCCGTCGTAAAGATTTCCTTTCGGGCCCGGGTCAGGTTGGTCGCGATCACCGCGCAGGGAAGCGTCAGCTGGTCGAAGGTGGCCGGCAGGTTCATGGCGGCGAGGGTGCGCAGGTAGCGGCTGTCGAAGAAGCTGTTGCGGCTGCGCATGTAGCGGTACGCCATCCGCAGGGGGTTGCGGTCAAACAGGTCGCGGTTCCGGATCGATCCCCACACGTGGGCCAGCTGTTCGATCGTCTGGAGGTCCGGTTTGGCGGCGAGCGCAACCGCATTGAACGCGCCGGAGCTGCAACCGACGAGCCCGTCCGGCTTGATGCCGGCTTCGAGCAGGGCCTTGAGCACGCCCACGCTGCAGGCGCCGCGGCTGCCGCCGCCACCCAGGACGAAGACCAGGCGGCGTGCTCGTTCCCCGGATTGCGAACTCGACGGGCGGCGGCGTCGCCACCAGGACAGCATGGAAGGGGATCGCCAGAACCCAGTCTCGGCCATAGAGATTACGTTTCAGATCCCGATCCGAACATGCGCACGGCTGAGTGTAACGGGTCGGTGGAAGTGAGCCCGAATCGGGCCAGAAGCGTCTGGACGCTGCGTTGTCTGGCTAGAAGAGGGCGACGACAGGGCGCACGTGGCCAGCCTCGTGTTAGCCTTGGAGTATCACTTTTCCTGCCTATGCGCTGTCCGTATCTTGAGCAGATCCTTCGCAAACGCCAGGCCTTCCTGAAAGTCTTTCAGGCGGACTGCCACGTCGACCGCAGCGTCCACCACTTCTGGGGGGTGGTGAAGTGGCCGTCGCCGCCGTGCCTGGGGAAGGTGGCCACCTGCGCCCTCTATCAGGGGGCCCGCGCCAGCGAAGACCAGCGGCTCCGCCGCCTCATCGACTAAGTCACACTAAGATCGATTCGTGAGTCCGGACGTCATCGTGATCGGCGCCGGCGCCATCGGAACTTCGATCGCCTACCAGGTGGCAAAAGCCGGTCTGAAGGTCATGGTTTTTGATCGTGGCCGGGTGGGTGGGGAGGCCACCGGCGCGTCGGCGGGAATGATCCAGCTCAACCCCGACCGGGGCACGCCGCCGGCCTACTCCGCGCTCGCGAGCGAGAGTGCCCGCCTTTTCTCAGCGCTGGCGGCTGAGCTGCTGGAACGGACCGGGCTCGACATCGGGTATCGCCGGGCCTCACTGCTCCACGTCACGCTCGACGAAGCCGAGGAGGCGCAGTTGCGGGCTCACCGCGGCTGGCAGCTGGATCAGGGAATGACGGTCGGCTGGCTCGACGGGGCCGCCGCGATGGACCTCGAACCGGCGCTGAACCCAAGAGTGCGAGCCGCGCTGCTCTATCAAGACCATTACCAGCTCCTGCCGCGTGCCCTTGCCCAGGCGCTGGCACGCGCCGCGACCGATCTGGGCGCCGTCGTTCTGGAAGGCGCTTCGATCGATCGGCTGCTCAAGCAGGGCGATCGCGTGATTGGTGTCGCCCTCGGCGGCGAGACCATCCGTTCGCCCGAGACCATCGTCGCGAATGGGGCATGGGCCTCGGCCTGGTCAGACGCACTGCGAACCCCGATCCCGGTGCGGCCCGTGCGTGGCCAGCTGGTGGCCCTGTCAACGACCGCAACGCCGCTCCACCACGCGGTCAGCTCCAGTCGCGGATACGTCCTGACGAAAGCCGACGGTTCGACCATCGTGGGCACAACCGTCGAGGAGGTTGGGTTCGACGCGCGACCCACCGCGACAGGGATCGCCGGATTGCTGGACCTCGCTCCGCAGCTGGTGCCGCGCCTGGCCGACGCGACGGTCTCGTCCGCCTGGGCCGGTTTACGGCCAGGCACTCCCGACCGACTCCCATTGCTGGGACGGCCGCCCGGATGGGACGGGATCGTCCTCGCCACCGGGCACTTCCGCGAAGGTATCCTCCTGGCTCCCATCACCGGCGAGCTGGTCCTGGACTTCCTGGCGGGGCGGCGGCCTCGTCTTCCCCTCGAGGCGTTCGACCCCGGCCGGTTCCTGGTCCGTGCCGCCTGACGTTCCGCGCGCATTCGACCGTCGGGCGGAAGGATTCCGCTACGCCGCTGCCGGCGGCCTCTGGCTGGCCCCACTTGTGTATCTCGAGCACGCGCGCTTCGGGCCGGGCTGGTACGGGAAAGTCGTCAGTTCCGACCCCGAACGCCTGCTCGCCTGGGCCGCGAGCAAGTCGATCCCGCGCCGCGCGCTCGAAGTCAAGTCGCTACCAGACCTCGATACCCCGCGCGCAGGCCGCCGCCGCCTTCCCGGCTATCACATCGATCTCTGGGGCGCTCGCCTGGCCCTCGCGTACGACCCGCAAACCATCGCCCGCGCCAGGGAACGGGCCGGGGGTTCTAGTAGCGCTCGATCGCCTTCAGCCCGGATCCTGTGATGATGAGGACCGCCCCCAGCGGAAGATGCATGGTGCGGGCCCCGACAATCGCCGCAGCCGAGGTCGGCTCGATCAGCATCCCGACCGTGGCGGCCTGGCGCCAGGCCTGCTCGATCGCCTCATCGGGCACGGCGATCCAGCGACCTCCGCTGTACCGGACCGCGGCGTAACTGCGCTCCGCCCGGGTCGGCTCGGGGATGCGGATGCCGTCGGCGATCGAGGGTTGGCGCACGACCGGCGCCGGCCGGCCGATCGCGGCGCCGCGAACCAGCGGTGCGCACGCCTCCGACTGCACGCCGTGCAGCTTTGGCGCCCGCGCCATGCGGCCAGCGGCCACCAGATCAGCGAAGCCCATCGCAAGCCCGATCAGGACCGTGCCCTGGCCAACCGGCGTCACGATGTCGTGCAACTCGTCGCCGAGCTCCTCGAAGAGTTCGTAGGCGATGGTCTTGGTCCCCTCGAGAAAGGTGTCGTCGCGTGCGTGGCCAACATCGTAGGCGTCCCTGGCCGCCATCAAAGCGGCCTCGGTGACGGCTGAGCGCGGCCCGGAGATCTTTACGAGCTCGGCGCCCAACACCTGAATCGCGCGGGCCTTCGACGCCACGATGTCATCCGGCGCGAAGATCCGCGCCTGCAGTCCGGCGGCGGCCGCATAGGCGGCGATCGCCGTTCCGGCATTGCCCGAGGAGTCTTCCACGACCGTCTGTGCTCCGGCGGCACGGGCCGCCGTGATGGCGGTGGCGGCCCCGCGATCCTTGAACGAGCCGGTTGGGGAGATGCTCTCGAGCTTCAGGAGGAATTTCTCGTAGGGCACGATCGGGGTGGCGCCCTCGCCCAGCGTGACGGGTTCGCCGCGAACCGCCAGGTCGGCGCGGTAACGCCAGAGCCCGCGCCCGGACCAGGTGCCGGTCTTTGGCACCTGGCTCACGAGAGGATCTTCGCAAGCGCCGGGTCGAGAAACTCCTTGCTCAGCGGGAACGGTTCGTAGCTGCTGACGGTGCCGTCGCGCGCGACCAGGACGCTGACCGGCAATCCGGTGCTGCTGAGCGTCACCCCGTACGCCGTGGCCGCCCGACCATCGGGGTCGAGGAACGGTGCCGGCTGCAGCTTCAGGCTGGTCCAGAACCTGCGCACGGTATCCGCCGATTCATCGCCCCAGTCGATGGCGACGACTTCCAGGCCCTGGGCGCGGTGCGCCAGGTACTCATCACGGATCAGCGGGAGCTCCTCGCGGCAGGGCACACACCACGTCGCCCAGAAGCTGATCAGGACGGGCTTGCCCTTGAGCTGCGAAAGCGAGACTCGGCGCCCGTCAGTGTCGGTAAGGGTGAAGGCGGGGGCGGGCTTGCCTACCTGCACCGGTCCGTGAGTCGTTGGCAGCGTCCCTTCGTCGGTCTGAAAATGAGAATCCCACGGGGTCGTCACGGCCACCACCGGGAAGAAGTCATTGAAGACGGTCAAGCGGTTGGAGAAAATCAGAATCCCCATCCCGATCAGAAAGACTGCCGCCACCCCATTGAGGACCGCATAGGCGCCGCGCAAGCGTGCGAGCAGCCGGGTGAGCACGCCCGAGATTCCGGCCGCGATCAGAAATGGCAACCCAAGGCCGGCGGAATAGACCGCCAGCAGGAGGGCGCCCTGGGCGGCCGTGCCGCTGCTGCCGGCGCGCAGCAAAATGGCGGCCAGGATGGGCCCTACGCAGGGCGTCCATCCAATCGCGAAGGCGAGGCCGATTACGTACGAGGCCCAGGGCGCGCGGGGCAGGCGGTGGGCGATGTCGAAGCGCTTCTCGCCCATCAGCCCGGGAATGCGGCCGAGCGTTAGAAGCGCGATCCCGATCAACACCAGCGCGACGCCGGACACCTGCAGGAGGAGCGGACGGTAGGCCTTCAAGTCCGCACCGATCAGGCCGAAGGAGGCGCCCAGCGCGACGAACGCCGAAGCGAACCCGGCCACGAACAACGCGGCGTTGCCCAGGACTCCCAGTTGCTGCCGGACCGTCATCGTAGTGCCCGCGGCCGCGGCGCCCATATACGCGACGTAAGCCGGCACCAGCGGCAGGACGCAGGTCGACGCGAAGGACAGTAGTCCGGCGAGAAACGCCAGGGCCAGGTCGACGATCATCCGCCGGCTTAGGCTTCTTGGTCGCGAGCTGGCGCCTTTTCGGTTGCGAGCTGCCGGACCCAATCCCGCAGCCGCGCGGGGGCATCGTCGGTGCAGCACTCCCTGCGGACGAGTCGCTTCATCTCCGCCTGGAAATCGAAGACCTTGTCACACGGTGGGCAGTCATCCAGGTGCGCCTTGACGCTGCGGACCTCCGCATCGCTGAGTTCGCGGTCGATGTAGCCCGAGAGTTTTCGCATCGTCTGCTCACAGTGATCGCCCATCAGTGTGCTCCCACGGCCACCGGCCGCGCCTTGGGCCGGCCGGAGTACTCCCATAGTTTCTTTTGCAGTGCCTGGCGGCCGCGGTGCAGCCGGGACATCACCGTTCCAATTTTGATCCCCAGGATCGACGCTACCTCTTTATAGGAGAAATCCTCGACGTCGACAAGCACCACGACCATCCGCATGGGCAGTGGCAACTCCTCGAGCGCGTGCTTCACCTCGTCGCCGAACCCGCGTTCGACGATGATCTCCTCGGGAGACATCAGATGCACCGGCATCCCCTCCCGGCGCAACTGGTCGTAGATCGAGAAGTCGGTTCCGGGCTGGTCGAGCGGCTCGGTGGGTGCCGGCCGCTGACGCAACCGGTTGCGGAAGACATTGGTCATGATCGTGAACAGCCAGGCCTTTTCGTTCGTGCCGGGCTTGAAACGGTTTCGATAGCGGTAGGCTCGCAAATACGTTTCCTGCACCAGGTCCTCGGCGTCCTCCGGCTTCCTCGTGAGGCGCAGCGCGCTGCGATAGAGCGCGTCGACGTGCCTCTCAAAAAGCGAAAAGTCGCTATCCATGCCAACGCCTCGCTGGTCCATTCTATTCCGGCGTATTCAGCCTGATCCGCAACGGATCAGCCGGGCGGGGCACCGTCACCGGGGCTTGGCGGGCCGCCCTGGCCTGGCGGACCGCCCGGTCGCTGGCCGCGACCCCGGCCCCGACCTCGACGGCGGCGGCGGCGATTTGGATCCGGCTGGGGGCTCTCTCCCTTCGCGGGCGAGGGTCGGGGTGGGGGCCGATCTCGCCGCCGCGACGGCGCCGCGGGTGGTCGTGCCTGAACCTGAGCCTGTACGGCTCCGGGTTGGCCCGGCGCAAGTCCGCGCCCGCCCCGCCGCCGGCGGCGGCCGCGACGTTGCTGATCGGCCGGTTGTGGCCGCCCACGCTCCGCGGCGACGTCTTTCCGTGGCGGCTCCGGCCGCGCTGCCGCGGGAACAATCCGGGCCAGCCCGCGCGGGCGGCGGCGCCGGCTGGGCTGCTCGCGTGGATGTGGGTCCTGCCTGACCCGCTCCTCGAACTCCGCCAACCATTCTTCCATCGGCCGCTTGATCTGCGGTCGCGGGGCGCGCGGCTCCTCCGGCCAGATGCGCGGCCGGTCAGGGCGAACGGCTTCAGGCGGAGGGTCCGCATCGGTTGGTTCGGGCTCGACCGCGAGCTCAGGCGGGAGTTCCGACATCTCTCGAAATCTTACCCGTGGCCTGCTCCAGAACCGGTCGCCCAACCGTCCAGTTGACGAGGAAGCGCCGACGGAACCGGTCGAGGGCGGTGATCACCGCCGGGCCGAGGAGCGCGATCAGCACGATGTTGCCGACCGCCCGGAAGGAGTCGTAGACAAGCGAGGTCGAGAGGTAGAAGCCGCCGAAGCGGCGGACCAGATCGCTGATTCCAAGCCCGGGCGCCCAACTCAGCGGGGACGACGCCGGGGCGAGCAGCAGCGGCCACTCCCAGAGATCGAGCAAGAGGCCGTAGGCGATGCCCGCGACACCGCCGTAGCAGCACAGCAGCGCGATACCGAATCGTGATTTGGATCGCCGGCTCAGGCGCCCGAGGTACCCCGAACCCATTCCCACCCAGCCGGCGGCAAGCATCTGATACGGCAACCAGGGGCCAAGGCCGGCTGTGAGCACGGCGGAGAGCAGCAGGGTGAGGGCGCCGCT
>VBEW01000039.1 GCA_005889225.1 Chloroflexota bacterium | reverse complement strand
CCCCAGAACTACGATCTCCGGTGGCATGGGGTGGTGCCGCTGAAGATTGCCCTAGGGAACTCGCTCAACATTCCTGGGATCAAGGCCGAGCTGTACACCGGGATCCCGGCGGTGCTGAACGTTGCGCGACGAATGGGCGTCACTACCCTGACTCAGCCTGATTCGACCTACGGTCCAAGTCTTACTTTGGGGTCCTATCCCGTGCCAGTGATCGAAATGGCGTTAGGCGCCGCGACGCTGGCCGACCTCGGCATACGACGTGAGCCAACAGCGATCCTGAGCATCAGCGACGCCCTCGGTCATCCCATCTACGATTACGACCCGAGCCAGAATACATTCCAGGCGGTTAGCCCCCAGGTGGCCTTCATCATGGGCGCCATCCTCTCCGACGATCGCAATCGATGGATGGAGTTCGGGCCGGGTGGCGACCTCACCCTCCCTGGTCGCCAGGTGGCAGCCAAGACCGGGACTTCGCAGGATTTCCGCGACAATTGGACACTTGGCTACACGCCAACACTGGCGACGGCAGTCTGGGTCGGAAATCCAGACGGCACGCCCCTCAGTCACAGCTCGACCGGGATCGTTGGGGCTGCGCCCATCTGGCATCAATTCATGAACGCCGCGCTTCGTGGAGTGCCAAACCAATGGTATGCGGCGCCGGACGGTGTCAACCAGGTTGGCGGCGATTACTTTCTCCCAGGGACGGAGCACCTGCCCCCAGTGCTCGCTGGGCCGTGGCCGGTGTGTCCTTTCTCTCGGTACGATCCCAACCAATTGACCTGGAGCAACATCATGGTCGCCGGGGTGCCCTGCACACTCGGCACGAGTTCAAGCCGATTCTTCAATCTGTCAGGCTCCTTCACCTTCCGGCGGCCCTAGCGGCGTTGGGGCAGAGGTCTCTAGAACTGCGCCGCGAAACGAGAAATGGTCGGACCGGCGGGGACTGCGAGCCGGAGCGTCTAGGCGCGATCCGCCCAGGCAACGAGGTTGGTAGCGCTCAGCGTGTTGATGACAGTATCGGCCGCAACGCCGCACGCTGCGGCCCGTTCGCAACCGACCATCTGCCAGTCGAGCTGCCCCGGGGCGTGAGCATCGGTGTCGATGGCGAAGCGGCAACCTGCCTCTACTGCCAGTCTGAGCAGTCGCTTAGGCGGGTCGAGCCGCTCGGGACGTGAATTGATCTCCACAGCGACGTCGAACCGCCGGCAAGCTTCGAATACGGCCTCTGCGTCGAACTCCGACGGTGGCCGCCCTCTGCCGACGATGATGCGACCGGTACAGTGGCCCAGCACGTTGGTGAGCGGATTGGCGACTGCCGTCATCATTCGTTCGGTCATCTGCTCGCGGGGCATGCGGAGTTTCGAGTGGACGCTTGCGACGACGATGTCGAGCCTTTCGAGCAGGCCGTCCTCCTGGTCGAGCGAGCCGTCCTCGTTGATGTCGACCTCTATGCCGGTGAGGATGCGAAAGGGTGCCGGCCTGAGGTTGAGCCGCCGCACCTCCTCGAGCTGCTGGCGCAACCGTTCCCGGGAGAGGCCTCCGGCCACGGTAAGTCGCGGCGAGTGGTCGGTGAGGGCGACATACTCGTGACCCAGCGAGCGCGCCGCCTCGGACATCTCCAGGATGCTGCTGCCGCCGTCCGACCAGTCAGAGTGCGTGTGGCAGTCGCCTCGAAGCGCCGCACGCAACGCCGCGGCGTGGTCGGCCACGGAGCGGCCTTCGGTGGATTCCAGCCGACGCAGGTAGCCCGGGGCCTCGCCGCGCTGCGCTTCGATGATCGCCAGCGCCGTGACGGCGCCGATGCCGGGCAGCTGCTGGAGCGAACCCTCACGGATCCTCCATTCGAGCTCGTCCGCGGTGAGTGCTGAAACCACGTCGGCGGCGCGGCGGAAGGCGCGAACACGGTGGGTCGGCTCCTGCGCCAGCTCCAAAAGGAAGGCAATGCGCCGTAGGGCGGTGACCGCCCGGGCATCGTGGGGCACGGATCATGTTTACCTGATCAGCCGGCTGCCTCACGGGAGCTTTTTCCGGAGGCGTGATTGCCCGGAGGGGCTTTCGTCTCCTATGCCCGAGCAGGCTCGTACGTGGCGATCAACACGCCCGTGCTCGTGGTGCTGCTGTCAACCAGCCGCAGCGATGCTTGCGTGCCGCCGGCAAACAGCCGCCGTCCGGTGCCTAGCACCAAAGGATGGATCATCAGCAGGTACTCGTCGATCAAATCGGTGGCCATCAGCGAGCCGATCAGCACGCCGCTGCCCATGATCACGAGGTTCGTGCCCGAGCTCTCCTTGAGCTCCGCCACGGCGGCCGGAATGTCGCCGCGCAGCAGAGTCGAGTTCGGCCAGTCGAGCCTCGTCGCCGGGCTGCTCGAGGCGACGTACTTGCGAGCGTTGTTGAGCGCGTCCTTGAACGGGCCGCCCTTGGCATTCCAGGAGGCCAGCAGATCCTCGTAGGTGCGCCGCCCGAACAGAAACGCGCGATCCGCGCCCATCCGTTCGCCCATCTTGGCGACTATCGCCTCGTCGCTGCGCGGGACGGCCCAGCCGCCGCGCTCAAACCCATTCCGCGTGTCCTCGTCCGGGCGGCCCGGTCCCTGCATCACGCCGTCAAGCGTCACCGCATTCATCACGATTACCCTTCCCATCTCATCTCCTGTTCATTCGGTCTCGGCAGCGCCACCCAGTGGGCCGTTCGAGGATGAACCAGCTCAGAAAACCCATCACAATCAGGATATTGGTCGCTATCTTGCGGGCCCTGTTTGACAGCAACATCGGCGAACTTTGGCTAAGATCGGCGAACCACGGTGAAGTGAAGCAGGTAGCACCTCGGCAAACGCCATGATGATGACTCGCTTGCACTCAATGCGATACAGAGCACCCGGATGATTGACCCTAACGATTCTGAGCTCGCGCATGTGACACTCGACCGCAAGCGAACCGTTGAGGAGAGAATTTCAGCGATCGCTAGTCTTGGAAGTCTGAATTTCGCACGCAAGCAAGACCTTGATTGAGATCGGAGAGCGAAGCTCCGAATGCCTGAAGTGTTGAGGGCGACAGGGCATGCTTTGGCCCGCACTTTTCACGCCGGTGTGCCGATTTCTGAGTTCGACATGCGGAACCTCGCAGGCCCCACGTACGAGGCCTTTTGCGATTGGCAGCCATGACCTGCCGCAGACGGCCGTGACGACGCAACCTTGCCTAGGCTTCATTCGCGGGGTGCGCTAATCCCTGACGGAGGCTCCCTTGGAAGGAGTCGGCACGATGCTCAACGCACTCAAATGCGGGAACGCTGATGAGGCTGCTAGCCGAAGCCCGGCGTCGCCAATTAGGCGAAATATGGCATCGAGCTGACCCGCCACGAGATCGATCCCAACCTCATTCGCGAGGCGGCCAAGCAGGCCATCGAGCTCTGGCCTCAAGAAAAGTGAAGCCCGCCTGCAACCCGTCAGGCTGGGCTGAAAGTTACGGCTCTTCTCTGTACTGCCGCTTACCCGTCGCTGGATCCTCGTAAACGCGGGTCAGCTTGCCTGTCGTTGGATCCTTAAAGACCTCATCCGTCCGCTGAAGGTTTTCTCCTTTATCTCCCCGGTATTGGCGGTCCCAGATGAAGTAGCCAGTTATCGCGAACACAATGACCAAAACAAGCACAATGAGTTGCGCCCATGGCATCAGCTGCCACTCCTCTCGACGATCGCGGCCGTGCCATAAGCGACCACCTCGGTCATTGTCTTGCCCATCTCCGATGAGTCGAAGCGCATCATCACGACCGCATTGGCACCCATGGTTCGAGCGTTTTCGACCATGCGGTCGACCGCGTGGCGGCGGGTATCCTCGACCAGGCGTGTGTACTCCACGATCTCGCCGCCGCCGAGTGAACGAAGGCCCGCCATGATGTTGCCGCCCAGGCCGCGGCTGCGCACAACGACGCCGAACACCTGGCCAAGAGTCTGCTTCACCTCATAACCGGCCGGGCGCTCGGTGGTGGCTACGAGCACCGGAGCGGTAGGCATTTCGACGATGATACGCGAGGAGGCGCACGGCACAAGTGACGGCATAGTCGTCGGCCCGCCGCGTACAACGGTGGATCGTTTCGCCCAGGGAAAGATCGTCGTACGGATCTGAATGCGCCAGGGCTAGGCGTTCCCTTAGGTGCTGTGGGCTGCGGCTCGGGCTCGACCTGACAGCGACCTCTGCAGCAGCCGACTGATGTCGCTAGGGGAGATGATTCCCACTAGCCGGCCGTTATCGACGACCAGGGTGCGACCTTCGCTGCAACCCTCCGAGACGCCCAGAAGATTGGTGACCGGGTCAGCCGGGCTGGCCGTGGACACCCGGTCGAGGGGACAGGCGACCTCCTTGATCAGGGTTGTCGCGCGAGCACCCGGAGCGACGTTCTTGACAGCGGCCATGGTCAACAGCCCGCTCAGCCGGCCGTCGGCATCGTGAGTGGGAAAGGTCGAATGTCGGGAGGCCAGGACGTAGCCGTGCAGTGCGTCCTCAACACTGATGTCGTCTGGCGCCTGCACGGGATTGGGCGTCATCACCTCGGCGACGCTGATCGCGGACAACGCCTGGCGGATCATGCCGCCGGTCTCTTCGGAGCGGGCGGCGCTCAGCAGGAACCAGCCCAGGAACACCGACCAGACCCCGCCTATCAGGCTGCCCGCGACCAGGAAGGTCACGAGTCCGTAGGCAATCAAGAGGAAGGCGAAGACCATACCGACGCGGGCGGCGATCCTGGTGGCTCGCAGGCGATCACCCGTTCGCAGCCAGATCAGCGATTGCAGGATCCGGCCTCCGTCCAATGGAAATGCGGGTACCAGGTTGAAAACTCCGAGGATGATGTTGATGTAGCCCAGCCAGGACAAGGCGGCGGTCAGCAGGGCCGAGCTGCTGCCATCACCAACCCCAGCCGCAGCGAGCAGAAACACCGCGCCCAGCACCAGGCTCGTGAGGGGGCCCACAGCGGTGATCAGCGCCTGCGCACCGGGCGAAGCGGTGTCGCTGCCGAGCCGCGACACCCCGCCAAACAGCCAGAGCGTAATCCCCTCCACGCGGACGCCGCGTCGCATGGCAACGATTGAGTGAGCGAGTTCGTGGGCAAGCAGCGAGGCCAGGTACACGAAGGACGAGACCACGCCGGCGGTCCAGTACGCGCCGGAGTTGTGGCCAGGCGCAGCCAGCGGCAGGATGCCGGTTGCGAGACTCCAGGCGATCAGGGCCGCAATGACCAGCAGACTCCAGTTCAATCCCACGTGGATCCCGGCGATGCGGCCAAGGCTCAAGTTTTCGTTCATGTCACGCTGAAAACTCGGGCCCGGGGTTCACCGCCTATCGGCCCCGGAACGATTTCTCTCTTGTACCGGTTCAGCATGACCCCGCCGACGATCAATCCAACGGGTTGTCGCCGGGCGAGCCGGAACGCGAGAAACAGGCGAAGGAGGATGACGGCGGCGAGTCCGATCAGAACCGAGAAGACGATGCGCTGGGTCGCGTAGGCGCGGCGAGGCCCAACGCGAAACTGCCGCGTCTCCGGTAGGCGGAATGCGAAGAGACCGACGAGCAAGCCGAGAAGGCCGCCAGCAACGTGCAACCTCAGAAATACGGTTCGTGTTGCGTTCACGAAAACTGCCTCCACCAAATTCTATGTTCCCATCGCTTTAGCTCCGGGGTCAGATGATCCCCGCAGACCGGACATTCCCCCGCCTCACCAGGTAGGTCACCAGCGTTAGGTACTCGTCGAGTCAGCTGAGCTGTCGCATCGCGCCAGGATTGGCTCTGCTCGTTAGTCTGGGGCGTCGACCAGGGGATCGCTTGTCCAGGTATTGGAAACCGACCCGTATACATCGAATGGCAGCCCGGCCCCAATGCCAATCGACCCGCCAATCCCGAGGAGGTTCATGTCGATGTCGGCGATGATGCTGACGCCCCCGACCAAGACCTCCCCGCCGGTGACATTGAAGACGAGCCAGGCTCCACTGAAGTTCTCAAGCCCGCCTTTCGTCATTGCGAACTGGAGTGTGGCGGATGCGCTGAAGAGAACTCCCATCTCGCCGCCAAGGCTGCCATAGGTTCCAATTTTCCCGTCGGGCGTGAAATACAATCCGCCGCCCGCCAGGACACCGGCAAAGGATCCCGCTTCTCCGCCAACTCCCAACCCGACGGTTACTCCAAGCAGTTTGGCGGCCAGCCGAGCAGAAACGATCGACTGGCCGAGGGGGCCCGCGGCCGAGATGATGCTTTCGACGATGATGCGTTCGGTGCGGGTCAGCTTCACGGGGCCGGGGCCATGACCCTTGATCGGCGGGCCGCAATTGGCAGGGCTTAGTTTGCCGGCAGCTGCTGGCTTCGTCGCCGTTGCCGGTCCAGTTCGTTGGAGGAGCGTGGCGACCGCGGAATTCCCGGCGGTCCTCTGCAGATGATGGATACGTGCCTCGGAGATCGGTCCCGAAAACCGCAGGGTTGGGGAATCCAAATCGCCACGAGCCAGGGGTTGCACCCTCGCCCTTGGCGAGATTGGTTCGACTTCGCCTTGTTCCCGCCTAATCATGGTGCTGTGCGGCGACAGACCCTTGTTAGGGGCTGCCCAAAGCATCCCGCGCCACTCGACCCTTTGCTAGGTCCGCCAGGGCATCCATTCGGGCAAAGACCTGCGGCGCCGCCGGTATCCAGGAGAAAGCGAATCGTGAACTTCGTTCGACTACGGTTTCGGTTGGGATGCACGCTCCGCCAGCTGGGCAAGATTCACCATCACGATGACGGCGATGACAGTAATCAGGATGGCGTAGAGGAACAGGGTAACGATCTCGCCACCGGCGCCAAAAATCTGCTTGACCAGGGCTGTGATCGCGCTGTTCCAGGCGAGCGCGGCGACAACGCCGAAAGCGGCCGACGCCAGCGAAATCATGGTCTGCAAGTACACCGAACGGTTGGACACGTAAAGCCTCCTTAATGATCAGGTTTTCGCCTTCCTTAATTCTGGATGGACAGGTGCCGTTCACCCAAATTTCCGCAGCTCGGAGCTTGACAGGCGAACCAGCTAGGTTGAGCATGCGGCCATAGGGTCGAGTATCTGCGGCCCTGCTCGGCAACCGGGAGGGCATGTCGATGGGTAACCCGCAATCGCAACCGGTCGTCGCGCCGCTAACCCGGGCCGCGATCTTTCTCGTCGTCGCGCTCAATCCGGGCGATCGCCAGCGGGCCACCGTGCAAGCCTTCTGCAGCGACTGGCCCGCGGTGGTGCGCGCGGTGGCGTTCCGGGATCTCGAAGGGTACCTGTCGTGCGTGATCGGATTTGGCTTCGCCGCATGGGATCAGCTTTTTGGGAAGTCGGCTCGGCCGGCAGAGCTTCACGTCTTCCGCGAGATCCGCGCCGGATCTCGCCATGCCGTGTCCACACCGGGGGACCTCTTCTTCCACATCCGGGCGGCGCGGATGGATCTCTGCTTCGAGCTGGCGAGCCAGATCATGGCGCAGCTCGGCGACGCTGTTGCGCCTGTCGATACCGTCCACGGCTTCCAGTACTTCGACGACCGCGATCTGATCGGGTTTGTCGACGGCACCGAGAACCCGACGGACCAGGCGGCGGTGGAGGCTGCCGTGATCGGGGACGAGGATCCTGGGTTCGCCGGCGGGAGCTACGTCATCGTCCAGAAGTACCTGCACGATATGGCGAAGTGGAACGCTCTCTCCACGGAAGCGCAGGAGCGCATCATTGGCCGAACCAAACTGTCCGATATCGAGCTGGACGACACCGTAAAACCGAGCTCGGCGCACAATGCTCTGACGATCATTGAAGAGAACGGCCGCGAGGTCAAGATCGTCCGCGACAACATGCCCTTTGGCGATGTCGGACGTGGCGAGTTCGGCACCTACTTCATCGGCTATGCGCGATCACCCCGAACCATCGAGCAGATGCTGGACAACATGTTCGTTGGCCGCCCCCCGGGCAATTACGATCGCCTCCTGGACTTCAGCCGCGCGGTCACCGGCAGCCTGTTTTTCGTGCCCTCGCTCTCTCTGCTGGAGTCCATCGGCTCCGGTGCGGCTTAGCGGGCTAGGCCTCCCGCTCCACACCCATCTTGCGGCGCTGGCGCCCGTAGTCCAGAACATTTGCTGTGTCTTCCACCAGGCGGGCATATTCCTCTGCCTCGATAGCCGGGTGGGTCTTGGCGGCGTAGCCCTGGCCCTTGCAGAGGGCGTCAATACGGTGCAGCGTCTTCGGATCGTCGGCCTCGCCCATGAAGAGCAGGTCGTAGTCGTTGCCGAGCACATTCCAGATCTGGTTGACTCGTCCGCCGACCAGTTGAATCTGGTTCTTGAGGTGCTGCCATTGGGCGGCATGGGCCGCCACGCGTGAGCCGCTTTTGCCGGCGCCGCCCGGTCGGATCTGCACGAGGGTCACGAACTGCACTACCCCGCACACCTCCAAGCACGGTGTCCTGCTGTCAGGTTTCCCCCAAGGTGATTATAAGAATAATGGGCCGGTTTCCGAAAGGGCGAAAGTCCCTATTGACAAGCCCGAGCGGCCGTATAAGGCTGTTCGGTGGAGGAAGCAGCATGGGGGTTGCGAACGGGCGCCAAGCCGGCGAACTGGCCCATCTGGGTCACGACTTGCGTACGCCACTCACGATCATCAATGGCTACGCACAGCTGCTGAAGTCCAACGAGCTGTCGCCGGAGCAACGTACTCGAGCTTGTGAGCTGATCCTCGAGAAATGCCAGGAGCTCAATGAGCTGATCCGCGCTTTTCTCGAAGCTCGCGAGCCGGAGGTCGAGCCGATGGCCGTGGTCGAGCCGAGGCCGGTGGTCGAGCAAACCGCCTAGGCCGGGCGGCGGATAGGGCCGGCCTAGAGGGCCGGCCTCAACCAGACCGTTTATTTCAGCGAGTCGCGGCCAGTTCGGGCTCCTTCACGGGTGCCTTTTGCTTCAGAAGCCGAATGAATGCCCGCATCCAGGTCGGGTGGTCGGGCCAGGCGCGGGCGGACACCATCTGTCCATCGACGACCGCACCGGAATCGACGAATTCCGCGCCCGCCGCCTTGACATCTGGCGCGAGCGCCGGATACGCGGCGGTCTTTCGGCCCTTCAGGACCCCGGCGGCAGCCAGGGCAAGTGGGGCATGACACAGTTGGGCCACCGGCTTCTCCTGTTGAAAGAAATGCCGGATGATCTTCTGCAGGTCGGCGTCGTTGCGGATGTATTCGGGGGCCCGCCCACCTGGGATCACAAGGGCAACATAGTCATCAGGCTTCACGTCCTTGAAGGCGAGATCCGCGTCCCAACTGTATCCCGGCTTCTCGGTATACGTGTCGTACCCGGGCTCGAAGTCGTGGACCACGAAATGGAGCTTCTTCTTGCTCGGTGCGGCGATCTGCACGTCGTAGCCCTCTTCCTGCAGGCGCTGATAGGGGTAGAGGACTTCCAACGACTCCGCCGCGTCGCCGGCGACTAGCAGGATTTTTGGCGCTGACATAATCCTTCCTCCTCGTCAAGCCGCGATCTGCCGATGATGCGGTAACTACGTTAGCCCAATGAGTAGGCGTGAAGCATGAGCGCTGCTGAGGTTAGGATCGCTGAAGGGAGGAACGACATGAATCTCACTCCACGATCACTGGCCCTGACCGACTTGAAACCGATGGAGGCGGCACACTTTACCGGGAAGGCGGGCTCCCGCGAGTTGATCAAGGCGTCGAGGCAGACCATGTCCGCGTTTGCCGCGGTCGTCCGATTCGAAACGGGGGTCCGCAATTACTGGCATGCACACGCCGGCGGCCAGTTGCTGCACGTCATCGACGGCGAAGGTTGGGTCCAAGCGCGCGGTGCCCAGGCCCAGCCGATCCGTCAGGGGGACACCGTCGTAACCGAGCCGAACGAGGAGCACTGGCATGGGGCAGGCCGGCGCGGGCCAATGGCCCACATCGCTGTCGGCTTGGGCGAGACGCGCTGGCTGGAGGAGTCACCTCCTCCGCCGGACTAGCAATCAAGACTCTATCTTTATGGACTGCCTTATGCGCCGAGTCGGTAGATCGCCGACGCGTCCGACATGTAGAGGGCGTGGTCGGGCCCTTCCTTGACGTCGAGTTGGCAGCGGGGACCATCGGAAAGCAGTCGGGTGCCGTCGGCCGACAACACCTTGAGCCGGCTCTGGCTGTAACTGCAGAAGACCAAATCGCCGGCGTAGCCCGCTGGACCCTGGGCGCTGACGAACGTCGCGCCGGTTGGGACAAGTGTGCTATTGCCACTTTGATAGGTGGGTGGCGTACCAACGCATTGGGATCCCTGGAGGCGGATGCTATTGCCGTAACAGGTAGGCCACTGGGAGTTCCCACCGCGGACGACGTGGTCGACCTCGTCCCAACCGCTGCCCGGGGTGCCGGCGTCGCCCGACGGGCCATTGTCCGTGACGAACAGACTGCCATCACCCGAAAACGCCAGACCGAATGGATTGCGCAGTCCGATCGCCCACACCGGGTTGCTTGACCCGAACGGGTTGTCGCCGGGCACGCTTCCATCAGGGTTGTAACGCAGGATTTTGCCGCGCAGACTTGACGTCCGCTGCGCGTCGGCCGCGACATGGTTTTCCCCGAGCGTTACGTATAGCTTCCGGTCCGGGCCAAACGCGATGCGCCCGCCCTTGTGACAGCAGTCGTTGCCGGCCGGCAGGTTATCGACGATGGTCGTCAGGCTGGTTCCGGTCCCGCCCTGGTCGGTCCAGCGCACGACTCGCTGGCGGCTCTGGTCGTCGGCGCGGCTGTAGAACGCGTACACGAAATGGTCGCTTTGAAACGCCGGGCTCACCGCCAGGCCGAGCAAACCCCGTTCGCCGGAGGTCGAGGCTGACACCGTCGCAAAAACGCGGGACGTCTTGCCGTCGAAGGTCCTGATGGTGCCGGCTCGCTCGGCGTAGAACAGGCGCCCGTCGGGCGACCAGGCGAGCGCCGTCGCAAAGTCTGCCGCAACGTACGCCGCGAACCTGGGTGAGGCCTGGGGCGACGCGACCGTCGGGGTGGCACTGGTCTGGGTGGAGCCTGGCGAGCTGCACGCCGAGAGGATCAGCAGGGCCAGTGCCCCGATCATCGGGCTCGGGGAGGTCCGTGCCACTTAGCCGTATGGTATCGGCATGCCCACGCCGAAGGAGGAGGTCCTCGAGGTTGCTGGCCGTGAGGTCAAGATCAGCAACCCCGACAAGCTCTTTTTTCCGAAGAGCGGGCACACGAAGCTCGACCTCGTTCGCTACTACATGGCGGTCGCGGAGGGGGCGCTGCGCGGGGTTGATGGCCGACCGATGGCCCTCAAGCGGTTCGTCAACGGCGCGGAGGGCGAGGCCTTTTTTCAGAAACGCGCTCCAACCTCGCGCCCAGAGTGGATCGAGACGGTCGAGCTGTCGTTCCCGTCAGGCCGCACCGCCGAAGAGATCGTGGTGACGAACGCCGCCCAGCTGGCCTGGATCATCAACCTCGGATGTATTGATCTCAATCCGCATCCCGTGCGAGCCGCCGACCTTGACCATCCCGACGAGCTACGCATCGATCTCGACCCGGTTCCGGGCGTTTCGTGGGCGCAAATTCGCGAGGTGGCGCTGGCGACGCGTGAGGTCCTCAACGATTTCGGCTTGACCGGCTGGCCCAAGACCTCCGGCTCGCGCGGCTTCCACATCTATTGCCGGATCGAACCACGCTGGACGTTTCCCGAAGTCCGTCGAGCCGCGGTTGCCCTGGCTCGTGAGGTCGAGCGGCGCGCCCCCGACATCGCCACCAGCCGCTGGTGGAAGGAAGAACGGCACGGCGTTTTCCTCGACTACAACCAGAATGCGAAGGATCGCACGGTCGCGTCCGCCTACTCCGTCCGCCCCACCGCCGATGCCCGGGTCTCGACGCCGTTGACGTGGGACGAAGTCGCAAGCTGCGAAGCCGAAGCCTTCACGATCGATACCGTCCCGAAACGGTTCAAGCAAATCGGCGACCCGTCCAACGGTATCGATGAGGCGGTCGGGTCACTGGGCGCTTTGCTGGAACTCTCGGGGCAGCACGAGGCGGCTGGATTCGGCGACGCGCCGTGGCCTCCCCATTTCGCCAAGCAGGAGGGCGAGCCGGCCCGCGTCCAGCTATCCCGTCGGAAACGTGAGGATCGACCTCAGCCTAAAGGGCAGGTGCCGCCGCCGGCGCCGGGAAAGACGGTCGGTCCGACCGGGCGGCGGCGCACGACCATGCCGTTGATCGAGATCGCGCGCGCGGCGACCGAATCCGAGGCTCGCGCCGGACTGCAGCGCTGGCGCGCGCGTCATGCGGAGATCTGGTCGCACCTGGCGCCGTCCGACATCCTGGTGGACTCGATGCGGGGCCGCAACACGACCTGGACCCGAATCCGGCTCAACCTGCGCAACGTTCCGGAATCCGAGCGGCCCCCGCAGGAACCGCTCGAGGTCGACTACGACCCCTGGGCTGGGTATGAAGCACCGGACCGCTCGGGCCAGCTCGAGCGCCCCAGGCGTCGGCGGCCAGCTGGCTGACCCTGGTTCCCTCGGGAACCTCCGTGTACCACGAAGACGATCGCGCTCACCTCGAGCCACAGCAGCAGGACTCCCATCAGCAGTCGCTGCATCAGGCCGGCCCACGCGTACCAGCGTGTCGGGCCAAGGGCGATCGGCGAGGCCAGGAGCAGGAGGGCAACCCCGCCGGAAATGGCCGAGAACGTCGCCATCGGTCGCCGGCCACCGTTGTGGAAGCGGACGGCCATCAAGATGATCGCGGCGATCAGGCTCATGACAGCGACGACTGGGCCCCAGGACGCCGCCGAGCGCCGTCCAGGTGATGCCTCGCCAGCGCGATACGTCGGTGCTGCCCTGCTCAACGGTGCGGTTTCGGTCAGTTTCCTTTTGCTGGCCGCTCACGATCGGCAACCGCATCAACGCATTTTGACCCGGGCCAACGTCCTGACGCTCAGCCGGGCCGGTAGCGCCGGCTTGCTGGCCGGAACGACCGCCGCCCCGCGCGTGGGCAGACGGATCGCCTGGATGGCTCTCCTCTGGGGTGGGTGTAGCGACTGGCTCGATGGCCGGTTCGCCCGGCTCGATGGCGCGACCCCGTTGGGCGCGCTGCTCGATATCGAGGCCGACTCCTGGCTCAGCCTCTGGGCGGCGGCCGCCGCGTATCGCGCCGGTGACCTGCCACCGGTCAGCCTGCTTCCCCCGGTAATTCGCTATGTCATTCCGGTGCTGCTGGCGCGGTCTCGGTGCGCTCGTCCGGCTGAGCGTGGCTGGCAGCGCGCGGCCGCCGGTCTGCAGGCAACGGCGGTCGGCCTGACCCTTGCGCCGGGCAGCCGGCTGCATCGAGTTGGCCGGATGATGGCTCCCATGGGCGCGACCGCGCAGGCGGCATCCATCGCCGTCACCATTCGAAATACGCTGCGCGCAGCGCGCGCTGCTGTAGTCAGCTCAAGAGAAGAGGCGCCAATCGGCGTAGATCGTCGAGCGGTGCGCGATCGGGCGTCGGCGTGAGAACCTGAACCGCCACGTGATCGGCGCCGGCGTCGTGGTGCAGCCGCACCTTGCTCGCGATCGCGTGATCCTCGCCCCAGGCGACAACGGCATCGAAGATGCGATCGCTGCCCGGGGACTCGAGCTCGTCTTTAGGCCAGCCCAAACGCACCAGGTTCCGGCGGTAGTTCTCCAGGTTGAGATAGGTCTTCATGTAGCGATCGCCGGTGCCTCGCGCGGCCTCGCGGTTTAGGGCAAACACGACGGCTATCTCGGGAGCCAGAACGCGGTCATCTCCAAGAATGCCGCGGGCTTCCAGCGTGTGCTCGACGGGCACGAAATACGGATGCGCGCCGGCCGTTCGCTCGCGCGCGAGTTGCAGCATCTTGATGCCAAGGGCCGCCAGCAGCACCGGCGGGGGCGGATTCGGCATGGTCGGGCGGTAAGGCGCATTCTCCATCGCCTCGAGGTAGGCGCGCATTGCGGTCAGCGGACGCTGGTACTGGTGTCCGCGGGCGCTCACCAGGGGTACATGGCTGACGCCGATCCCGAGGACGAATCGGTTGGGCCAGGCCTCGGCCAGCGTCCTGGCACCGTTCATCATCGCCGTCGCGTCGCGGACCCAGATGTTGGCGATTCCCGTGGCGACGGTCACCTGGCTGGTTGAGGAAAGGATCAGGGCCGACGCCGCAAACGGCTCGCGGCCGACCGCCTCTCCGATCCAGATCGTGCCGAAGCCCATCGCCTCGATCTCGGCGACCGCGCGGCGAAGCTCCGCGGCGGGCAGGTTGGCCATCGACCCGAGCCAGACGCCGGCCCGCCCGAGGTTCAAGCGCGGGCCGGTTGCCGTGTCTGGTCCTTGATGAAGTCCAGCATCTGGCGCCAGGCATCGTCCGAAGCGGCCCGGTGCTGTTCAAAGCCTCGGTCGAAAAACGAATGAGGCGCTCCTTCGTAGACCACCATCTCGTGCGGGACATTCGCCTCGGTGAGTTCCTGGCCGAATTTCTCGAACTCGTCGCGAGGCGTCGCCCGGTCGTCGCCGGCGATCAGCAACAGGAGCGGCGCCCTCATCTGTGGAATCGCGTTCCGCACATTGGCCGGCCGGCCATAGAAGCCAATGGCGCCGGCCAATCCTGGCTGCGCCGCCGATTGCCGCCAGGAAAGGGAGCCCCCGAAACAGAAACCAACGGTGAAGGTCGAGCTGGCTCCGCCGCCCGCCGGCGAGCGTAGGTGGGCGAGGCCGGCCGCCACGTCGGCGGCGACCCCATCTGGCGTCGTCTGTTTGACATGGGTCATGAAATCGAAGTCACCCGACCGGTCACCGATGCCCGCCGTCCGCCCGAAGTAATCGATGGCGACGGCGTCGACGCCGGCCTCCGCGAATCGCCGGGCGAGCTCCTTGTAGAACGGGTGCAAGCCTCGCACGTCGGGCATCACCACGATCCCGGCGCCGGTTGGTTTGGCGGCGCGAGCCGCGTAGGCCAGCAGCCGGTTGTCATCCCCGGCCGCCAGGACCAGCTCGGTGTCGTCGGTTGAACCGCCCCTGATGGGCGGCAACGGAGGCCGGGCGTCGTTTGAGTAACACATGACATCCATTTTGGCCGTTGCGTTGGTTCGCCGGCTGCTTATGATGGAGTCACTGATCACTTCGACTGGGGGGTAACAGGTGTGACGACCGCCGTCAAGGCGCCGCCGACGACAACCGCCCGCGCCAGCCGATCGGCCGTGCTCGTTGCCATGGCCGATACGTTTATCGGCGGCATGGGCCATCCCGGCTCCCCGATCCGGGTTGCCGCGTCGATGGAGGATACCTTCGCGCGACTCCCGTCTCCCGCGGACCGGCGTCGGCTGCGCCTCATCGTGGGCGTCCTCGGCCGCCGTACGGGGACCTTCCTGCTCAGCGGCCGCCCCGTGCCATTTCATCGCTGGTCACGCGAGCAACGCGTCGCCGTCATGGCGTCCTGGTCGACCAGCCGGCTGGCATTCCGGCGGCAGCTCTTCCAGGTCTTCAAGCGCCTGTCGCTGCTGGCGTTCCTCGGCGATACTGAAGACGACGGCACCAATCCGGTGTGGCCGGAGATCGGTTATCCGGGTCCCGTCTCATCGCCCCCGCCGACGCCCAAGGCCATCAAGACGACGACGCTGGACGGCGACACGACATTGACGTGCGATGCGGTCGTGGTCGGCTCGGGTGCCGGTGGTGGGGTGGTGGCGGCGGAGCTGTCCGCGGCCGGCAAGGACGTGATCGTGCTGGAGGAAGGCGGCTACTACAACGAGGCCGACTTCAACCAGCTGGAGCTGGCGATGATGCGGAAGCTCTACTACCAGGGAGGCTTCGCGGCGACCTCCGACGCCGGAGTCGCGCTCATCGCGGGCGGCTGTCTCGGTGGTGGCACGGTGATCAACTACACCACCAGCTTTCGGAGTCCCGACTGGCTCCGCGACGAATGGGCGCAGCGCCATGGACTCACCGCCTTTGCGACCGATGACTACACCTCGTCGTTGGACGCGGTGTACGAGCGGCTTGGGGTTAATCTGAGTCACAGCCGGGTCAGTGCTCGCGAGCGGGTCCTCGAGCGTGGCCTCCGCCAGCTTGGCTGGCACGTCGGCTACATGCCGCGCAACGTCCAGGGCTGTACCCAGGACGAGCGCTGCGGGTTTTGCGGCTACGGCTGTCAGATCGGGGCCAAGCAATCGACGCTGAGGACCTACCTGATGGACGCCTACCGGCGGCGCGCTCGGATCATCGTCAACTGCACGGTTGACCGCGTGCTGATCGAGGACGGGCGGGCGGTCGGTGTTCGCGCCACCGTCCGGCAGCCGGAGATGCCGGCCTTCACGCTGATCGTGCGCAGTCGCGCGGTGGTGGCGGCGGCCGGCGCGATCGCGACGCCCGCCCTGTTGCAGCGCTCCGGCTTGCGCTCGAAGGCGGTTGGCAGCGGGCTTCGGCTCCATCCTTCGACCGCGGTTTCCGGCATCTTCGATGAGTCGATCCGGCCCTGGGAAGGGACCCTGCAGTCGGTCTACTCCGACCAGTTCACCAACCTCGACGGCCACCACTTCGGGCCGAAGATCGAGTCGGCACCACTGCATCCGGCGTTGCTTGCTCTGGTCACCCCCTGGCGGAAGCCGGATCACTACAGCCGGCTGATGCGTCAGCTTCCCAACCTCTCAATCACCGGAATTCTGCTTCGCGACAGCGGCTGGGGTCGCGTCACCTCAAAAGACGGCACCAGCCGGGTCGACTACCGGTTGTCGCGCCAGGATCTCGCCCATATGCGTAAAGGCATCGAAGTCGGCGTGCGCATCCTGGAGGCAGCCGGGGCCAAAGAGATCTTCACCAGCCAGAGTGCTTACGTGGCGTACCGGCCCGGCCAGCGGGGTGGCGTCGACGCCTACATGAACGAGGTCGACCGGAACGGCTACAAGCCTGGCCAGATGGGTTACGTCAGCTTTCACCAGATGGGCTCGTGTCGCATGGGCAATGACCCGGCAACATCGGTGATCGGCCAAGACCACCAGACACATGCTGTCGAAGGCCTGTTCGTCGCCGACGGCAGCGCCTTTCCCAGCGCGTCTGGCGTCAATCCCATGATCACGATCATGGCCATGGCCCATCGCGCTTCGCGCTTTATCGCTGCCGTCTGCTAGAAACCAATTCCCGAATGGCGGTCGCGGCGAAATGTTCTCTAGACTGACTCCCAATGCAGGCGGCGGTCCAGACCAGACGCAGTCCCTGGATCATCCTGCTCGTTCTCTGTCTTGGCTTCTTCATGATCCTGCTCGATTTGACGATCGTCAACGTCGCCATCCCGAGCATCATCGATGGACTCCACGCCGGCCTCGACGAGATCCTCTGGGTGCTAAACGCCTACATCCTCGTCTACGCCGTGCTGCTGATCACGGCGGGCCGGTTGGGCGACATGTATGGCGCCAAGCGCCTCTTCCTGATCGGGCTGGCGGTCTTCACCCTGGCGTCGATCGGCTGCAGCCTGGCGCAGAGTCCCGGGCAGCTGATTTTGGCGCGTGTCATCCAGGGAGTCGGCGGCGCCATCCTCACCCCGCAGACGCTGAGCATCCTGACAAACATCTTTCCGGCCGACAAGCGCGGGGCGGCCTTTGGTATCTGGGGCGCCGTCGCCGGCATCGCCTCGGTAACGGGTCCGACCCTCGGCGGTTTTCTCGTCACCAACTTCAGCTGGCAGGCGGTGTTCTGGGTCAATGTGCCGGTCGGGATCGTCGCCTTTACCCTTGGCATCTGGTTGCTTCCCGGCATTCGTCTCGGCCGGGATCAGAATCTCGACCCGATCGGGGTCCTGCTCGCCAGTGGCGCCCTGTTTGCCGTCGTCTTCGGGCTGATTGAGGGGCAGCGCTATCACTGGGGGACCTTCACCGATGTCGCGTCCTTCGACGCGGGCGGCGGCCACTGGGGCCTGTTCAGTATCCCGAGTCTGTTTGTTGCCAGCGCTATCCTCTTCGTGCTGTTCGTGCTCTGGGATCGGGTCCAGGAGCAGCCCCTCGTTCCGCTCGCGCTCTTCGCTGAACGCAATTTCACGATCGGCAATGGGCTGGCGGCGATCGTGTCCTTCGGGATGATGGGCCTCTTCCTGCCGCTGACCATCTTCCTGCAGTCGGTGTTGGGCTTCAGCGCGCTCAAAGCCGGCCTGACGCTGGCGCCTCTGCCGCTCACCTCGATGCTGGTCGCGCCGCTCTCCGGACGCGCGACAGATCGATTCGGTGGCAAATACATCCTCATGGCCGGGCTGGCCTTCTTCGGCGTCGGCATGGGGCTCGTCATCGTGCTGTCATCGCTGAACACCGGCCAATTCACCTATCTGCCGGCGTTGATTCTTGCCGGCGTCGGACTGGGCTGCACCTTCGCGCCGATGACGACGGTCACCATGCAGCGGGTGAATCCTCGGCTCGCCGGAGCCGCGTCGGGTCTGCTCAATACCAACCGGCAGCTCGGCGGAGCATTTGGGAGCGCGGTCGTGGGCGCCATCCTGCAGAACCGTCTGGCCAGCGAGCTCGTCAGTCAGGCACAAGTCCAGGCGGCGAGTCTCCCGCCCGCCTTCCGCGCGCCCTTCGTGCAGGACTTCGCCCGGGCGGCAAACAGCGCGCTCCAGGTCGGACGCGGCCAGTCGGGGGTGAGTTTGCCGTCCAACCTGCCGCCGGCCGTGAGAAGCCGCGTGCTGCAGATCGGTCATGACGTGTTCGCCCAGGCATTCATCAACGCGATGCGCCCGTCGCTCGCAATTGCCATTGCGGTGCTGCTCTTCGGGGCGCTCCTGACGAGCGGCCTCGAGATCCGGCGAAGGGCGTCGTCGCAGCGACTGCCTGAGGCTGCGCCCGCCGCCGGGTAGACACGCCGGAAAACGGCCATATACTGGGTTCATGCCCCGTCAGTGGCTGCCGCTCTTTCCCTTGAACGTCGTGCTCTTTCCCCACATGCCGCTGCCACTCCACATCTTCGAGCCGAGGTACCGGCAGATGATCGCCGACTGCCTGGAAGAGGGCCACAGCTTTGGCGTGGTGGCGATCCAGGAAGGGAGCGAGACGGGACCCGCCACTCCCTATGAGGTTGGCACGCTCGCGAAGATCATCCGGATCGATCGCCTCGATGATGGCCGAATGAATCTGCTGGTGATGGGCGTGTCGCGCTTCGAGATCGTCGGAACCGCGGACGATCGTCCCTACCTGCGCGGCCAGGTCCGCATCATCCCCGAGGCCGGCGATGATCTCGATGCCACCGCCAGCCTCACCGAAACGACCGCCATGGCGTTCCAGCAATACTCCAACCTGCTGCGAGAGCTGGTTGGCCGGAAGGCGGATGAAGCCGAGCCGCCAATGGAGCCTGAGCTGCTCTCCTACTTGATCGCGGCGGCCCTGAACCTGCAGGTGCCCGAGAAACAGACCCTGCTGGCGGAGCGTCGTACCGATTCCCGCCTCCTGCTCGAGCTCCGCATCCTGCGCAAGGAGATCCTCCTCCTCAAGCAGATGGTCGCCCATGCGGCGGCGGCGGGCACCATCCGCACCAGCCTCAACTAGGCCGGGGGAGGGCCGGGCTGGGGGTTACGTCGTGTGCAGGTCCACGACCAATCGCCAGGAGTAACCGCCGGTCGCCGGGAGGGTGAACGCCGTGACGCGCACCGGCCGCGCCAGGTCGATCGTGATCGTTCCGTCGGCGCCTTGCTGGACCGCGGGCTCGATGCCGGCGATCTGGTAGCTCTTGATGCCGTTCACGGGAATACCGGTGGCGGTGCTGTTTTTGAAGGTGACGGCGATGTGCAGGTCATCCGGGCGGGTGATGATCATGGTTGGCAGGCCACCGCCGTGCATGTCGAAGACCAGGCGCGTATAGCCCGCCACGGCCGTCCCTGGGCGGATGCGGAAGACGCTGTTGCCGCTCACCCCGTTGCCGAGCGTGAACAGCACCGGGGCAGGAGGTGGGAGAGGACTGGCGCTTGGCGTCGCCGTAAACCGCGGACTGGCGCTGGCCGAGGCATGCACCGACGCCGCCGCCGTTGGCGAGGTCGAGCTCAGGTTATGCAGGCCTTTCGCGAGCCATCCTCCCTCGTACAGCACGGCAGCAAGGAGGACGCAGGCGGCCGCGCCCAGGCCGACCGCGAGCCGCATCGCCGTATCGGGTTTTCGGGGCGGGGTTGCCGGCGCGATCTCCTGATCGAAACGTAGCGCAGGCTCCTCCTCGAAGATGGCGTTGCTGCCGGTTGCCGCCGCCATCGGTTCGCCGGGCGCCTCGGTTGCCGATACGGGCGGCGGGTGCCACGTATCCGGCTCCGGTTCCGCCTGGGGGGCGGCGGCGATCACCGGTTCGGGCTCGGGCTCGGGCTCGCCAACGGCGGGCTCGGGGTCGCGATGCGAATCGAGGTGGACCTCGCGCCATGCACCGAACGCCGGCTCGGCATCCTCGGCCGGCGCAACGGCTTCCATATCCTCGACCCCAGCCGCGGTCATCATCGGGTAGATCGGCTCGGAGATCGGCGGGAGGGCAGTCGGATGGTCCTGGCCAGGTTCATCGCGAAAGATTTCCCGCTCCAGCTCGATCAGCAGGTCGGGGACGCTGGTCACCTCGGGGCGCATCGGCGTTGGAAGCTCCGGAAGCGCCGGGGTTAGCGCCGTTGTCCCCGGGGGAGCGACTTCGAATGACCGCGAGCCGCCTTCGGCCCGCAATCGATCGGGGATGGCTACCGCGAACGCCTGGTCCATGGCGGTCGCACCGACCGAAGCGCTCGGCAGGCGCCCGACTCGGAGCAGCATCTCGCGGAAGTCCTCGACCCGGTCGCGACAGGCTTCACACCGCCGCAGGTGGTCGCGGGCCCATTCGAGGTCCTTTCCATCGAGCCGGTCATCGAGCACCGCGCTGGGCGAGATCCGGGTGCAGCGACTGCCTTCAGAACTTGATGTAGTCATAGATCTCCCCGAGTTCGGCACGACTGCGGTCCAGGGCATGCACCAGCTTGCGTGGGGCGACATCGACCACGTCGCCGAGCTCGTCGTACGAGAGTTTTACGAAGTCACGGAGCAGGACCATGGCGCGCGCCTCGAAGGGGAGCGCCGTCAGCGCCCGCTGCACCGTGTCGCGGCGTAATGCCCGGCGGGCATCCGCCTGGGGAAATCCCTCAAGGCTCAGCTGCGTGTTGCGCTGGCGGCGGAACCAGCGGCGCGGTTTCAGGGCCTGCCGGCTGAGCTCGGTGGCCGCCCGAAACACGTCGGCCCGCCGCAGCCCTTCACCGGTGCGGCGATGGCGCAGGTTATCCGCGACCTGGCGAAACGCGGCACAGGTGATCCCGACCCCGCCGTCGATGTCATCGACCAGCCGGGCCACGTAATTCAAGACGAGTGGGAAGTCCGAGTAGAACTCGCGCTCTAGCGACGCGGCCTGCGCGCTCGCAACCGGAGCTTCGACGTGTACTTGATCCATTACTGGGACGTAAGGCGGATGCCTGCAGTCTAGTCAGGCGGCACCAATTCGTCAACTCGGAGTGGTAACGCCCATCGAGTTCAGAGGAGATCAGGATCGACGAGTTCCACCAGATCGGCAGCCCGGTAGATCACCTCGATCGCCGCCCGATCGGCCGAAAACAGGGAAGCGGGCATCCCGATATCCGCAACGAAGACGCGTCCTGCGTTCGGCGCACGGGTCAGCCCCGCTTTCGGCGCCGCCAGCGTCACGGTCGCCGCGGCCCGGATCGCGGTCTCGGCGCCGGCGCCGGTGTCCGCGTCCAGTCCGGAGGGCACGTCGATGGACACGATCGGCCGTCCCGTCGCATTCATCGCCGCCACGATGCGCGCGGCGGGCTCCCGCAGGGGTGGACGGATGCCGGTGCCGAAGAGGCCGTCGACGATGGTGTCGACCGACGGGTCGATCCCGGCCGGCGCCTCGCTGATCCGGATGCCGAGCCTGGCGATGGTCGCCGCATGCTGCGCCACAAGGCTATCCGGGTCTTTTGCCGCAACCGCGGAGGCGGTCACCAGCGCGCCTCGCTGATGGAGAAAGCGCGCCGCGACCAGCGCATCACCGCCATTGTTGCCCGAGCCGGCCACCACCAGGATGCGCTTGTTCCCAACGCCATCCATGAACGCCTCGGTAAAACGGGCAATCTGCCAGCCGGCGATCTCCATCAACTGCAGCGGCGCGATGCCGAATTCGTCGCGCGCGCGAGCATCCGCCTGGCGTAACACCTCGGACGACACCGCTGCCACCTGGTTCCAGCGGAGCGCCGGCCAGTTCACGTAACCAGCAGCGTCTCGCCCGGCGCCGTGTGCAGCCGCGCGGCCGCCGACCCCTCGCGCAGCGCGAACTCGATACGGCCGCTGCTGCCCATCAGCGCGACCAGCTCACTGGGCTCGCCCTCGTCGTATGTCTCCACGGTTCGGACTCGCGTCCCGTTGACCGCCTTGATCCGAGCCAACGCCCGCAGCGGCAGGTTGCTGATCACGTTGCCGAAGTGATCGCAGTGCAGGACCTGCGCGCGCCAGGCCTCGCCCACTTTTGACGCCCAGGCATCCGGCAGCCGCAACGGTTCCCGGTGGCGCGGCCTGCCGACCTCAGCAAGCTGCGTTCCGGCCGCCAGTCGTGCGGCGACCGGGCCGAAGAGATCGCGCCCGTGGAATGTGGGCGTCGCCTCCGGTGGGGCGGCCAGCTCGACCATCTCGCTGATGGGCTCGTTGAGAAAAGTGAACAGCCCGTTGTCGGGGCCGGTGAAGATGTGATCCGCCGCCTTGAACGCGATCGCCTTTCGACTGGTGCCGACACCGGGATCAACGACGGCAAGGTGCATGGTTCCGACCGGAAAACTCCGCCAGGCGGTGTCGAGGAGAAAGGCGCCCTGTAATACCGCAAACGGACGCACCCCGTGGGTGATGTCGATCAGGGTGGCCCGGGCATGCACCGCCAGGATGGCGCCCTTCATCGCGCCGACATAGGCGTCATCGAGGCCGAAGTCGGTGAGCAGCGTCACGATACCGCTCGGCTTCATGCCGCCATGCTATCTGCTGCCGGGCGGCCGGAACGATACCCGCCCAAGAACAAAAGAGCCGCCCCTCGGGGCGGCTCTTGCCTCGCCTTTCGGCTTAGTAATCGGGCATCGACGGCGCCGGCGCGGCCGGCTTCTTTTCCGGGATGTCTGAGACGAGCGCCTCCGTCGTCAGCAGCATCGCCGCGATGCTCGCCGCGTTCTGAAGCGCCGAGCGGGTCACCTTGGTCGGGTCGACGATCCCGGCCTTCACCATGTCGGTGTACTCGCCCTTATTGGCGTCGAAGCCCTGGCCCTTCGGCAGGCCCTTGACCTTCTCCACCACGACCGAGCCTTCCCAGCCGGCGTTGTTGACGATCT
>VBEW01000076.1 GCA_005889225.1 Chloroflexota bacterium | reverse complement strand
CGCGCGCTGCGGCAGCGAGATTCGACACCCAACGAATCGGGTCCGCGGCGATGTCCTTGACGAGCACGGCAAAGGTCCCAATGGCGGCTATCGCGCTGCGCGCAAAGTCGAGCGCGCCACGAACCACCGCCCGCACGCTGTCGATTGCGGCTTGCATGCCGCGGCGCCATAACGCCACAGCCGCGGACAGAGCGGCGCCCAGAACGGTCAGGGCACTCAGGACCGCTTGCTTGAGCGCGCCGGCCAGCTTGTTGACCGCGGCTTCGGCAGCGGAAACGCGATCCAGGATCGCCGCACGGAATTGATTACGGATCAGCGGAAATGCGATCAACACGCGGTCGCTAATCGCGGTTAGCGCTACGCCGGCGGCCCGAATCGCGCCCGCGATGACCTTGCGCGCGGCTTCAAGCACCGCGGTGGCCAACTGTTGAGCGCGCTCAATGACACTTCGGACCAACTGCTTGGCCTTGTCGAAGACGAATTGAACGGCCTGCTTGGCTTTGTCGAACAGCGACTGCGCAGCCGAGCCGATCGCCCCGAGCAATCCACCGGAGTTTTGCTTCTGCGCTTTCTGCCGCTCGGCGGCCGCCTGTTGCTCGCCTTCGCGTCGCGCCTGGTCGGCCTCACGCTGGCCCTGCTCGTAGTGGGCGGCAGCCTGCCGCTCGGCTGTCCCGCGCTCCTGGGCAACGGTCGCCAGTGTCTCACTGGTTTTCGCGTCGGTCTCGCGTTGGGCACCGGCCACCAGTTCCTGTTGCGCGTTGGTCCATTGGTGGCGCAAGCCGAGCACGTCGCGTTTGGCGGCGGCGCGTTCACCCGTTTGTTGCGCCACGTTGCCGTGTTCGAGCTGGCCCATTTCTGTATCGGCCTTGGCACGTTCGCCCGCCGAGCGGTCCGCGTATTCCTGTCGTTGACCGGCAAGCGTCGCTAGACCGCCACTCACGGCACTTTGAATTTCGCCGCCCTTCTCCTGCTGGGCAATGATCGACGCCGCCTCGTCGTCGTCCCCTGCCGCCGGCGGGCCGGGTGACGCTCCGTTCGCGCCCGGTGCCGCCGCGACCGTTGCTCGCAGCGTCTCCGTGGGGACCGTTGGGAAGCGCTCGTCTTCACCCATAGGCTGGGCGGCATCACGCTGACCTGCAGCGCGCTCGCGAGCCAGGTCGCTCAGGACATGGCCATGTTGCTGCTGAACGGCGGCTGGATCAGCATTTCCAACCAGTGGCAGCCGAGCCGCGCCCGTCGAGGGCACTGACGGCGGACGTATCTCGATATCTCGGCCCTCGGCCGGAGGTGGGATGCGGCCGGACACAGGTTCCGTCGGGACCACGCGGGCGGACGCGGGCGTCTGCACCGTCGACGGTGCACCCGGATGACGCGGCCGCTGTGGGGGGTTGGCGATCAATCGCTCGTCTTCCTGGTCGGTGTGTCGATCGACCGCGCCGGATACCGCTCCGAGCGAGCCCAGCAATTGGGCCGGTGGCAGTCCAGCGACTCGAGCTAATCCCGCTGCCGGCTCAGCCGCGGCCACATCAGGGATGGCTGGCGGCGGCCGCGTCTCGATTGGGACCCCAGGCTCGGTAACTCCAGCTTCGGGCGCGTCGCCTCCTGATGGACCGGCCCCTTCGGCGAGCTCGGCCTGTGCGTCCTGGGCCACCAGTTCGCGTTCGCCTTCCGCAGGCGACTCCGCATCTACGGACGGCGCCTCCGCTGCCGCATCGAGAGCAGCCAGCTCATCATCGGCGGCAAAAGCCTGTGAGTCCTGGCTTGCGGCACGCTCTGGCGGCGCCGGTTGCGCAGCCTCTTCCGGCGTTGGCGGGGATGTCCCGGTTTGGACGGGCTCGGTTCTGCGGGTCTCCTGGATCAGGCTGGCGACGGCGGCATTGCCGGCCATCCCTTGAAGCCCAAGAATGAGTCGCGGGTGCAACACCCCGCGCGGCGCGGCAGCCAGTTCGCCGACCGGAGGCCGACCGGCGAGCTGGCCAAGCGGCGGTGAAGAACCGTTGTCCTCGAGCGGTGCCGCGCCATCTTGGCGCTGAGCCTCTGCTCCGCGCGCCGGAGCTTTTTCATCGGCCTCCCGCTCGACCGCCGCACTGGGCACAACGACCCGAAAACTCGGCTCTAGATCAGGCCCTGTCTCAGCGCGTAGGCGACCGCCTGGGTTCGGTTCCGGAGGTTGAGCCGGCTGGTGACGTCATGGACGATGTTCTTGACCGTTCGTTCGGAGTAGAAGAGCCGGCGGCCGACTTCCGCGGTGTCCAGCCCGTCGGCCAGCAGCTTGAGAACCTTGATTTCACGATCCGTCAGCACGGCGAAGCTCAGGCCACGCGGATTCAGGACCTGACGCTGCAGCCGACCGACCTGGTCGAGCAGCCGGCCAAGCAAATCCGGTGATAGCGCCCCCTCGCCGCCCGCCGCCGCTCGAATCGCCTCGAAGAGATTTTCGGGCGTGGCCTGGTTCCGGCGCAGCACGCCCCGAGCGCCCGCCTCCAATGCCGACAGCAGACCAGTGTCGTCGACCCGGGTCACGATGAGCACCACGCGTTCGACGCCCCGGCGCTTCAGTGCCCGAATCGCCTGGGCGGTTTCCTCGTCCATCTGGTCGGCGACCACCAGGGCCACCACATCGGCATCGACCTGGCGCTCTTCCACCATGTCGAGTCCGTGGTGCGACCGAAGCTGGCTGGCAATTCCCGCGCGGGAGACCGGGTCGGATGTGGCGACGTAGACGCGTGTACGGTCGGTTAAGACACTCGGGCGAGTTGCGATCACGGCTTCCTCCTCCTGGGTGGGCGCCCTTTCCTGCCCGGGCGCCTTGACCCGCAGTGTGACGCTCTCGACTTTCCGGGCACTTAACGGTGACTTAACGGGCAGCACGCGATGCCTGCAGGTCTTCCTTTCCGGCTATGGCCCGGTCACGGAGCGCTACCTATGATGCGAGCGCCATGGCCGCAACCGCCACGCTTGCCAGCAAGGCTGTCACCGTCACGCCCGGCGGCGAGGCGGTATCGGAAGTTCGCGTCCGTAACTCAGGGACCGTGGTCGACCAGTTCACGCTCGAGGTCCTGGGAGATGCGTCGGCGTGGGCCATCGTTGAGCCCGCGGTTGTCCCGCTCTTTCCGGGCGCCGAGGCTGTCGCCCGCATCAAGTTCAAGCCGCCGAAGTCGTCGAGCGTCCCGGCGCGTGCCATCCCGTTTGCGGTCCGAGTCAAATCGCGTGAAGATGCCCGCGCCTCTCTCGTGGAGGAGGGCGTCGTCGAAGTCGGGCCGTTCAACGATACGTCCGCCGAACTGATCCCGCGCACCGCCAGGGGAAGCTCACGCGCCCGGGCCCAGCTCGCGCTTGACAACCGCGGCAACGTCCGGGTCAACGCTCGCCTGACCGCGGCCGACCCAGACCGGAAACTCAACTTCACGATCACGCCGCCGGCCATCACGGCCGAGGCTGGAACGGTGGGCTTCGCGACGATCCGTGTCAGCCCGCGACAACGGTTTTTGACCGGCCCGCCGAAGATCAGTCCGTACAAGGTCCTGGTCCATCAGGACGGTCTCCCCACCATCACCGTCGATGGGTCGATGCAGCAGGAGGGACTGATCCCAAGATGGCTGGTCCCGGCCCTGATCGGCCTCGCGGCCCTGCTGTTGATTGCCGTGATTCTTTGGTTCGCGCTGCTCAAACCGAGCATCTCGAGCGCCGCCAAGGACGCGGTGGCGCCGCAGGCCTTGGCGGTGCAGTCGCTCGCCAGTCGATTGCCCGCGGCCAGCGCTGGGGCGCAATCGGGCGGCGGAGCGGATGCGACCGGCGCGAACCCGGTGCAGGGCAAGGTATGGTCGTCACGCCTGGCGATCAACCCGGATGTCAAGCCGCTCGAAAGCACGATCACCGTGCCGGACGGCGGCGGCCTCGCCGTGACGGACCTGGTTTTTGAGAATCCCAACGGCAACAGCGGCACGCTCTACCTCGTCCGCCGCGAGGCCAACAAGCCCGATCAGGTCCTGATGACGTTGCGGCTCGAGAACTTCAGGGATCTCGACTTCCATTTCGTGACGCCGATTGTTTTCAAAGAGAAGCAGACGATGGCCCTGAGCTGCGGTCCTGATCCGGCCGGCAGCCGGTGCGACGCATCCGCGTATTACAGCGGGTACTTCAAGAACCCACCGAGCAGCTAACGGATGCGACGCGTCCAACTGGCCGCGGCCGCGATCGGAGTGGGAGTCCTCGCCGGCGTGGTCCTGGGTCGGGGGGCGCTCGCCGCACAGATCGGGCTGACCAATACGTTCCCGGCGTCGCGCATCCAGCTCGACGTCGCGCCAACATCCGTCAACATGCCGCGGCGGCCCGGCGATCCAGCCGCGAAAACCACGGTCACGGCCCTGGTCGAGGACTGGCACGGAGCGACGGTGCCAAACGTGCTCGTGGGCTTTGCCATCGTCTCGGGTCCGAACAAGGGACGGGCGCTCGCCTCGTCGAGGACGAACAGCAATGGTCGGGCATCGGTCAGCTATCCGAATGGTCCGGAGCCCGGCATCGACGCCGTGCAGGCGACCTTCACCGACGGCCTCGAGGTCCACAGGAGTAATCGGCATTTCGTGATCTGGCTCAGCGGCCCCCCGGCGACCGCGATCCGATCGCCGGCGACGATAACGGCGAAGCCCAACTGTTTCCAGCCCGCCGGCGCGGTCAAATTGAGCTCCGACACGTTCAAGGCCCTGGCGCCCAGAACCACACCAAAGCCGGCGAGAACGCCAGCGGCATCGCCCTCACCTGAAGTGGGAACGACGACGATCACCGGTGACAATTTCAATCCGTTCAGTGCCGTGCTCGTCACGTTCGATGCCGGGCCCGGTGGTCTACCGCAGAGCTTCGAGGCCCAGACCGACGTGTTCGGCCACTTCAGCCGGACCATCCAGGTCGTCGAGCCAGCGGAGGGCGTCCACCTGATCCGCGCCGACGACTTCCGGCAGCGGGAAGCCGACGATACCAACTACCAGATTCCCTGCTACCAGCCGTCGCTGGCCCTCAATCCGCCGATCGGACCTCCCGGTTTCGTGACGTTTGCGGTCGGACGCGGTTTTCCTCCGAACAGTCCGATAGCTTTCCTGAACTGGGACGGCGGAGGGCTTCGGTCGCCGCTTCCGGCGAACATCCGGACCGACGCCGCGGGTGCCTTCCAAATTCCAGTCCTGGTCCTTTACCACGACCTCCTGGGTCCCAGGATGTTGCGCGCGATCGTCCCCAACGACCAGGGTGATGGTGCCGGCGTAGCCATCGAAGCCGATGCGCCGTTCCTGGTCACACCCGGCCGCTCGCAACCCTCGGATTTCTCATTGCGGCGGTGAGTGGTCAGGTCAGGGTATGATGCACCCGGGTAACCGACCAAGGGGGAACCGCATGGTGACACGGCGCCGCTGGGGGGTCCGGTGTTGGCGCGCCGTGGGTCCGGCCGCTCTGCTCCTCAGCCTGGTAGTTCCCCAAGTTGGCCCAGCCCGGGCCATCAGCGTCCAGGCGGCCGCCCCGGTTGTCGTTCGGCCCGAGCTCTCGACCTACGCCGGCGCGCCGGCCGTGGGCACCCCCACCGAGGTTGCCCAGCAGCCCTTTGGCCTGGCCGTGCTTGACCGGTATACGTTCGTGGCCGACCCGACGAATCACCTGGTTCGCCTTCTGATCGACAACACCGAGGTGGCCTTTGCCGGCCTTGGCAGCCTCGCCGTCGATGGTGATGGTGGCAATCCGGCGGCGGCCCAACTGGCGGGGCCATACGCAGTCGCGATCGGCCAGGTCACCAAGGTCGGCTACCAGGTGACCGGCTTCGACGTCTATATCGCCGATACGTTTGGGCACCAGGTCCGCAAGGCGACCGTGACCATCCCAACCATCGACAAGCCCAGGACGGCGTTGGCGGCGGTGATCAGCACAGTGGCCGGCGCTGGCAGCTTCGGCTTTTCGGGTGACCGCGGCCCGGCGACGTCGGCCCAGCTGAATTCGCCGTATGCCGTTGCCTGGGACCCGAAACGGAACGTTCTCTACATCGCGGACACGCTGAACAACCGGGTGCGCGTTGTCGACAGCCGAGGGACGATCCGAAGCCTGGTTGCCAGCCCGCTAAATCATCCACGCGGGTTGGCCGTCAACGGCGATGCGCTATACATCGCGGATACCGATAACAATGTGATTCGTCGCCTCGATCTCACCCGGGGCGGGCTCACGACGGTAGCAGGAACAGGGACGCCGGGCTACGTCGACGGCGTCGTCGCCACGACCGCCCGACTGCAACGGCCGTCGGGCATCACCCTCGACGGACAAGATCTGCTCATCGCCGACACCGGCAATAACGTAGTGCGCGAGCTCTCCGCTGCGGACAACGTGATTCGAACCGTCGCCGGTACCGGTAGAGCCGGCAAGCTCGGAGACGGCGGACCGGCGATCGGGGCGCAGCTCTCTTCACCGACCGGGGTCGCGGTTCGGCCGGATGGCGACATCGTCATCGCCGACACCGGCAACAACCTGGTCCG
>VBEW01000075.1 GCA_005889225.1 Chloroflexota bacterium | reverse complement strand
CCAGGCGCAATTCGCCGGGCCCGCCGCGGTCCTCTCCCAGCTGGCCGGCGCGTCGACGAATGTGGCGGTGCCGGCCATCGCCGGCCGGCGGTACATCGTCGATACCTTCAACCAGGCGGTACGGGCGTTTTCGACCACGCACACCGACCCGAACAACCATACCGACGATGTGAGTACGGTGGCCGGCAAGGGTGGCGTACGCGGCCTCCCCTTCGCGAATCCAATGGGTTCCGCGCTCAGTCCCCAAGGCGATCGGCTGTTCGTTGCCGATACCTTTAATAATGTCGTCCGCGCCATCGATCTGAGCAGCGGCACGATCACGACCGTCGCCGGGAGGGCCGGCGAGGCCGGCTACGGCGGTGATGGCGGGGCGGCGCTCAATGCACTGCTGAGCTACCCAACCGCGGTCGCCGTCGACCAGGCGGGCAACCTGTTCATCGCCGACACCTATAACGGGCGGATCCGCGAGGTAGTCCGCGGCAAGATCTTCACCGTGGCCGGGACCGGTCGGCTGGGATTCAGCGGCGAGGGTGGCCCGGCCACGTCGGCCGACCTCTATCTGCCCTACGGGATCAGCGTCGATGGCTCGACGTTGTACATCACCGACAGCTTCAATCATCGGATTCGCAAGGTTGCTGGGAACGTGATCACGACCGTCGCCGGGACCGGGACCCAGGCCTTTGCCGATGGATCGGCGATTGCCCAGGCCGAATTCGGCCGGCCCTGGAGCACCGCCCTCGACAAGACCAACCTCTATGTCGCGGATTACTTGAACCATCGGGTCCGGCGAGTCGACCTCAGCGCCGGTACGGTCTCGACCGTGGCCGGGCGAAGCACCCCGGGCCTGCTGGGAGACGTCGGTCCGGCCGATGCGGCTGAAGTCGACGGCCCTCGCGGGCTCAGCATGCTCGGCGATTCGGGCGCGATGCTGATCGCCGACAGTTTCAACAATCGAGTTCGCTGGCTGGGCCTGCCCCAGGCCGCCATCCAGCGCACCCAGATCAACTTCGATCCAACCAACCTGGCGGGCCAGAGCCCGCCGCAGAGTGTGACGGTAACGAGCACGGGCAATGGCCTGCTGGTGATGGGCGCCGTCGACCTTGGGGACGATCGGAACAACTTCTATATGGACCCGGCGAAGAATTCCTGTGCGAAGGCACGCCTCGAGCCAGGAATCAGCTGCTCCTTCGACGTCGCGTTCCAGCCGCGCGATCCGGGGGGCCATACCGGTACCGTGGTGATTCCAAACGACGCTGTCGGCGGGCCGCAACAGGTGACGCTCAAGGGTGAAGCGACATCGGCGCTGGTCACCCTCAGCCCACCTGGCGTCGTCATCACGCAGCCGGCCAATGCCCCGTCGACGCCCGCCGTCGTGACCCTGACGAACAACGGCGATGGTCCGCTGCATATCATCTCGATTGCGCTGGACCATACGACGAGTCCCGACTTCTCGCAAAGCAACAACTGTCCGACCGTGATGGCTGCCCACAGCAGCTGCCAGATCACGATCACGCTGAGCCAGATCGGTCCGCTTGACAAAGCAGCCCGCACGGGCACGCTCGTCGTTAAGGATGATGCGGCCGGCAACGTGACGGGTGGCGGCACCTCCCAATCGGTCCCGCTGACCGGAAGTCTGGCGCAGGCCGTGGCCAGCTTCAACCGGCAGGCGCTGACGTTTACGCAGAACATCGGAATGGCCAGTGGCGCGCAAACCATCATCCTGCGCAACAACGGGCTGGCTCCACTCCACCTGAGCGGCATCCATGAGGACGGCGACTTCGCCCAGACCAACAACTGCCCGGCGGTGCTCGCCCCCGGCGCCAGCTGCGCCATCAGCGTGATCTTCGAGCCCAGCTACCTCGGGGAGCGCGACGGTTACATCGTGGTGGCCAGCGATTCCGTCGATAGTCCCCAGCGGATCCCCGTGACCGGGATTGCGACCATGGCCCTGGTTCAATTGACGCCTGCTCGGCTCAGTTTCAGCCAGAATGTCGGGGCGACCACGGTCCAGCAAACCGCGACGCTGACGAACCGCGGCGACGGGCCTTTGACGATTGCCGGCATCGTCGCCACCGGTGATTTCAAGGCGATACCGCACTGTCCGCCGCAGCTGCTACCGGGA
>VBEW01000074.1 GCA_005889225.1 Chloroflexota bacterium | reverse complement strand
ACCACCTCGCCGAAACTGGCCGCCCTCGTCGTCACCGAAATCAATCCCGACCACGATCCCGAGGGGTTGTGGATCCGGCAGTTTGTCGATGCCTTTTCAGATGCGCTTCGGCCGGTGGCGGCGACGGTTCCCTAACGCAAGCAGGCCGAACCCCGACATCAGCAATATCGCGGCAAGGGGCAGGACGGGTCCACCTCCACCGGATGCGAGCCTGCGCACCGGAGGGCTGGTCGGCGCGGGCGTTGCGCTCACCGCGGAAACGATCACCGTCCCGGTCATGCTCGGGTGGATGGCGCAGTGATAGGGGAAGGTGCCGGCGCTGTTAAAGGACACCGCAGAACTGGTCGCGCCGGAGCCGATCGGACCCGTGTCCCACGCCCCCGTGTTCGAGGTCGACGTGTGGGTGACCGAGCCGTTGTTCGTCCAGGTGACCGTGTCGCCGACCTTGATGCTGATCGGATTCGGCGAGAAGCACCCGGACGCGGGCGGACAGTTGACGATCTGTGCTGACGAGTTCGCGGCCCAGGCCGCAGTGGGTACGAACAGCAGTGCGGCGAACGGGAGCAGGCAGACGCCGACAAGTCTTCGCATGGCAGAACGTACGCGGGGAGGTTACGCCTGGTTGAGGCGTTCGAGGATTGCGTCGTGCAGGCGGCCGTTGGTTGCCAGCGCGTTTCCGCCGGCGTAGGTCCGCCGTCCCTCGAGGTCGGTGACGCGTCCGCCGGCCTCCTCCACGATGATCGATGGTGCCGCCAGGTCCCAGGAGTAGAGCTCCGGCTCGATCATCGCCTCGCCCGCGCCTTCGGCAACCAGCGCATAGCCCCAGAAGTCGCCGAACCCCCGGTCGCGCCACGCCCCGTCGACGACGCGATCGAAGGCGCGCTCCTTGCCCACGGCTGTGAACGCCGAGCGCGACGCGTAGAAGATCTGAGCGTCCTCGAGCTGCGAGACCCTGGACACGTGCAGCCGCCGCTTTCCCGACCAGGCGCCGCCGCCGTGAACCGCGTGCCAGCGCTCGCGCATCGCCGGCGCCGAGATGAGGCCGAGCTCCATGACGCCGGCGCGCTCCAGGGCGATCAGGGTGGCGAAGACCGGAATGCCGCGCAGGTAGCTGTGGGTCGCGTCGATGGGATCGATGATCCAGCGGGTCTCCTGCTTGGCGGTTCGGTCGCCGAATTCCTCGGCGAGCACGCCGTGTGCGGGATATCGATGCGCGATCCGTTCGCGGAGCGCCTTCTCGACCGCGGTATCAACCTGGGTCACGAAGGTGCGATCCGGTTTTCGGTCGATGCGAAGGTCACGCCGAAAATGCCGCATCGCGATCTTGTCGGCCTCATCGGCCAGCTCCATCGCAAACGACAGCAGCTCGTCGCGCTCGCTCAGGCTCGGATCCTCGCTCCGCTGGGATCGTAGAGCGGCTCGGCTGCGACCACCGCGGGCACCCAGCGGCCGAAGACCTGGATGTCCGCCTTAGAGCCGGGCGTGGCATGATCCGACGGGAGGTAGCCGTAGGCGATGCTGCGCTCGATGGTGTAGCCATATCCGCCACTCGTCACCCGCCCAGCGACGGAACCCCCACCCTGCCCTCCCCCAGAGGGGGAGGGATTTCTAAGCCCTCCTCCGGTGGCGGAGGGATCTCTAAGGCGCACCGGCTCGCCGCCGAACACGATCGCGTTGGCGTCCTCGAGGAGCAGCGGACGAAGGCGCCGCGCGATCCCCGACTCCTTCGCTTTCACCAGCGCGGCTTTGCCAATGAAGTCCGTCGGCTTGCCGAGCCGCACCGCAAAACCGAGCCCCGCTTCGAACGGGTTGTCCTCTGGTGTGATGTCCGTGCTCCAGACACGGTAGCCCTTCTCGAGGCGCATTGACTCGATCGCGCGGTAGCCGGCCGCCACAAGCCCAAAGGGTGCGCCCGCCTGCCAGAGCGTATCCCAGAGGGAAAGACCGTATTCGGTCGGGCAGTACAGTTCCCAGCCCAGCTCACCCACATAGGTCACGCGAAGGGCCAGGCAGGGCACGGGTCCAATGGCAACCCTTTGGGCCGTCATGTAGGGGAACGCCTGATTCGACAGGTCGGCATCGCTGAGGGGCTGAACGATGTCGCGCGCGCGCGGACCCCAGATGCCGAGGCACGCCCGGGCGGCGGTCACGTCCTCGACGTTCACCGAGCCATCGTCCGGCTGATGCTTGCACATCCAGCTGAGGTCGTGGTTGCCAAAGGCGGTCCCGGTGACGATGAAGAAGCGCTCGTGGTCGAGGCGGGTCACCGTGAAATCGCACTCGATCCCACCGCGCCGGTTCAGCATCTGCGTGTAGGTGATGCTCCCTGGCGGGCGATCCATGTCGTTGTCGCACAGGCGTTGAAGAAAGGCCAGCGCGCCCGGTCCGGACACCTCGATCTTGGCGAACGAGGTCTCATCGAAGAGCCCGGCTCGCTCCCGGGTCGCCCGATGCTCCGCCGCGATGGCCGGTGACCAGTGGTGCGCCGCCCATCCGGTTGGACGGCCCCCACCCTGACCGCCGGCGTTCGGCGCGAACCAGTTTGGTCGCTCCCAACCCGACTTCTCGCCGAAGCAGGCGCCAAGCTCGGTGAGTCGCGAGTAGGTGGGGGAGAGGCGGAGCGGCCGGCCCGCCTCGCGCTCTTCGTTGGGATAGTGGATGTCGTAGTACGTCGAGTAGACCTCGACGGTTCGGGCGAGCGTGTAAGGCTGGCTGCGGTACTGACTGCCAAACCGGCGGAGGTCCATCTTCCAGAGGTCGAGGCTCGGCTCGCCATCGATGATCCACTCGGCCATCGCGGCGCCCATCCCGCCGGCGCCCGCGATCCCGTGGGCGCAGAATCCCGCGGCGACATAGAAACCGCGAACCGCGGACTCACCCAGCAGGAATTCGTTGTCCGGGGTGAACGCTTCCGGTCCATTGATCAGCTTGACGACGTCGCCCTTTTCCAGCGCCGGGACTCGCGTGATGGCGTTCTGCGAGAGTGGCATGAAGCGCGGCCAATCCTCCGGCAGCAGCCGATTGTTGAAGTCGGGCGCAATGCCGGCAAGACCCCAGGGCGCCGGATCACCCTCGTAGCCGCCCATCACCAACCCGCCGGCATCGCGGCGGAAGTAGACGAGCAGGTCGGGGTCGCGCATCGTCGGCAGATCCTCGGGAATCGGCTCGGCAATGCGCGCGACCAGGTATTGATGGGCCATCGGGATGATCGGGACAATTACGCCCGCCATCGCGCCAATCTCGGGGGCATAGATTCCGCCGGCGTTCACGACCACCTCGGTCTCGACGGCGCCCTGGTCGGTCAAAACGCCACGGATGCGGCCATTTGCCAGATTGAAACCCGTAACCCTCACGCCCTCGCAGATGCGGGCCCCGCCGCGCCGCGCGCCCTCGGCCAGGGCGAGGGCCAGGCCGCTGGGGTCGAGGTAGCCATCGGTCGGAAGGAAGGCCGCGCCGATGACGCCATCAACCGCCATCAGTGGGAAGCGCCGCCGCGCTTCTGCGGCACTCACCAGCTCGAGCGGCAGACCGAAGCTGGTTCCCCATCCAGCCTGGCGTTCGAGCTCCTCCATGCGCTCGGTTGAGGAGGCCAGTCGGAGGCTCCCCACCGGGCGCCAGCCCACGTCGACGCCTGTCTCCTCTTTGAGCCGGCCGTATAAGGCGACGCTATCCATCATCAGGCGCGTCAGCGGCATGGTCGAGCGAAGCTGGCCGACCAGCCCGGCGGAGTGGAACGTTGATCCGCTGGTGAGCTGGGCTCGCTCCAGCAGGACTATGTCGCGCCAGCCTCGCCTAGTGAGGTGATAGGCGATGCTGGTGCCGCCGACGCCGCCGCCGATGATGACCGCCCGGGCCCGATCCGGCAGCGTCACGCCGCGGCCTGGCGGAGCCAGGCGTTGAAGCGCGGATCGGCGGCGCCATCGAGCAGCCGGTTGAAGTGCTTGAGCGCGTATGCCGAAAAATCAAAGTCGAGCTCAGAGATCGCCTGCTGGAGGACGCCCCACATGGCCTCGCGGAAGTCTGACATGAGGCGCATCAACCGCAGCCGGGCGTGCTGACCCGGCGTGACCCGCCCGAAGTACGCGGCCAGCAGGACGGCCTCGTCCTCCTCGGAAAGCTGGTGATTGACGGCGAAGTTGCCGAAGTCGAAGAAGCGATCGCCCATTCCGGCATATTCCCAGTCGACGATCCGGATCACGGCGTCATCATCGATGAAGTTCGCGTTAAGCAGGTCGTTGTGGCAGAGCACCGGCGGCTCCTGGCGGATCGCCTGCTCCATGGAAAGGGCCAGGGCTTGAGCGCGCTCGTGCGCGGCGGGGAGGCGGCCGCCGTGCCGGATCGTCGTCAGCGCGTAGGCCTCGACGACCCGGAACGGCGAGAACGCCGCTGCCACCTCGCCCGACTGATGGATGCGGCGCATGGCGTGCGCGATGCGTTGGAGCATGACGCGATCGTGGACCTGCACATCGGTGACCGCGTGTCCCTCGATGAACCGGGTGACGAGCGCGCCTTCCGGTTCGATGAAGGCGACGACCTCCGGGCCGACGCCAGCGACGGCTGCCAGCCGGCTGGCCTGATGCTCGACGACCCGGTCAATCCCCAGGAGCGCACCGGTGGCCGCCGGGATCCGGATAACGAAGCGCTCGCCGTCCATGTGGACCAGGTAATTCTTGTTCGTGATGCCGCCGCCTAAGGGCTCGACCTTGCGCGACCGGCCGGTCCACCCCGGCACCCGATCCATCAAGGAGGCGGGAGCGAACTCGACGTCCATCGCTGCATAGCGTATCGAGCGGCAGCGATTGTTGACCCCGCCAGAGATGCGTGGCCCCGGGCCGAGCTTCCCTACATCCCAGGAACGTTAGGATTTTCGTCTGAACCCGGGGGCAGGATTGCCTGCGTCCACGGATCGACAATCGGGCGTGCGCCGGGGGTCGGCGCATTGGGCTTCCCCTCGTCTGATTCCGGCCGGCGCTTTTTCGACCTGCGCTTCTTGTCGCGTCCCTCCGAGGTCCAGGCAGCGTCCTTCACGGTTCCTAATATGCGCTTCCCGGGGCAAGGGTCGGCCCACGAATCGGTTACAAATATCTTCCGGCGGACTGAGATCTTTGCGGGGTTGGGTTCCACAATCACGCGCCACAAGCACAAGGGGAACGGAGGGCCGCTGCTAGGCTGCTGACATCGCTGCGCAGTCGCCGGCCCGCCGCTATCGACAGATCAGCCAGGTGCTCGCTCGGCATGGCCTTGGCTTCTTCATCAGCGTCTTCGGCTTGGAGCGGTTCGTTCCCCTGCGGCGGGTCCTGAGCCGCGGTTATGAGCAGCCGCTGTCCCGGCCGGAACACGTCCGACGGGCTTTGGAAGAGCTTGGTCCGCCGTTCATCAAGCTCGGCCAGATTCTCTCGACGCGCGCCGACCTGCTGCCGCCCGCATACCAGACGGAGCTGGCAAAACTGCAGGATGCGGCACCGCCGCTGAAGGCCGACCAGGTCCGTTCCATCATCGAGTCCGAATTCGGTCGGCCCATCAGCACCGTCTTCAGCGACTTCGCGAAGGACCCGCTGGCGGCTGCGTCCATCGGCCAGGTGCACGCCGCGACCCTGCCAGACGGCACGGCGGTGGTGGTCAAGGTACAGCGGCCCGGCGTCGCCGCCCAAATCGAACAGGACCTGCAGATCCTCCACAACATGGCGGTAACTGCCAGCCGTCGTTGGCCTGTGGCGGAGGAGTACGACGTGGTCGGACTCGTGCAGGAGTTCGCCCAGACGATGCGCGCGGAGACGGACTACGTACGCGAGGGCCGGAACGCCGAACGGTTCATCGCGAACTTCGCCGACGACGACTCGGTTCGCTTTCCGTGCGTGTTCTGGGAGCAGACGACGGCCCGGGTTCTCACATTGGAGCGCATCAGCGGAATCAAGATCGATGACTTCGAGGCGCTCGATGCCGCCGGCGTCGACCGCGCCGGCATTGCCAACAACGGCGCCCGTATGGTGCTCAAGATGGTGTTTGCGGACCGCTTCTTTCATGCCGACCCGCATCCCGGCAACTTCTTCATCGAGCCGGGTGGGCGGATCGGGGTGGTGGATTTCGGGATGGTCGGGACGGTTGGATCGCACATCCAGGAGCAGCTGACCTGGGCGCTGCTCGCCTATGCGAGCGAGGACCCGGATCGCCAGGTCGACGCTCTGTACGAACTGGGCGTGGCCGGACACCATGTCGACCGCGCCGCGCTGAAGCGCGACGTCGAGCACCTGCGGGCTCGATACTACGGCCGACCGGTTGGGGAGATCGCGATGCGGCCGGTCGTCAATGACGTCCTGGGCGTCGTCCGCCGCCACCGGCTTCATCTGCCGCCCGGCTATGCCCTGTTGCTCAAAACGGTGCTGATGCACGAGAGCCTGGTCACCCGGCTGGACCCGGGCTTCGAATTCACCGCGGTGCTCGTCCCGTACGCGCGGCGCATGATGGTTCGCCATTTCTCGCCCCTGGGATGGGGTCGATCGGTTGGCCAGGCTGGCCTCGACCTGGCGCGGCTGGGGGTGGAGCTGCCCCAGCAGCTGCGGCGGCTGCTGAGCTCGCTGCAGCGCGGCGACCTGGAGGTGGCGGTCCGTCCAACCGGCTTCGAGCCTCTCCTCCGCCGCATCGAGCGGACCACCAACCGGCTCGTGCTCGGGATCCTCGCCGCCGCCTTTGTGGTCGCGCTCGCCGTGTTGTTGTCCGCCTACCACGTGCGCGGCGACCCGCAGATGGGTGCCATCCTGATCGTGGGATTCGTGCTGGCCAGCGTGCTGGGCATCTACGTGGCCTGGAGCATCCTCCGGTCGGGAAGATCGTAGCCCCCACCCCGACCCTCCCCCACGAGGGGGGAGGGAGAATGCCTGACGCCTCCCCGCAAGGGGGGAGGGAGGATCCCTCTAGAAGAGGTGCGTGAGGCCTTTGCGCAGCAGCTTGATGCCGCCCGGGTCCGAATAGGAGGGGAGCAACTCGCGCATGGCCGCTTCCGACAGCGCAACGAGGGATTCGATACTCTGCCCGCTCGTCTCGATGGCAGGCCCGATGATCAGCCGGACTGTTTTTCGAAGCCAGAGATCCTGGGTGCCCGACAGCGCCACAGGCAGCACGGGGACGTGATTGTCGATCGCAAAATGGGCGAAGCCCTTCTTGAAGGGCATGATCTCGCCCTCCGCCGACCCGTAGTTTCCCTCCGGGTAGAGGGCGACGACGCCGCCGCGCTGCAGGCACCGGTTCACGTGGTCGAAGAGGACGGTATCGGGGCGCGCCTTGCGGTTGACGGGAATAAAGCCGGCGACGCTCTTGACGAGCGCCCACTGGACCTTCCTGGTGACCAGGATCGTGGTGTCGCCGAGAAAGTGAACGCGGGGCTCAGCGGGAAAGGTCGCGAGGATGGCAAACGAATCGAGCCAGTTCAGGTGGTTGGCGATCAACACGTAGGTGCGGTCCTTCGGAATGTGCTCGCGACCTTCGACCTTGATCCGGAACAGCAGATGGAGAAGAGGGACGACCGTCAGCTTGAGGAAGCGAAACATCGGCGTCGCCTGACGCTGGACCGGGAGCAGGTCAGCCGGCGGTACGCTGGACCGCGTTTCCATGCCTGGGTGTACGTTACCGCGTCATCTCGGCCTGGAAGTGCGCGACCAGGCCGCCACCAGTCGCGGAGGGCGCACTGCCCACGGCGAAGCACGAGTCGGGTGCGGGGCAGCTGATCGCATAGAGGCTCCCGGCAAGCCCGGTGCTCTGCCAGGCCCATGTCTGTGCCTGGTCCGTCGTGGTCAGGACGCTCGCGGTGCCATCAACGACGAAACACGTATCGACCGTCGTGCAGCCGACATCGAACAGCGTCTGTTGGCCTGCCCTGTGCTGTTGGACCGTCCAGTTGCGACCGTCGACCGTCGTGAGAATGTTGGTTCCCGACTCGCCGCCGCCGGCCGCGACACAGGCGCTGACGCCGGTGCACGTGACAGCGTTCAGGAAGTATGGCGTCACGGCCTGGAGGGTCCAGCCGCCGCTGTTGTTGCCCAGGATGACACCGTGACCGAGCTGGTTTCGAACGGCGTAGCAGCGATAGCTGACCGGGCACGCGACGTTGAGGGCAGCAATGCGGCTTGCCTGTTGCCAGCTACCGCCGCCGTTGTGCGTCTCGAATCCGTCGGCGGTCACGCACACGGTGATGGTCGGGCAAGAGATGGCGAACGGCTTGGGGTTGCGAAGGGCCGAGATCGACCAGGTCAGACCTGCGTCGCCGGTCTTGAGGAGTTCCCCGAAATTACTGACCGCATAGCACACGGTCGGGCTCGGGCAGCTCACCCCAACCAGCGCATGGGTCGTGCCTGAATGTCCCGTGCTCCAGCTGTTGCCGGCGTCGGCGGTACTCAGGATCATCCCGGCCGCCCCGACAGCGACACAATGGCTCGCGTCCGCGCAGCTGATGTCAACGAGGCTGGCCCCGATCGCGCCGTTCTGGATTACCCAGCGGCCGGGCGGCGGCGAGGACGCTGGGGTTGGAGGGTCAACCGGCAGGATGTCGGATGGCAGAGGGTTGGATGGCAGGGGGTTGGCGGACCGTGGCGGAGTGTCGGCCAGGACGGTGGCGGTGACCACCACCAGGGTGACGATCGCGACGAAGAGCGAGGGAACCTTCCAACGGATAAGCCGCGAGGTGCGAGAACCCCCCACCCTGACCCTCCGACGACGAACGCCCATGCGGAGTACAACTCGACGCGGCCAGCGGGTCTTGCCGCCGCGCGGAGCTATTTAGCGGATCGAGACGCCCTGGGCTTGAAGGATGCCCAGCACCATGCCCTCGGCGAGATTGCGCGCCTGCCGCATGGTATCCGGGGAGCCGGCTTCGTTCTTGGGCCACTGCTTGAGCAGGCGCTCGAGCTCTTCATCGAAGAGTTGCGAGACCAGCGCCGGCGAGTGGGTCACCTCGCCGCCGTTTTTCGGCACTTTGACTTCGTGCATGGTCCGCTGGGCAATCATGTAGCGGTAGATCCGGTCGGTCGCCAGGTCTTCCATATAGCCGTCCAGCAGGCTCGCGCCCTTACCGTTGAGCACGCCGTTGCGGTAACGGATGACGGTGCGAATCGCATCGCGCGTCCCCTGCAGAGTCCGCTTACCAACGCCTCGCGGACTCGG
>VBEW01000073.1 GCA_005889225.1 Chloroflexota bacterium | reverse complement strand
CGGTTCCTTCGATAGGTCGCGGCGGATGTCGCCCGCCAGCGCGTAGGCCACCACGAGCGGCGGCGACGCCAGGTAACTGGCCCGGACCAGCGGATGGATGCGCCCCTCAAAATTCCGGTTGCCGCTGAGCACGGCCACCACGTTCAGCTTGTCGTTCTCGACGGCGGCCTCGACTTCGGGGCTCGCCAGCGGGCCGCTGTTGCCGATGCAGGTGGTGCAGCCGTAGCCGACCAGGTAAAAGCCCAGTTCCTCGAGGTACGGCATCAGGCCCGCCGCCTTCAGGTAGTCGGTGACGACCCGCGAGCCTGGCGCCAGGCTGGTCTTTACGGTCGGCGACACGCGCAGCCCCCGCTCGACGGCCCGCTTCGCGAGCAAGCCGGCGGCGACCATCACCGAGGGATTCGAGGTATTGGTGCAGCTGGTGATCGCGGCGATGACGACCGAGCCGTTGCGCACCCGCTGGGTGGGCCGGGCCATGACGGCGGTGGCGGGCTCGCGGCCACCGGTTCCGTCCGCCGCGCCACCCTCGAAGTCGAAGCGGGCGACGTCATCGTTGGCCGGTTTTTCATCCACCGTAAAGGCGGAGGTGAAGCTCTGCCACACGGCTGGCAGCGCCACCCGGTCCTGGGGCCGCTTCGGCCCGGCCACGCTGGGCTCGACGGTGTCGAGATTGAGCTCGAGCAGCTCGCTGAAGACCGGGGTCTCCGAGTCGTCGGTACGGAACATGCCCTGCGCCCTGGTGTAGCGCTCCACCAGCTCGATCAGTTGCTTCTCGCGTCCGGTGGTCTCGAGGTAGCGCAGGGTTTGCTCATCGACGGGGAAAAGGGAGGAGGTGGCGCCGTACTCAGGGCACATATTCGACAGGGTGGCGCGGTCGGGCACCGAGAGGCTGGAGAGGCCGGCACCGCAGAATTCCACGAACTTGTTCACCACGCCGTGTTTCCGCAGCATCTCCGTCAGCGTCAGCACGAGGTCGGTCGCCGTCGCGCCCGGCCGCAGGGCACCTGTCATCCGAACGCCGATCACGACCGGCGTGGGCAGGTAGGTGGGCTGCCCCAGCAGGGCCGCCTCCGCCTCGATGCCACCGACGCCCCAGCCGAGCACCCCGAGGCCGTTCACCATCGTGGTGTGCGAGTCGGTGCCGAGCAGCGTGTCGGGCATCGCGTAGCTACCCTTCGCATCCTTGGTGGTCTGCACCACCCGGCTCAATCGCTCGAGGTTGACCTGGTGGCAGATGCCCATGCCGGGTGGCACCACCGTGAAGTTGTGGAAGGCCTGCTGCGCCCAGCGCAGCAGGGCGTACCGCTCGCCATTGCGCGCGTACTCGCGCTCGATGTTCCGCGCATAGGCGCCCAGTGAGCCGAACGCATCCACCTGGACCGAGTGGTCGATCACGAGGTCCACCTGGACCATGGGATCGATCCGGCCGGCATCTTTGCCAGCGCGCTGCATCGCCGATCGCATCGCAGCCAGGTCAACGACCGCCGGCACGCCGGTGAAATCCTGCAACAGGATTCGCGAGGGGAGGTAGGGCACCTCGGCGCCGGCCGGCGGGGCTTCTGGCCAGCGGGCGAGCGCGCGCAGGCTGACGTCACTGACCTGACCGCGTTCGACTCCGCGGAGCAGGCCTTCGAGCAGGATCTTGACTGTGACCGGCAAGCGGCCCGGATCCCCGATACCGGCGTCCGCCAGCCTCAAGAGCGGGTAGTAGTCGAGGTTCGTGGAGGCGAGTCGCTCGCGCGCCGAAATCATTCTGATTTGATGCTACCAGCGAACATTTCTCGCCCCCTTTGGGGGGCTTACTCGCGGTTGCCGCTGTGAAACTTGCGATGCGCCGCGCGCAACTGGGGGTTCGTCACGTGCGTGTAGATCTGCGTCGTGTTGAGATTGGCGTGGCCCAGCATCTCCTGCACCGCGCGCAGGTCCGCGCCGTTGGAGAGCAGGTCGGTGGCGAAGGAGTGGCGCAGCGTGTGCGGGGTCGCTTTTACCCCCAGGCCGGCGAGGCGGACATACTTTCCCACCAGCCGCTCGATCGAGCGGGTTGACATCCGCATGCCCGGGCCGCCGGGCGCCATGTCCGGCTTTCCCTTCATCCGGATGAAGAGCGGTTTCCAGCGGTCCGGCCGAGCGTCGAGATACCGCCCCAACCAGTTGGCCGCGGCGTCGCTCAAAAAGACGATGCGGGGCTTCCGTCCCTTGCCGATCACGCCGAACTCTCGTGTCCGCAAATTGATGTGGTCCCGGTCGAGGCGAGCCAGCTCCGACAGCCGCAGCCCGGTGCTGAAGAACGTTTCCATCAGGGCGCGGTCGCGCAGCCCACGAAGGTCATTGATGTCCGGGGCGTCGAGCAGTCGGCGCAGTTGATCACCATCGAGGAATTTCAGCGAGCGCGACGGCGCTTTGCCCAGCTCGACCCGGTCGGGTGCGAGCACCTCGAGACCCTGCAAGGCCCAGTAGCGCAGCAGCGAGCGTAGCGCGACCAGGAAATAGGTCTGGGTGGCGCGCGACAGCGGGCGGCCGGTGTGCTCGTTGACGTGGCGCGCGAGTCCCAACTTGTACTGGCGGACGACCTCGGTGGTCACCTGCGGAAGGTCGCGGACATCGGGTTGCTCGCGCTCCAACCAGGTGAGCAGGTGGTTGAGGTAATGGTCGTACTGGCGAATCGTCAGCTGACTGAGGTTGCGGTCGACCTCGCAGGCCTCGAGGAATCGACGCACGCGTTCGACGAGGGCCGGCGCGACCGGCGGTGCCTGCGTGGTGGACGTGGGGGAGACGGTGGGCACGCTGCTGCTGGCGATTCTACGGCTCCCACGATGCCTGGGCGCCCCGCTTGACAATTCGCCCGGCGTCCCGGTACTATCGCGATATATCGTGATAGTGCGTTAGCAGGAGGTTTTCCAATGTGGTCACGTCGTGAGTTCCGGTTCGACCAGTTCCGCCGCCAGATGTTCGAGCGCGGCGATCTCAAGTACGTCATCCTCGAGCAGCTCAAGGACAAGCCTGCCCATGGCTACGAGCTGATCAAGGCACTCGAGGAGCGCTTCGGCGGTTTCTATGCCCCCAGCCCGGGCGCCGTTTATCCGACGCTGCAGATGCTGGAGGACATGGGCTACGTCAGCGCACAACAGCAGGAGGGACGCAAGGTGTACACGATTACCGACGCGGGTCGCAGCTTCATGAAAGAGCGCCAACCACAGGTCGACGAGGTCTTCAGCCGGATGAAGGAGCGCTGGGGCGCCGAGTGGGGCCCGCAGGCCCAGCGCCTCATGCACGAACTGCGCAACGACCTGCGCGACCTGGGCCGATCAGTGGCGAGCGAGGCCCGGCACCGCTGGCCGGATCCCGAGCAGCAGCGGCGCATCCGCGACGTGGTCGGGCGAGCCAAGGCCGAGATCCAGGCGATTCTCTCCGAGCAGCCGACGACGAAGGTCTAAGCAGCTTTATCCCCCCGAGACTCGATCCTCCCTCCCCTGTGGGGGAGGGTCGGGGTGGGGGGTCGAGCTTACAGCTCCCCGCGCACGACCCGCCGCTGGATCCACTCCTCGAAGAACCGTTCCTTGATGACGTAGGCGCCGCTCGGCTCCAGGTCGACCAGCTCGCGCTCGACCAGGGTCCGGACCGCCCGCTGCACGGTGGTGGCCGCCCCCAGGTTGGCCCGGCGCCGGTAATCCTCGCTATAGATGTTGCGCCCGCCCCATTCGACCAGCGCCACCAGCAGGTTGCGCTGGGCCGGGGCCGAGTCATGCCAGAGCACCGTCATCTGCGCGGCTTCGGCGTCCAGCACCCGGTCGACGGCGGTCGCCACCAGCTCCTGGCTGGTGAGCGGCAGCAGGGCCACCTCCCAGAGGAAGTGGGCCGCCTCCTGCGTGTCGTTGGGGTGGGCGCCGGTGAAATCGATCAACCCGTAGACCGCCTCCTTGGGCACCGGGCGCCCACTCGCGCGAAAGCGCGCCGTCAGGAAGGCGGCGAAGTCCTCGCGTGGCAGCGGGCCGAGTGGATAGGGGCGCGCCATCTTCAGGAGCGGAGCACTCCGCTCGTGCACCGCCTTGCGCAGCAACGCCTGGCGGGACCCGAGCAGCGCGTAACTGACATGCTGCTGGTGTTGAATCACCGCCCGGAGCTGGCGGAGCAGCGTCGCGCCCAGTTCCATCAGGTCCTGGAACTCATCGAGGATCACGACCACCCGCTTTCGTTTGCTGGCTCGCGCGATCACCTCGGGTTCCTCGAAGAGCTGCTCGAGCAGGGCGTCGAGGTTGGGGGTCCCGGCGCTGCCCGCTTCGAAGGCGAGCTGCGCATGGCCGTGGTCATCGATGGTCAGGGTGGGCCGGACGCGAAAGGTCTTGAGATGTTGCACCACCCAGTCCTCGGCGCGCTGGGCGGGACTGCGAAACGCTTCGAGGTAGGCTGACGCGAGCCGGTCGGCGAGCCGGGCGCGCGAGGGAACCAGCATGCAATCGAGGTACGCGACGGGGACGCCCGCCGCCTGCAGCCGGCGCTTCACTTCCAGGATCAGGGAGGTCTTGCCGAATCGGCGGGGTGCCTCGATCAGGATGTTCTGGCCCCCGCGTAGCTCGCGTTCCAACACCAACAGGTCGGCCTCCCGGTCGGTGAACGCGTCGCCGGACACGATCCGGCCGAAGCGGAACGGGTTGACGGGCGGCGCCTTTACGCGAGGTGGCATTACGCAGATAAGTATAACGCGATTGCGCGAACCTGCGTACTCCGCGCGGGATCGCGCCGGGAGGTCAGGCGGCGCGCTTCAACGGCCGGCGGGTCGGATCGTACCCCGGCAGCACCGCACTCCAGTCGACGCCGGCGTTCCGGGCGCGGAAGTGAGCCAGGGCGAAGCGATCGCAGGCGGTTTCCGCCGATGCCTTGCCGCCGCGCACCTCGCGCAGGTACCAGTGAAAGAACTCGTGGCAATAGACGAAGCGCAGCACCTCGCGGCGGGTGCGAAAGCGCACGCGGCGACTGAACCACTGAAAGGCGAGCCGCCGGCCGGGCTTGCGGCGGGCGCGGTAGTAGACGCGCTCGTCCCAGGCGCGGAAGGGCTCCGGGACCTGGAGCTCGATCAGCCGGTCCTCGTACCAGCAGAAGGCGGCCAGATGGGGAGCCTGCCGGTATCGCAACGGCCGGGCGGACACGGCATAACCCGGCGGCGGCGGTAGGTCCGCCAGCCAGCGGCGCAGCGTCTCGGCATCGACGCCGGTAACCCGAGACCGCAGGGGGACCGCCGCCCAGGCCCGGCGGAGAGGGGAGAGGGGCATGCCGTTTCAAGCTTAGGCAATTCCCCGGGGCTTTCCAAGCCCGAAGGTCGTTACACAATTTGTAAGGTTTCGACTCTTCCCCGCCACAGCTTGTGGCCGAGTCTTGGACCGAATCGCAGCCTTTCCCTAACAGACTGGGAGCCGGTGGACGCGCAGCCTCTGAGTGAGCTCGATCTGGCGCGGCTACGAAGCCGCGTCCAGGACTCGGTGTTGCAGCGCGTGGCGGAAGAATGGCGCCGGCCATCGGATGGCTGGCGCCAGACCCTGCGCTGGACCGCCATCGCCGTGCTCGACGAGTTGCGACGCTGGCAAGCCGCCCTGCCGGGCTTGTTCCGGGGCGATTTTATCTTCACCCTGGCGCTCTGGGTGGCGGTCTTCAGCGTCGCTGCCGCCATCGTGGCGCAACCGACTATCCCGCTGCCCATCCGCTACAGCGCCGGATTAGCGGCGGTGGCCTACCTCTATCTCTATGCGGAATTGGCCCGAATCGAGCGGCCTATCCGCGGCCGGCGCGTCCTGCTAGGGCTGGCCGACGGCGCGATCGTGGCGGCGCTCGGCGCGCTGTCGATTCCCTACGTCGGCTATGGGCACGGGCTGGTCTTCTTCGCCGCCGCCCGGATCGCCGCCCGCTTTCGCGATCCGCGCATCCTGCCGGCGGGCGGGCTGCTGCTGGTGCCGTTCGAGGTAGCGGGCCACGCCACCCTGCTCACCATCCTGCTCGATGCCTTCGCCGTCATGATGACCATGCTGCTGGTGGTCCATCTGACCACCGCGGTCTCGGGGGCGCAGCAGGCGATTGCCCGCCAGGGGCTGATGGCCGTCCTGATTTCCAGCCTGGCCCGGGTCCGCGACGAGGACGGGCTCTTCGCCCAGCTGGCCGGCCAGGCCCCGGCGCTGGTGCCGAAGTGCGCCTGGGCGTTCTGGATCCGGGAGCCGAGCAGCGACGAATTTCGCGCCGTCCGCTGGGCCGGCCTGCCCGACGGTGAGTTACCGGGCTTCAGCTTCACCCCGACGCTGGGGACCGACCGAAGCGCACCGCTGCTGATTAACGGTCCGCTGCCCGGCACCAGCGCCGGCGAGTGCACGCTGCTGCAACCCGCGGCCGCCGAGGGCGAGCTCACCGGGTTGGTCACGGTGGCGGGTCGCCCGCTCGATCTGGGTCCCGAGACCCGCGCCACGGTCCGCGCGGTGGCCGAGGAGATGGCCGCCACTTTGCAGCGGTTGCAGGCCGTCGATGACGCGCGGCAGCACACTGAGGCGATGGAGCAGGCCAATCGGCTGGCCGGGCTGGCCGCCCGCCACGCCGCCGACCAGCTGGCGGCGCTCGAGGCGATCCGCCCGGCGCTTGCCGATACGCTTCGCTCCGAGAGCCTGCACCTGGAATGGGTGGACGGCGACCGGCTGCGGCTGGTGATTGGTGAGAACGATCCCCTGCAGGGCCATGCGCCCGCCTGGTTGTCGCTCGCTGGAACGCGCACCGCCGAGGTTCTGCTCCAGGGCAAGGCACTGCGCGAGCCGCTCACCGGCCGCCGGCCGGAGGATTTGTTCGGGGTGCCGGCCGGGTTGCGCCAGCTGGCGGTCGCGCCACTGCAATCTGCAGGGATGGAGGGGACCCTGCAGCTGGGTCGCCGGCTGCCGCGGGCCTACTCGGCCGGCGAGCTGCTGCTCGTCCAGCTCCTGGCGGAGCGGCTGGGGCTACTGTTTGCCGCCGGACGCGGAGCTAGCGTCGCAAATTGACAAAAGGGGGCGGAGTGAGATGAATCAGACGGTGCGGGCGGCGAGTGACGCGGACGGGCTGGTCAACGAGATGCGGTTGCTGGTCCAGACCGGCCAGCCGGTGAGCGAGGTTGGCGACCGCGAGCGGCTGGAGCGCACCGTCAGCACCCGGGTCGCAACCCTGCTGATGCTGCTGTTGCTGATGATCATCTTCGTCACCTCGGCGGTGCCGGATGTCGGGCCGAGCTTGGCCAAAGTCATCCAGGCGCATCTCTAATCCCGGCCGAGCTCAAGCCGCCTGTCGCAGGCCGAGGCGCAACTCAGCCCTCCAGCCCTATTCCGTACGTCGCAGAATGACTGATGAACGACTCAGCCGTGAAGATCGAGGTAGGCCCTCGCAGCACGTAGGCGGGTGGGGTCGTGGCGAAAGGCCCCGATCCCGATATTGCATGCCCCGCACAAGAGGGCACGGATTGTCCCAGTCTCGTGATCATGGTCGACGGCCAGGTTCTTCACCCTACCCCGGTAGCGGCGCGTTTCGGCGCGACGGCAGATGGCGCACTTGCCTTGCTGGCCCACAAACATTGCCAAGTATTCGTCGGGCGTGCAGCCGTAGTTGACGGTTCGCTGAAGCCCAAG
>VBEW01000072.1 GCA_005889225.1 Chloroflexota bacterium | reverse complement strand
AGCGCGGGCGCGGACATCGGCATGTTCCGCACCGTTACCGGCAAGGCGCGGGCGATGACCATCCTGCACATGCACGAAGTCCTGCTCAAGATGGAGCACACGCCCAAGCTCTTCATCGCCGCCATCGGCGGCCACTGCCTGGGAGGCGGCCTGGAGATCGCGCTCGCCACCGACTTCCGGTTCGCCGCCGAAGGCGAGTACCGGCTCGGCGTCCCCGAGGTGACGCTCGGCCTGCTCCCAGGCAACGGCGGCACCCAGCGCCTGCCGCGGCTGATCGGCCGGCAGAAGGCGATGGAGTTGCTGCTCACCGGCAAACCACTCGACCCGAAGGCGGCCGCCGGCCTGGGGATCGTCGATCGGCTACTCCCAGCAGACCGGCTGCTGCCCGAGGCGATTGCTTTTGCTGCGACGATGGCCGGCGGTCCCACCGTGGCGATCGGCGAGATCAAGCTGGCGGCAAAGCAGGGCCTGGAGATGCCCCTCGAGAGCGCGCTGGCGCTGGAACGAGGCGGCATCTTCCGTTTGTTCGAAACCGCGGACGCGAAAGAGGGACTCAACGCCTTCGCCGAAAAGCGCAAGCCGAACTGGAAGGGCGAGTAGGCGAGCTACCTCCCCGGCCCTGGCGTGTAGAAATCAGCGCAGCCAGGTTCGAGACAGCGGCGGAAGCAGCGTCAACACGGCGGCCGTCGCCAGCAACAGGTCGAACGCACTCCAGATGCCGAAGTCGCGCACCGTCGGCACCGGGCTGAGCGCGAGGACGGCAAACCCGGCGGCCAGTGCGAGCGCCGACGCGGCGATGGCGGGCCCGACCCTCGACGAAGCGAACCGCGCGGCCTCGGCGGTATCGATGCCGGCGGCCCGCTCGCTCCGGTAGCGGGCGAGCCACAGGACGCCGAACTCGGTAGCGAAGGCGACGACCACGCCGCCCAGCAGGATGGTGATCGGACTCGAGCGCTGGCTCAGGACGGCGCCGACCAGGAAGAGAAGACCGGTGGCGGCGCCGGCAGCCACCACCGTCGGCAGGACGGCGAGGATGGCGGGCTTCAACCTGCGGTAGCCGATTAGCAGAACGACCAGGATGAGTGCGATCGCCAGCAGAGTGAGTTTGAGCTGGTCGCCCTGCAGCTCGCTCAGGGCCGCGTCGGCCACTACGGCGAGGCCGGCGGGGAATGCCCGAAGGCCGGCTGGCGGGTCACCGACGGCACGCAGACTCGACACCAGGGTTCGATCTCGCTCCACCGAAGTCACCTGGGTCAAACCGAAAATAGAAAGCGCCAGCCCGCGCTGGTTGTCGTACACCGCGCCACTGAAGTAGCTCGGGATCCGATCAAAGATCAGCGCCGTTCGGCTGGCATCCGGCAGCGTTCCCTGGTTGAAGCCGGCGAGGAATAGGGGCAGGCTTTCGACCACCTTGAGATCGCCCCCGGACTGCGCGGCCACTCGCCGGCTTGCCTGGTCGAGCCATTTCACCGCGTCGGTCGAGGCCGCGTCGCGACCCTGGACAACGAGGTCGATCTCACCAGTAAGCCCGACCTCCTTGCGCACCTGTTCCGCCTGGGCGAGCGCGCTGTCCTGGGGCGGCACCAGCTGGGCGGGATCGGTCTCGATCTTGATCCCGGGGAGGGCCGCCCATCCGGCAAGGCCGATGATGACGACGGCGATGGCCGCGGCTGGCGCCAGCCTGGCGATGGCGGCGATGCGGCGCCCGGCGGCCGCCCGGACACTGGTCGCGTTCAAGACCGAAGGGATCGTCCGGCCCAGCAGGAGCAGCAGCGGCAGACCAACCAGGTAGTTCGCCAGGTATGCCATCGCCACGCCGAGCGCCATGAACAGTCCGAACTGCCGCACCAGGGGGATTCCCGAAACGGCAAAGGCGAGCATGCCTGCCCCCGTTGCCGCGGCGGCCAGCCCGGTGGATGGCAGGATGCGGCGGGCAGCCTGCGTCACCCGTTCCTGCGGGGTTCCCTGCGCTTCCATCACGCGATTCACCGACTGGATGAAATAGTCGGTGGCCAGGCCAAGGACGACCGGCAGGACCACCAGCGTTGCGGGGGTGACCGGCAGGCCGAGGAACCCGGCGACGCCCGCGGTCCACAGGGCGCCCAGCGCCGCGACCGCGATCGTCAGCAGCGTGGACATCCCCAGCGCCAGCATCGCCACGATCAGCACCGCCACCAGCGCCAGCGGCACCAGGAGCTTCAAAGCGTTGAAGACCGAATCCGCCACCGACAGGGTGAGCGCCGGTGAGCCGGAGGCCGTAAAGCGCAGGTCTTTGAGCTCCGGGAGGTCGCTGCTAGTCGATGCGTTCCGCACGATGTCGATGACGTGACGAACCTGCTGGAGCGATGCATCACGGTTGAGCCGGACGGTGATGATCGCGTGCTGCGTGTCCGGCAATGCCCAGGTCCAGAACGGCCGGACCTTCTGGCCGTCGGGCTCCAGGAGAACGCCCTGGATGAACGTCGGGTTGTTGACCGCCGGCACGCCGAGGGACGGAAACGCCTTGGCGTACCGCTGGGCGCACGCGCTGACCGCCTGCTGGAACGCCTGCTGGCCGGCCTGGTCCTGCTGGGCCTGCGACTTTCCGGAGGCGACCGCCTGCTGGCGGGCCGACGCTTCCGCGGTTTTTCCCTCCTGGGCGCAGACATTGAGCAGGACGGTCGTGGTGCTGATGGCCAGCGTGTTGACCAGCGTGCCGGGCCCATAGACCTTCTTGACGCCGGCAGCCTGATGCAACTTCCCTTCGAGATGGGACAGGCCGACGATATGGTCGGGCGTGATCAAACTGGCACCCGGGCCCGGCTGCGCCATCACGATTACCGGGTCCGCGCCGAAGGCATCCGCGAACAACGCCTGGTCCTTGAACGCGTCCGCATTGGGGTCGATCAGCAGGTCGACGCGCGCGTCCGGCTGCAAGCGCAGTAGACCGATGAGGCTGCCCGCCGACAGCAGGAGGGCCAGCAACAGCAGCAGTACCGGCCAGCGGGCGGGGGCCGCAAAGATGGACAGCGGCGATGTCGACTCGCGCGAGGGCGGTGATGGCCGGGCGATCGTCTTAGTTGCCAAGGAAGAGCGCCACCAGGTCCTGGTCTTGAACCTGGGGGACCTCCGAGGTGGGTGATGCGGTGCCGCATGGGGGCGAGGGCGCCTTCCCGATGCCGGTGGGCACGACCTGCACCCGCACGTAGTGGCCGTTGCCGTCCCGACCGCCAAAGGCGGACTTGGTCTCCAGCACCGCCTGCATCAGGCACGGCAGCGCGGGGTTGATGCCCACGATCACGGCGTCGAGCTCGGTGGCAACGATCCGTAGCTGCTGGACCGTGGCCGGACCCCTGGCGAGGATGTGGGCCAGGTTCGCCGAGTTTCCGCTCATCGCGGTATCCAGACCCTGGGTAACCGCCGCGGTGTGGTCGATGCCCGACCCGATCGCGTCCTCGACCTGGACGAGCGCGCTCAGCACCAGGTCGGTGTCCCGAATCTGCCGGTCGATGGGGGCCCGCTGCAGGTCTGCATCGAGCCCCTCGCTGGCGGCGATCAGCCCAGCGAGGTCGTCGGCGCGATTGTGCAGCACGCTCGTGGTGGTGGAGAGATCAGCCGAGGATTGGCCGAGCGCCTGGAACGCCGCATTCATCGTTGCGCCGCGCCCATCGGCGGCGCGTCCCAGCTCGATGAAAATCGTTTTGAGGTTCGCCCGGACATCCGGCTGCAGGGAGTTGAGGACCTGGTCGAAGTCGGTGGAGACGGTGGTCCGCGACAGCGGGATCGATGCCCCATCGCGCAGCGCCCCGGCCTGGCCGCCGTCGAGGTAGACGTACTTGGGACCGAGCAGGCCGTGTGGACGGATGGCGGCGGTGGTATCGGCATGAAGCTGTGGGGCGTAACGCGCGTCGATCGACACCCGGATCAGGGAATAACCGTCCTTGTATTCGACGCCGTCCACCGCCCCGACGCGCGCCCCGCTCAGTTCGACCCAGGCGCCCGGGTTCAGCTCACCATACGCGCCCGCCTGCAGCTGGAGGTGCAGCCGCTGATTCCAGGGCAGCGAGAAGGGGATGAACACGATGATCGCGAACGTGACGGCGGCGATCGCCACCAGCAAGCCGACGAGCCGCGAACCACGTAGCCGCCTGCCGGTCATTGCGGCGCTCCGAACAGGAGAAGCATGAGCCAGTCAGGAAGCGCGCCGAGCGGCAGGGATAGGCCGGGGAGCGACGGGCACAACGATGGCGTCGGTGTCGGCACGGGCAGCTTCGGGGGTGTGGGCGTGGCCGGCGTGCAGGGCACCGTGGGAACGGCGGGTGGCGAGACTGACGGGCAGGGCAAGGGCGAGAGGGTCGGCGCAGGCGCCGGCGGCGGCGTGGGGGTCTTCAGACACTTTGGCAATGGCAGGCTTGGCAGCGACGGCAGAGCCGGGGCCGTGGCGGCCGCCGGCGGCTGGCCGACTCCGGTCTGGCACTGCGGGTTGCGCTGGGCGCTCACCTGGTCGCAGGCCGGGTTGACGACCAGGTACTGGCGGAGAAGATGGTCGCCCGCGGCATCCGTCTGGGAAACCGCGCTGACCAGCTCCGGCTGCAGCAGTCGATTGTTGGTGTTGATGGCGGCGATGCTGTACTGCGTATCCGAATAGACGATCGCGAGCGTGCCGTTCAGCTGAGTCAGGAGGGGATCGAGCGTGACGATCGTGGTGTGGAAATTCTGCTCGTTTCCGTTCAGGGTGGCATCGAAGTCGCCCATCACATTCCCCAGGTGGGTAAGGAGCGAGGCCAGCGCCCGATCATTCCTGGCCAGGGTCCCGGTCACATCGCTCATGCTGCCCACCAGGTCACCGAGCTGTTGATGACTCTGGGACAGCCGGTCGCTGACAATCGCCAGGTTGGCAACGATTCGGTCGATATCCGGGTCGTGCTGGTGAAAGGTACTCAGCGGCGCGACCGATTCCTGGGACAGGCCCTTGAGCTGCGCCAGCAGATCGTTGATGGTTTCCTGCTGGCCCGCAAGTCCGCCGCCCGTCTGCTGGATCAACGTCTGCAGGCGGGACCGGGTCTCCGGGTCGAGGGCGCTGAGGAACTGGTCGAAATCGACAGGGCTCAGCGTGTTATCGCTGCGAAGCGTGCCGCCGCTCGCCAGTTCGGCTCCGCCATTGACTGGCGTGATCTCGATGTACTTCTGGGCCAGCAGCGTCGAGTACCGAATGCGGGCCGTGGTGAACTGGTGCAGCGGGGCGTAGTGCGAGGAGATCCGCATGCTGACCATCGCCTGGGTGCCGGAGACCTCGACGCCCGTGACCTGGCCGACGCTGTGTCCGGCGATCACCACGTCGGCGCCGCGGCTGACGCCGTTGGCATCCGTGAACGCCGCCTTCACCGAATAGTCTTGCCCCGGCGGGATCAGGCTGAGGTTGAAGGGAAGACCGAAGCTGACATTGATCGCCATCGCTAGCAGCACGATGATCAGCGCGCCGGCCAGCGTCACCAGGCCGGCCCTGACCGGGTTTCCTTTATGCGGGCCCATCAGCCGCCTCCGCCACAAGCGATTCGAGCCGGGTTGACCGGCTCGGTCCCGCTGAACACGTAAGGATGGACGCGCAGCAGATTGCCGTTGGCATCGCGATAGGATGTCGCGCTGCGCATTTCGGCGAGGGTCTGCACGATGTCGGCCATGCAGGGGTTGAGGATCGCCAGTGACGTGGCCGAATGGTCGGAAAGCTTCTGCAGCGCATCGAGCACGGCCGGCAGCTGCCTCAGCATCTGGTTGAGGTCGCGCTCGTGGCCCTTCAGCCCGGCCGCCAATTCTCCAAGCGCGCGGTCCGCGTAGACCAGCTCGGCCTTCAGCTGGGCCTCGTGCGCGGCGGTGAGGTCGAGGAGGCTGGCGCCGTTGGCGATGTCCCGGCGGAACGCTTGATCCTCGCTGGCCATCATCTGGGCGATCCGGTCGAACTCGACATCGAGTGCGCTCAGCTGCTGGTCCTGGTGCGCGATCTTGTCGCTCACTACCGACGTGTCCTCAACGATCCGAGGAAGGGCGCTCAGGAACGTGTTCAGGTCCGACCCGCGGTCCTGGAGCGCAGTTCCGCTCTCCCGGGTGAGGGTTTGAATGCGCGCCCTCGTCTGCGGATCGAAGAGGTCCATCACCTGGTCGAGGTCGACCGGCGAGGCGGTGTCCTGCAGCGGCAGGGTACCCCCCGAGGGGATCACCTCGCCACTGGACGGTCCCGCCGTCAGCTCCACGAACGGGTTGCCGAGCAGTCCCTTCGATCGAATGGTCGCCCGGGCGCCGCGATGGAGGGGGGCAGAGCCGCCGCCGATCTCCATCACTACCCGCGCCCCACCCTGGTTGGGACCATCGTCGGGAGCGATCCCGACCGAGACCACCTTCCCGACACGGGCACCGTTGATCACAACATCGTTCTCCTGGGTCAGGCCTTCGGCGCTCAAGAAGTAGGCGGTGACGGTATAGGGGTGGTTAGCAAAAAGGGTTCCAGCGAGCCCCGCGAGGACCCCGCCCGCAGCGATCAGCGCAATCACGAGCTTCATCGTCCGTTCCCCAGCTGCATCAGCAGCAGGTCGGCCAGGTCCTGTGGGGCGGTCGGAGCCTGCGGGGCTCCCCCGATGCCGGGCAGCCCGATCGTGGTCTGCTGCGTCGAGGGATTGAGCCCGGTGATGCGTAATGAGTGAATGCCCGCTGCGTCCTGATGCGAGAAGGCGGAGATCCACTCGGCGGCCAGCGTCAGCGACTCCGCGTCGCTCACGTTCAGTTGATCATTTGGGTAACTGATCTGCCCGAGGAGGATCTCCGGCAGCAGCTTGTCCACCTCCGGGTTGGTCAGGCTCAAGGTCCTTCGTCCCGCGGCGATGGTCGATGGGCTCTTTTGCAGGGACGCACGGTCTGCCCCGGTCACACCGTTGAAGGCCTGGTCGAGTGATCCGAAGACCGCGGCGCCGTTCTGCACGGTGCCGGCCAGCGCCTGGTCGCGGGAGGCGATCGCGCTCATCACCGTGTCGCCACTGTCGACCAGGTGGCCAAGCTGGTCCTGTTCGTCGGCCAACGCCTGCATGATGATGTTGAGGTTCGTCAGGATTCGATCCAGCTCTTTTTGGCGGGCTTCACCCACTCGCGCCAGCGGACGAAGGTTCGCCATCGTGTCGTCGAGCGGGGGAAGGGCGGCGCTGACGTCCTGCTCCCGGCCGTCGAGCGCGATGCCAAGCTGACGAAACGATTCGGACATCGCCTTGCGGGTTGGCGCGTCCATGGCGTTGAGAATGTCGTCGATTTCGATCGCCTGGCCGGTCTGGGCCTTGGGGAGGGTTGCTCCGCTCTGCAGGTAGGCCTGGTCGCTCACCTGCGGCCGGACCAGCTCGACAAACTTCTCGCCCAAAAGGGTCTTGGGCCGGATCACGGCACGAGCATCCTGGCGTAGCCGGATGTCGGGCTGGAGCGCCATGCGCACCAGCGCGCCCCCATCGTTCGCGTCGTCGATGGCGAGGACCGTGCCGACATGGACCCCACTCACCCGCACTTCGGCCTGCGGCACCAGGCCGTTGGCGCTGGCAAACTCGGCGTTGAGCGCAAATTCGGTGCTCCACGGGCCGTGGAGGCCCATGTTCAGGGCGATGAAGCCCAGCCCTATGAGACACACCGCGGCGAAGGTGATGACCATCACGACGCTGACAAAGGCGCGGCGCGCCATTCAGGGTGCTCCGGGTTGGAAGCACTGATCGGCACAGTAGACGCGCCACATGTGCACCCAATCATTCGGATTGCTGCCGGGCTCATCCGGATGGCCGATGCCGCTCATCACCGAGGCCAGCTCGCGGAACAGCTGCTGGATACCGGCCGTGTTGTCCTGAACGACGCCGAAAACCGTGGCGGCGCCGTTGAGGTAATGGTTTGCGTTATCCATCATGGCCGGCCCCTCCGCAATGGCGCCGTGCAATTGCTGGGCCGCTCCACCGCTTAAGGCCTGATCGAGGATGCCCATCACCCGGTCCTGCTCGACGAGCGTGCCCTGCAGGTTCTGCTCCCTCGAGGCCAGGGTGGCCATCACATGGTCCCAGTCCGCGATCATGGCCCGGAAGTCGGCGTGCCAGGCTGCCAGCGTCTCCATGATCTTCCGCAGGTCGGCGATCAGGGCGTCGAGATGATCCGAATTGCTCGCGAGCGTGTGGGCCAGAGCCCGGAGGTCGACGGCCACCGATGACAGGTCCGCGGCGGCCGCGTTCATGTCCTGGCCACGGCCGGCCGTCCCCTGGCCCAGGGTGTTGATCACGATCGTGAGCTGGTCGCGAACCTGAGGGTCGAGCGCGTTCAGTACCTCGTCGACTTCGACCGGAGTCAGGGTGTGGTCCTCGCTGATCGTGCCGCCATCCGCGATCGCCCCTTCCGAACGATTGCCGCGATTGAGTTCAACGTACGTTTCTCCAAGGAGGTTTTTCTGCCGGATCACGGCGCGAGCGTCCTTGAAGATCGGCGTGAAGTCGTGGTGCAGCAGCATGGTGACTCTGGTGGCGCCGGACAGCGGTGTGAGGCTCTCCACCTTGCCGACTCGCAGCCCTGACATCGACACGTCATCGCCGGCGACTAGCTCGGCGCCGCTCTTGAAGATCGCGTCCACTCGATAGCCGCCGAAGACGAATTCGCCGCCCATCTGTAGGGCAAGGAATGCGGTCGCCAGCAGGCCGAGCAAGGCGTAGGCGACGAACACCGGCAGGTTGGTCCGGCTCCTCATCGGCGGCCTCCGAGCAGGACGCCCAGCACGGCGTCGAAGGCGTCGGGGACCGGAAGGCCAGCCCCGGGGACCGCGGCGGGCAGGGTGCAGGGCACGCCCGGGCTGCAGGCGCCCACCAGCACGCTGATCCGCGTGGCATAGCCCTGCCCGTCTTGCGCCCCGAAGACGTTGCTGCTGTACTTCATCCCGCGATCGAACGTGCCGAGATCGCCCACCAGCAGGTCGGTGTTGGTGGCGAAGTCGCGGGTGATCCCGTTCAGAAGGTCGACGGTTGTTGGCGCCTGCCGGAAGATGCTGTTGAGCTGCGCGGCGGTGCCTGATAGCGATGTGTCGGTTCGGCTGAGGGCCGCATTCGCGTTGGCCAGCGTGGCTTTGATCTGCGCATCCTGCTGCGCGAGTGAATGCAGCAACGCCTCTGAGTTCTTGATCAGTTCACCCAGCTGTTGCCGCCGGTCGCTCTTCGCCAGCTCGGCCGTCACCTGGTCGAGGCCCTGGATCACCTTTTGCAGGTCCTGGTCGCGGGCCGCCAGCGTGTCGGTGATGGCCGCCAGGTGATCGAGGTCCTGCCGGCCGTAGGTGAGGGTCTGGTTGGTGTCGAGGCCGCGACCGGCGAGGCCGCCGCCCAGGGCGATCACGAGCGTGCGCAGCTTCTCACGCGTTGGTTGATCGAGGCTGTTGACGACGTCCTGGAGTTCGACCGCCCGCGCCACCTGCTCATGGGAAAGCCGGGACCCGGATGGAAGCTCATCCGAATGGCCCGGATCGAGCGCCACGTATTTCTCGCCCAGCAGGCTCTTCGGTCGGACCGTCACCGTGGCGTCCGCGTGCACCGGCGCGTGGGCGTCGTCGACGGCAATGGTGACCAGGGTCTGCGCCCCGTCGACGCTGATATCGCGAACGCTGCCCGCCCTGGCGCCGGCGATCAAGACGTCGCTGCCGGGATAGAGGCCGTCCGCCGAGTCGATGGGGACGACAAGCCGGTACTCGGTGAGGCCGTTGACGATCCGAGAGGAGACGATGGCCAACAGCACGACCATCGCCAGAACGATGCCCGCGTGATACCTGGCTACCCAGGTACGGATTGCGTCCACCTATTCCATGCCAAGCGGGCCCTCGACGGCCCCCTTGATGAATTGCTGGGTAAAGGGGTTGCGCGACTGCTGCAGTTCCTCCTTGGAACCCTCGTCGACCACCTTGCCGCCGTGCAACAGGACGATGTGGTCACCGATGTTGAAGCAGGATTTGATGTCGTGACTGATCACGACGCCGGTCGACCTGTACTTCTGCTGAATCTGCTTGATCAGGTCGCATAGCAGCGCGGTGCGCACCGGGTCCAGGCCGGAGTCCGGCTCATCGAAGAGCAGGATCTCGGGCTCGAGCACGAGGGCGCGCGCGAAACCGGCGCGCTTACGCATACCGCCCGAGAGCTCGTTGGGCATCTTCTTGACCGCCTCGGTCAGGCCGACCTCCTCCAACCGCTGCATCACGATTTCCTTTATCTCGCCCTCTGACTTTTTCGTGTGCTGCCGCAGCGGGAAAGCGACGTTGTCGTACAGGTTCAACGAGCTGAACAGTGCGCCGTCCTGGAAGAGCATGCCGACGTTGCGCCGCAGCTCCAGCAGTTCGTCTTCGTTCGGACTGGGGACGCTCTTGCCGGCCACTCGAACGTCGCCCTTATCGGGGAAGAGGAGGCCCACCACGTGGCGGAGCAGCACGCTCTTGCCGGTCCCCGATGGCCCCATCACGACCGAGATCTTTCCCGCCGGGATCCGGCAGGTCACGCCGTCCAGCACCCGATTGCCATCGAAGGCCTTGTGAAGATCCTCCACCTCGACCATGTACTCGCCGTTCCGGCTAATGCTCATGAGGGGATGGGAAGGTTGGGGTTTTGCCCCCAGAAGATCTGGGTGAGGATGGCATTGACCACGACGGTGAGGACCAGGCTGACGGCCATCGTCTTGGCGACGGCTCGGCCGATCCCCACGGCCCCGCCCGTGACGTGATAGCCGTAGTAAACACCGACGCAGATCACGAGAAAGGCGAAGACGACCGCCTTGATCACCGAGTAGCCGAAATCGGTGAGGTTGGTGAAGCGCCAGAAGTATGAGAAGTAGACGCCGTTCGACACCAGGCCGATTTGAAAGTGCTGCACTACCCAGCTGGCGAAGAAGCTGGTGGCCAGTGCCAGCACGTACATCAGCGGGAGCACCAGCAGCGCGGCCACCATCCGGGTGGTGACGAGAAAAGGAACGGAGGGCACGCCCATCGTCTCCAGGGCGTCGATCTCTTCATTGATCCGCATCGTCCCCAGCTCCGCTACCAGTCCGCAGCCGACCTTGGCGCCGATCGCGAAACCGAAGAAGAGGGGTGTGATCTCCCGCATGTCGCACAGCGCATTGAAGACACCGGCCAGGCTTTCGGCTCCGCCGAGCTGGTGCAACGAGTAGTAGGCCTCCACCGAGCACTCCGAGCCGCTGAAATAGGTCATCACCAGCGCTACCGGGGTGGAGAAGACCGCGAGGAAGGCCGCGTACCACCAGAT
>VBEW01000071.1 GCA_005889225.1 Chloroflexota bacterium | reverse complement strand
ATCGGCCGAGACAGCGTCATCCTTCCGTTCAGCACGATCACGGGCCGGAGTGTCATCGGCGAGGACTGCGTGATCGGGCCGATGACGCAATTACGCGACTCGACGGTCGGCGACGGCTGCCGCATCGAGCGCTCCCATCTCGAGCAGGTCAAGATCGCGTCGAACGTCACGATCGGTCCCTTCAGCCGGTTGCGACCGGGGACCGAGTTGGCCGAAGGTGTTCACGTCGGGACCCACACCGAAATCAAGAACGTGAAAATCGGCGCCGGGAGCGCCGTGCCGCATTTCTCGTACCTGGGCGACGCGGTGGTCGGCGCGAACGTGAACATCGGCGCCGGTAGCATCACGGCGAACTGGGACGGATTCGAGAAGAACGTCACTGAGATCGGCGACGACGTCTATGTCTCGTGCGACACGATCTTCGTGGCTCCGGTACGGGTGGGCAGCGACGCGACCACAGCCGCTGATACCGTAGTAACGAAGGATGTGCCGGCTGGGAGCCTGGCGATCGGCCGCGCGGACATGAAGATCGTGGAGGGATACACCGCACGGCGCCGAGCGATGCGTAACAAGCCAAAGGCGGCGAAGAAATAGCCCAGCCCAGAGTCGGCGAGCGAGTGAGCGAGACCCGGCCGCTGACGCCCGAGGGGGCGCCCCGGCAGCCGGGGGCGCTGAAGCTGCTCTCCGGCGACGCCAACCCGGAGCTGGCGCGCAGGATCGGCGAGGCGCTCGGCGAGCCGATCTCGGCGATGCGGATCACGCGCTTCGCCGACGGCGAGTACGACGTCAAGATCGCCGAGAGCGTCCGCGGCGCGGATGTCTTCCTCATCCAGCCGACCTGCCAGCCGGTCTCGGAGAACTTGATCCAGCTCTTTATCATCCTGGACGCGCTGCGCCGGGCCTCGGCCGGCCGGATCACGGCCGTCGTTCCCTACTACGGATACGCTCGGAAAGAAAAGAAAACCCAGGCGCGGGACCCGATCTCGGCCAAGTTGATGGCCGACATCATCACCCTGGCCGGCGCGAACCGGGTGATCGCGCTCGATCTCCACGCCGACGCCATCCAGGGCTTTTTCGATATTCCGGTCGATCACCTGACGGCGGAAAAGCTCCTGGTCGACTACATTCGCAAGCTGCACCTGCGCAACGCGGTCATCGTCTCGCCGGACGTGGGCGGCGCGAAGCGCGTCGGGGACCTGGCCCGCTTGCTCGACCTGCCGATCGCGTTCGTTTACAAGCGACGTCCCAAAGACGACGTCGTCTCCGAACAGCGCGTGGTCGGCGACGTCGCTGGCATGGATGTCGTCGTGGTGGATGACTTGATCTCGACCGGCGGCACCCTGGTTGGCGTCTCGCATGCGCTGCTCGCCGAGGGCGCCACCAGCATCCGGGTGCTGGCGACGCACGGCGTGCTCGCCGGAGACGCCGTCTCCAAGCTCGTCGATTCGCCGATCGAAGAGATCGTCATCACCGACTCGATCCCCCTACCGGCCGACAAGCAGCACGCAAAAATAAAAGTTCTCTCAGTCGCGCCATTGCTCGCCGAGGCGATCCGACGGGTGCACGAGGATCGCTCGGTCAGCGAGCTGTTCAAATAACTCTTGGATACCACGGCCTGGCTCGAGCTGCTGATCATCGCCATCGCGCTGATCCTGGCAGGCCTCGCCGCTTCGGCTGAGACATCGCTGACATCGATCAGCCGGGTGCGGTTGCGGACGCTGGTGGAGCAGAAAGTGCCGCAGGCGATCGTGATCGAGCGGCTCCATCGGGATCCCAACTCCTATCTCTCGACCATCCTGATCGTCAACACGGTCGCGATCATCGTGGCGTCGTCGGCGGCGACGCTGCTGGCGCTGCATCTCTATCGGGAGCGGGTGGCCGAATGGCTGGTGAGCTTGATTCTCTCGCTGGTCGTCCTGGTCGCCTGCGAGATCACGCCTAAGACACTCGCGTTGCAGCGCGCCGAACGTGTAGCGCTTAGGATGGCCCGGCTGGTTTCCTGGGCAACCTGGCTGATGCGGCCGATTGTCTTCGTCCTGACGTCGTTGACCAGACTGATTCTTCGAATGCTTGGCGGCAAGGCCCAGGTTCGAGGCCCATTCGTAACAGAAGAAGAACTCAAGATGCTCGTCTCCGTGGGCGAAGAAGAAGGCGTCCTGGAAGAGGAAGAGCGCGAGATGATCCACGGCATCTTCGAGATGGGCGACATGCGCGTCCGTGAAGTCATGGTGCCGAGGACAGACCTGGTCGCGATCGAGGTCAACGAGCCGGTGGAGAAAGCCGTCGACCTGGTCACCAAGCACGGCCACACCCGGATTCCGGTCTACGACGGCGATCTGGACCACATCGTCGGCGTGCTGTACGCGAAAGACTTGCTCAGGGCTGTGATCCGTGGTGAGCAGAAGAGCCTTCGTGACATTGCCCGCAAGCCCTACTTCACGCCCGAATCGAATCTCGTCCAGGACGTGCTCCGCGATTTACGCAAGAATCGCGTCCACATGGCGATCGTGGTCGATGAGTACGGTGGCACGGCCGGCGCCGTGACCATCGAGGACATCCTGGAAGAGATCGTGGGCCCGATCCAGGACGAGTACGACATCGGAGAGGAGGACGAGATCCAGTTCATCACTCCCAACGAGGTCGTCCTTGACGGCCGGGTCAGCGTCGACGACGTCAACGAGTTGCTCAAACTCAACATCGCGGCGGACGACTACGACACGATTGGCGGCTATGTTCTCAATCAGCTCGGGGCGATGCCCAAAGTCGGTGCCACCTTGAAGCTGGGCAACGGGGAGTTGCGCGTCGAAGCCGTCCAGGGCACCCGCATCAAGAAGGTCCGCATTCGAAGCGAGACCCCATTTCAGATCCCTGAGGCGAACCTGGGCGAGCCCACGCTGTCGAGCTCACCGAAACCGGCACCAATCCGAACGCAAGAGAAGTAAGAGTTGTCCGCGACCGCTGAACGCGGGGCCGAGCTCCGCCAGATCGAAGCTGGAGCCGGCGCCTACCGGCTGACCCTGCCGCTCGCGATCCTGACCTGCGCCCTGGCGCCGGCCTACGCGGTGCGCTGGCATGTCGGCTTCTATCCGACGACCGCGCTCGAGGCGGGCATCGTGCTCACGCTGGTCGTGTTCGCCTGGGAAAGCTGGCGGCAGCGCCGCGCCCCGGCGTGGCGGTCGCCATTCACGCTCGCCGCCGTGCTGCTGGTCGTTGCCGGGGCGGTGTCCGTCGTGGTGGCGCCGGACCGGCGCGCCGCCCTGGGCCTGTTCCGGGCCTACTTCATCGAACCCGTGCTCTTTTTCGTCGTCCTGATCACCGTCATTCGGACCAGCCGGCAGGCGTTCATGATGGTCGCCGGACTCGCCGCCGGCGGCACGGTCGTGGCCCTCCTGAACATCGCCACCGTGGTCGACGCCTTACGTCATCATGCGGTGGACACGGCGCAGAACGCGCCGGTCGCGATCTATCAAACGTCGAATGCCGTGGCCCTGTTCCTGGTGCCGATCATCGCCGTGGCCGGCAGTCTTCTGCTGTACAGCCGGTCGCCTCGCCAGCGCCAGCTGGCCGCGCTGTTCGTCGCCCTGGGGGCGATCGCCGTCGTCTTCAGCTTCTCGCGCGCCGGCTACGCCGCACTGGTCGCCGTCGCCATCGGGCTGGCCGTTTCGCACCGGCGACGCTGGTGGATGCTCGGCGGGCTGGCGCTGCTGGTGGTGGCCGCGACTCAGGTCCCGATCATCGCCAGCCGGCTGGCGCACCAGATCAACATGACCGATCCCAACAACACGCTGGCCGGACGGATCCACCTCTGGAAGGTCACCCTGAACATGATGCGGGAGCACCTCGTCTTCGGCACCGGGCTTTCCGGCTATGCCCATTACATGTCCCCCTGGCCGAGCGGCCTGTCCCAGGTGATCTATCCGCATAGCCTGATCCTGAATTTCTGGGTGGCGACCGGTGTCCTCGGTCTGGTGGCCTTCGTCGTGCTGCTGGTGCAGGCGTTTCGCACCGCGTGGCGCGGCTGGATCATACCCGGCGTCGACTGGCGTCCATTCCAGCTCGGGGTGCTGCTGGCGCTGGTGTCGATCGTCGTCCACGGCCTGGTGGACGTCCCCTATTTCAAGAACGACCTGAGTTTCGAGTTCTGGGTACTGCTCGCGATCTCGTGGGCGGGCACCCTGGCATCCCGGGGACCCATGCGCGACGCATAGCGCCAATCGATATCGTGGTACCGGGGTTGCTTGTTTCGCGCTGCCGTCCGGCGCATGGTGTGGGCCCGTTGATGTCACGGGCAAGGAAGCGATCGGCAATAGCTGGCGCCGGCGTGGCGCTGGCGGCGATCCTGGTCTGCGCACTGCCCGCGCCGGCGCAGGCACAGGCCGCGTCGGCGTCGGCCGCCCACCCAGTGAAAGACCCACAGGCCGGGCCGCACATGAGGGACGAAGCTCGCCACGCGGACCAGCCACTGACGCTCGCCCCCGCCACAGCCAGCCCGCAACCGTTGCTGCGCCCGATGACGCGCAGTGGTCCACCAGCAATGTCCGCTGCCGGCGCGAGTCCCGCCCTGCTCCCCAGTAATCCAAGATTGGCGCGTGAAGTCTTCGGCTTCGCGCCGTACTGGGCGCTCAGTGGGAACGGCCAGTGGGATTTTTCTCTCCTCAGCACGCTGGCGTACTTCGGGCTCGACGTGCAGAGCAACGGCTCCTTCAACACGAGCCCGACCAACAACGGCTTCAAAGGCTGGATGAGCCAGGACCTGGTCACGGTCATCAACAGGGCGCACGCGGCGAACGATCGTGTCGTCCTGGTGATCAAGGCCTTTGACAACGGCACCATCAACGCCATCGTCAGCAATCCGAACGCCACGCAGAATGCGATCAACTGGACGATCTCATCGATCCGCTCCAGAAATCTCGATGGCGTCAACATCGATTTCGAGGGCTCCTCGAGCAGCACATACCCCAACCTGCAGACCCAGTTCAGCGCCTTCGTCGCCAACCTGAGCAGCCAGGTGCACGCGGCGATTCCCGGCGCGGTGGTCTCCGTCGATACCTACTCGGGATCGGCGAGCTGGGACGGGGGTTTCATGAACATTACGCAGCTGGCCCCCTCGGTCGACAGCCTCTTCGTGATGGCGTACGACATGGGCTTCGGCAACCTGCCCGGGCAGGCGGCGCCCAACGCGCCGCTCAACGGCTGGACCTACAACGACACGACCTCGGTTCGCCAGTTCCTGTTGAAGGCCCCGGCGTCCAAGGTGATCCTCGGGGTGCCGTATTACGGTTACAAATATTCGACCAACGGTAACCAGCCGTACGCCACGGCCAGCGGCGGCGCCATGGCCGACACCTACGCGGGGATCGCGGATGACTTCAGCTGCGCCCTCCAGCTGAGCCGGCAATGGGACGCCACGGCCAGCTCGCCGTGGGCCTCGTGGTGGAGCCCGGCGAGCAACGATCCCTGTGGCGCCAACCACAACAGCTGGCGCGAGCTCTACTACGACAATCCGACGTCGTTGATGGCGAAGTACGACCTCGTGAACAGCAATAACCTGCAGGGCACCGGGATGTGGGCGCTCGGATATGACGGCCGGCTTCCCGACCTGTGGCAGGCGATCGCCGCCAAGTTGCGCGCCTCCTGGGCGGCGACATTTGACATGAGCGGCGTGCCCCAGAGCTGGGCCGTCAACCAGACGCGTAGCGTCACGGTCTCGGTCACGAATGTCGGCAACTCCACCTGGCCGGCGGGCAGCAACAGTCCGGTGCACCTTGCCATGCACTTCATGACGTCACCCGCGGCGACCAGCTGGCTGACCGACCAGCGGTTCGTGCTGCCCTCCGACGTGGCACCCAACCAGACGGTCACGTTCGACGTGAGCGTCACGGCGCCGCCGGGGAGTGCCAGCGTCTTGGAGGCGACCATGGTCAAGGAGCAACAGCTGTGGTTCAAGCAGTGGGCGAACGTTCCGGTCCAACTCCAGGGCGCGACCTGGATGGGCAGTTACGACGCCAGGGCGATCCCGCGAACCTGGACGTTTCAGCAGACCCAGACCTTCCCGGTCACCGTGACCAACACCGGCAACCAGACGCATTTTGCCTCGGCGCCAGGGTTGCCCTGGAGCAGCTGGTTGAGTGATCAGCGCGTTGCCCTTCCCAACGACCTGGCGCCGGGGCAGTCGGCGACCATCTCCGTCAGCGTGACCGCGCCGCCGACGAACCAGGCCACCGTACTCGAGGCGCAGCTCCTCAAGGAGCAGCAATTCTGGTTCTATCCCACCGGTCCCGTCGCGGTCACGGTCGCGGCGCCAGCGTGGGCCGCCGGCTACGACGTCAGCCAGGTCCCGCACCAGTGGACAGCGGGCCAGACGCAGACGATCGCCCTGACGGTGACGAACACCGGGAACCAGAGCTGGCCTGCCGGCGGCGGCAATCCGGTGCGGCTGGGACTACATTTCGCACGAGCCTCTGGATTGCCCTACGCACAATGGCTGACCGACCAGCGCGTCACCCTGGCGGAGGACCTCGACCCGGGGCAGAGCGCCACGCTCAGCGCCTCCGTCACCGCCCCCGCGGCGCCGGGCGCGGTCGTGCTCGAAGCCCAGATGGTAAAAGAACAGCAATTCTGGTTTGCCCAGGCCGGGGCGGCATCGATCGAGACCAGCACCGTGAGCTGGCTCGCCGGCTACGACGTGAGCGGGGTGCCGAAGGACTGGGTGGCGGGCCAGCCACAGGCGTTCTCCATCAAGCTCACGAACACCGGGAACCAGACGTGGCCGGCGAGCGGTGCCAGCCCCGTCCGCCTGAGCCTCCATTTCGCCCCGGCCGCCGGGCTAGCGTATACCGGCTGGCTCAGCGACCAGCGGGTGCCACTGCCGGCGGACCTTAAGCCGGGTCAGTCGGTTACGGTTCCGGTGAGCCTGACCCCGCCGGCGACCAGCGGCGCCGTCGTTCTCGAGGCGGAAGTCGTCAAAGAATGGCAGTTCTGGTTCGTGCAACGCGGCGCCCTGACGACGACGAACGCCGCGGCCAGCTGGATGGCGGGCTACGACCTGTCGCAGGCGCCCCGCACCTGGACGCCGGGCCAGACGCAGACCTGGACCGTCACGGTGCTCAATGCCGGCAACCGAGCCTGGCCGTCGGGCGGCGCGAATCCGGTGCGGATCGGTGTGCACTTTGCCCCGAACGCGGGCTTGCCCGTCAGCGGCTGGCTCAGCGACCAGCGGTTCACGTTGCCGGCCGACCTCTCCCCGGGTCAGTCAGTGGCCCTGAGCGTGACGGTCGCCGCGCCGTCCGGCGAGACCGGCGGCGTGCTCGAGGTCGAAGCGGTCGCTGAGGGACAATTCTGGTTCTCGCAGCGGGCGATGCGGTCCTTCCTGGCGGCCTGACCGCCTCAGCCGCCCAGCCGGTGCCGGAGCACGGCAAAGTAGGCCCTCAGGGTGGGCAGCGCGAACCAGAACAACATCGGCGTCAACCAGAGCACCGCGGCGGCCCAGATCCACGCCCGCACCCGGACCGCGAGAACCGGCAGCGCGAGCACGGCGGCGAGCACCACGCCCACGGTGATGCGTCCCGAGGACGAAATGTCGTTGTAGGCTGGACGCTCCAGCAGGATCACGAGAATCACCACGTTCGCCAGCAGGAGGAAGGGCTCGACCCGGCGGACCCCGCGGAAGATGGCCCATGCGGCGGCGATTCCGCAGAGGACCGCCGGGAGCACCACGATGCGGACTTCGTCGACCTGGCCCGCCGTCCAGGGAAACCACGCGGCAATGCCGCCAAACGGGATCGTCTCGAGGTGCGCATCGAGGCCCCACGAGCCCAGCCATACGCGCAAGAAGACTTTCCAGGCCATAATCGGAACTGCGTAGGCCGAGGCGAAGATGGCGGCGTTGCGCCACCCCCCACCCCGACCCTCCCCCGCAAGGGGGGAGGGAGACTGACCCTGATCCGCTCCGGCAAGCAGGAGCGCCGCGGCGTAGCCGATCGCGAAGATCGCCGCGGTTTCGCGCGCCAGGATGGCAAGCGCGAAGACGATGGCCGACCAGAACCACTGGCGCCGGGCCTCGAACAGGTAAATCGCCACGGCGACCAGCCCGTACGCCATGATCTCCGTGGTATCGCGCTGCAGCGTGATCAGCACCCCTGGATAGAAGCCGTAGATCGCCGCGTACCACGGTGAGAAGCCGCGCCGGCGTAGCAGGGCCGCCAGCGCACCGGTGCCGACGCCGATCATGATCAGGTTGACCGCGATCAGTGCAAACGGCACAAGGTCGGGGCGACCCAGGGCAAGGACGCGGGCGGTCATCGGATACAGCACGCGGGTGTAGCGATACGCCGGGCTATCCATGTAGTAGCGGGCGTTGATCGGATCGACGGCAAGGAAATACGCATACTGCCCGTCGAAGCCGATGTCGCCGTCGTAGGCATAGCTCGCCGCGCGGCTGCTGATGGCGGGAGACGCCTGGCTCTTGAGGACCAGTGTCCGGCCCAGGTGGATGAATGGCTCGGGGCCACCCTGGCGAAGTGCGGGGACCGTCCACGCCAGGTATGAGAGGACGACGATCGCCGTGACGGCCCAGCCCGACCAGACCCGCCACCAGGTCCGGGCCGCGGCGACCGCGCGGCCCGCCGCTTCGCGGCGGCTCGAGATGGTTAGCATGGCAGCGTGGCCTCAGGAAACGGTGCACGCGCGTCCGAGGTCCGCTGGCTGCGGGCGTTTCTCAAGCGGTTCTACTATGCCCCACCGCTGGCTTTCTGGCGAGCCATCGAGGCCCGCGCTCTCGGTGACGGTCCGCTGGCGAGCCCAAGCCTCGACATCGGGGCCCACGACGGCGCCTTCGCCGCGACCTGGCTGCTGGACCGGCCGCCGATCGACGTGGGACTGGATATCGAGCCGGTGGCAACGGCGGACACCCGACGCGCGTATCGCACGTTGATCGCCGGCGATGCGCAGGCCCTGCCGTTCGAGCCGGGAGCCTTTCAAACCGTGGTGTGCAACAGCGTGATCGAGCACGTCGACGACGACACGACGGTGGTCGTTGAATTTGGGCGCGTGCTGCGTCCCGGTGGCGTGCTCCTCTTTACGACGCCGAGCCTGTATTTTCATGACCTGCTGGACGGCGTCATCCGGGCGCGCCGCCACGGCGACGAGGCGGAAGCCCAGCGCTATATGCAGCGCACCGACACGCGCATCATCCACAAGCACTACCGCAGCCTCGACGACTGGACCCGGCGGTTCGACGCGGCCGGGATGGACACGCTGGAGCATCGCTACTATCTGCCGCCGGCGGCCGCGGCCTTCTGGGACCGCTGGGACAGCCGCTGGGCGAGCCGGATCCTGAACCGTCCGCTCTATTCCTGGATCGGTTCGCGAAAGCTCCGGCGGGTGGTGCCGCCCGGATTCTGGTACAAGCTCTTCATGCCGTGGCTCATCCCTCCCTACGAGCGAGCTCTGCGGGAGCAGGAGGACCCGAGCGTGATCGGCGCGTCGCTCTACCTGCGCGCCGTTCGACGGTAGGGCGTGGCCGTCGCGACCTCGGGCAAGACCTGGCCGTTGCTCGGCAACGTCATCGTCAACGTCGGCGCCCGCGGGGCGCTGATCATCCTGACGATCGTCAGCACCCCGGTCATCCTGCACCGGCTGGGGACGGCGGCATTCGGCGTCTACATCCTGGCCATCACCCTGGGCGGTCTTCTGGCGCTGCTCGATTTCGGCCTGACGCCGGCCCTGATCACCTCGCTCAGCCATGCGTGGCACCAGCAGCGGCGGGACGAATCCGAGCGCCTGGTCGGGACGGCGCTGACCCTTTACCTGCTGATCGGGGCTGCCGGTGGGCTTAGCTTTGCCGCCCTCGTTCCGTGGGCCGTGCAAGATCTTCTTCACGTGCCGGCCGCGCTGCAGCCCTCGGCGCGAACGGCGCTCTGGCTGAGCACGGCTGGCTTCACCGTGAATATGTGGCTGGCCGTCTTCAACGCGGTGCCGTACGCGCTCCAGCGATACGACCTGGTCGCCGCCCGCATCGTCGGGCTGTCGCTCGTCACGACGGCGGCGCTGATCCTCTACGCCCTGGCCGGCGGCGTGCTGGAGGGCTTCGTGATCATCAACATCGGGGGAACCGCGCTCGGCCTGCTGATTTTCTACCTCATCAGCCGCCGCCTTCTGCCGGGCGTGGGCTTTACGCCCCGGCTCAATGGCCAGGCGTTCAGGCAGCTCGGCAGGTTTTCGATCTTCAAATTCGCCGGCACCGTCGGCGGCATCTTCACGTTCCGTTTCGATCAGTTCGCGGTAGGCGCCATCCTGGGCGTCAGTGCCGCCGGCATCTATTCCATTCCGGCGAACGCCAGCCAGAAGCTGCTGTCGCTGCTGGGTGAGCTCGCCTCCCCCTTCTTCCCTCGGGCCAGTACGCTGCGCGCGGACCCGGCCCGGATGCGCGCCCTCTTTCTCATCGGCGCGCGCCTCCTCACCCTGGTGGCGGCGCCCATCCTGCTGCTCCTGTTCGCGCTCGCCGACCCCGTGCTCACCTACTGGATAGGCGGCGCCCAGGGAACCGTCGTGGCGCACGCGAGCAGCGGCGCGTTCCGCTGGCTCCTGGCGGCGCTGCTGATCCAATCGTTGGCGGTGATCCCGGTGATCTTTTGCGAGGCGCTCGGCAAGCCGGAGATCAACAACGGCTTCGCGGTGGCGTCCGCCCTGATCCACATCCCGCTGGTTCTGATCCTGGTGCCGATCTTTGGGATCACCGGCGCCGCGCTGGCGCTCTTCATCAACAGCGCCACCCAGACGCTGGCTTTCGTGATTTATGCGAGCCGTTCGCTCTTTCATGTCACGGTCGTCGAGTTGGTGCGGCGGACCGTGATCCGGCCCCTGATCGCCGCGGCGCTGATGGCCGGGCTCGCCTACCTGGTCGGGCGGCCCCTGATTCACAACCGGGTCTCGCTGATCCTGGTCCTGCTGGCGTCCCCGCTGATCTACCTGGCGGCGGCCTTTCCGCTCTCGGCACTGACCATCGAAGATCTGGGCTATGTCCTGCCGCTTGCGGAACGGCTTCCGGCATGGATGCCGGTGCGAGACCGCATCGTCCGGCTCGGGCGGCGGCCCGGCGCCAACATGTGAGCGGGGCGCGCGGGCGGATCGTGCTGATCTCGCTTTCCCGCGAGCTGGGTGGGGCGGAGCTGCACGTAGAGCGGTTGGCCGGGTACCTGGTGCGTGAGCTCGACGATACGATCGAGCTGATCTGCCGTCCGGACCACGATATCGACCCCTGGTGCCGGCGGCTCGAGGCTGTCGGCGTCCGCGTGTACCGGGTGGCTCCCACGCCATCGGGGCTGGCGCGCCTGGTCCGGATTCTGCGTGGGGCGCGGCTCGTGCATCTCCACCTGGCGCATCCGGCGGGCAAGTACCAGGTTGCCGCGGCGCTGACGGCTCGGGCGCTGCGACGGCCCGCCCTCATGACCCATCACCTGGTTCCCTCCGCCTTTGCGGGGGAGGATCAGGGTGGGGGGTCCTGGTCTTCTACCTACGCGCTCTACGGGAGATTGATCACCCGGCACATTGCGATTTCGCAGTTGGCCAGGGACTGGCTGATCGGCCGCTACCGATTCGATGCTGGACGCGTCAGCGTGATCTACAACGGGACCGATCCTGAAGTCTTCAAACCGGCCGCTGCCGACGAGCGCGCCGCGCTCCGCCCCCGGTTGATCGGCGAGCTGATGCCCGGCTCGGCCCGCGAGGATCTCACGCTGATCGTCACCGTGGCACGGCTGAGTCCCCAGAAAGGCCTGATGGACCTGGTCGACGCCGCGAAACAACTGGCGGCCGACCTGCCGTCCGCGCGGTACATCGTGATCGGGGACGGGGAATCGCGACCGACACTCGAGGCCGCGGTCTCCAAGTCCGGGCTGGATCAGGTTGTAGTGCTGGCCGGCAGCCGGACTCCGACTGAGGTGGCGGACTGGCTCCGGGCGGCGGACCTGTTCGTGCTCCCGAGCCACTTCGAGGGCGGCCCGGCGATGGCGTTGATGGAGGCGATGGCCTGCGGCTGCGCGGTGATCGCCACCAGCGTGAGCGGCACGGACGAGCTCATCCCCGATGCGCAGACCGGCTCCCTGATTCCCGCCGGGCAGCCAGCCGCGCTCGCCGCCGCGATTCGCGATCTCGTGTCTGATGCGGGCCGCCGGAGCCGGATGGGGCAGCGGGCCAGGGAACGCGTGACCGCCGGCTTCGACATCCGGCAATCCCACGTGAGGACGCTCGAGCTCTATCGCGCAATGTGGAGCGCACCATGAGACCGGGCCTCGCGCTCGAGGCTGATCGACCGGGGCACCGGACGCCGGTCGGGGGCTGGCGCCCGATCGTGCTCCAGGCCGCCGGCATGTGGCTGGCCACGCGGGTGGCCTTCGCCGTCCTTACTTATGTGACCGTCATCTTCAACGGCTTCGGCAACACCCGGGTCCCACCGGGCTTCGTCGTCGGGCGGTGGGACCTCGGTACCCTGCTCGGGAGCTGGGGGCGATGGGATGCCGGCATCTTCGTCGACATCTCTCAAAACGGCTACCACTCGCGTCCGCACGCCGCGTTTTTCCCGCTCTATCCGATGCTGATTCGCCTGGCCACGACGGTGGCCGGCCAGCGCTACGCGCTCCTCGCCGCCCTGCTCATCAGCAACCTGGCGGCCCTGGCCGGCTTCATCGGGCTGGCGTTGCTGGCCGCCCACGAGGACGGGCCGGGCGCGGCGCCCGGCGCGGTCCGTGCGCTGGCGGCATATCCGTTGGCGTTCTTTCTGGCCGCGCCATACTCCGATGCCTTGCTGCTGGCCACCGCCACGTTCACCCTGCTGTGGGCACGTCAGGGCGCGTGGAAACGCACGGCCGTGGCGGCGTTCCTGGCCGCGCTCACCCGGTCGAGTGCCCTGATCCTGGTGCTGCCGCTGGTCTGGGAGTATGGGCGGCAGCACGGCTGGTGGGAGCGAGAACGCTGGCGGACATTCAGGCCCCGGCGGCTGCTTAACATCCGTGGCGGCGCCGAAGCGATCATGGTGCTGGGAGCGCTCCCTCTCGGCCTCGCCGTTTACGTGGCCTACCTCTGGCGGCAATTCGGCGAGCCGCTCCTGTTCCTGCGGGCGCACGCGCTGTACTGGAACCGGCACCTGGAGCCGGTCTGGGTGACATTGCGGCATGCGCTTGGCATGCTGGTCCGAACCCCCCTCGGGACGTACTGGAGCGTGTTGATCGCGCTCGACCTCGGCGCCCTGCTGGCATTCGGCGTGCTGACCGTGGTCGTCCTGCGGCGCCAGCCGGTCTCGTTCACGCTCTACATGGCCGGCTTGCTGTTCCTGAGCACGGCCGCCCCCACCCTGCTCCTGCCGGACCCACTCAGCTCGGTCGGGCGGGAGTTGCTGGTTGCAATCCCGGTCTTTCTGCTGCTCGGGCGATGGTTGCGCCGCTGGCCGGCGCTCGATCTGCTGATCGTCGCCGGCGGCTTTATGCTGCAGGCCGCTCTGACAACCTATTTCTTATCCGGCGGCTGGGTGGAATGAGGCGTACTGCGCGAACACCGCATCGGCCACGGCCGGCCAGCCAAAGGCCTGCACCTGCCGGCAGCCGGCTTCGCCCATCCGGCGGTCCAGCACCGGATCCTCGAGCAGCCGCCGCAGCCGGTCGCGCAGCGTGGCGGGATCGTTCGGCGGCACGATGAAGCCACTGACGCCATCGTGGACATACTCGGGCATCCCACCCACCGCTGTGCAAACCACCGGCGTCCCCACGGCCATGGACTCGAGGAGGGTCAGGCCGAGCA
>VBEW01000070.1 GCA_005889225.1 Chloroflexota bacterium | reverse complement strand
CCATTGCCATCAGCCTCTGGCTGGTGGGGGCGCTGTGGCTCGCCCGCGCCCGCCGGACGGGCGCCCTGCTGATCATGCTGGGCACCTTCATACTTGCCGATGGCTTCATCACGCTGCATCTGCTGGGCGGGACTCCCGTCAGCGTCATCGCGTCGCAGAGCGGAGTGGTCTGGGCCGGCATCGCGCTCGGCATGACAACGCTGGCCGTTGCCTCATTCGTCGCGGCCCTAACGTTTCTGGCGGCCGCCCTCGCGCCGCGGGGCCCGTGGACGTGGATCCGCCGTCAGTCGGGCAGCCGGCTCCCGTCGGGTCCGTAGCGGTAGAAGCCGCGGCCGGTCTTTCGCCCGAAATGGCCCGCGTCGACGAGCTGCCGCAGCAGTGGCGGCGCCGCGAAACGCGGGTCGTGGAGCCCGTCGTAGAGCACACCACAGATATAGAGATGGGTGTCGAGTCCGACGAAATCAACCAGCTCCAGCGGCCCCATCGGGTGATTCAATCCGAGCTTGGCTCCCCGGTCGATGTCCTCCCGGGAGCCCAACCCCTCCATCAGTGCCCGGATCGCCTCGTTGATGAAGGGCACCAGCATCCGGTTGACGATGAAGCCGGGATAGTCGAGGGACGTGATCGGCGTCTTGCCGAGGGATGTGGACACCGCCAGCGTGGTGGCCACCGTGCTGTCGGAGGTGTCGCGACCGCGGGTAACCTCCACCAGTGGCATGCGAGGCACCGGGTTGAAGAAGTGCATCCCGATGAAGCGATCTGGCCGACGCGTCACCGCTGCCATTCGCGTGATCGGAATGGATGAGGTGTTGCTGGCGAGGATAGCTTCCTCTTTACAGATGCCGTCAAGGCGCTTGAAGAGGTCGCGCTTGGCATCGAAATTCTCGGTGATCGCCTCGATCACGAATTCGGCTCGTCCGGCCGCCTCCAGTGACGTCGTCGGATGCAGGCGGCCCAGTGCCCCGTCGCGAGTGGCGGCATCGAGGTCCCCCTTTTGCACCAGGCGGTCGAGGCGTGCCTTGATGTTCTCCATCCCCTTGGCCAGCAGCGTGTCCTCCACCTCCCGGATGGTGACGTCAAAGCCACGGGTAATCGCGGTCTGGGCGATGCCGGCCCCCATCAGGCCGGCTCCGGCGACGTACAGCTGCTTGACAATCATGCCGAATCCTTCAGCAGCTCGCGGGCGATCACGAAGCGCTGGATCTCATTCGTCCCCTCGTAAATCTGCGTGATCTTCGCGTCCCGCATCATCCGCTCAGCTGGAAAATCCCGAAGATAGCCGTATCCACCCAGGATCTGCACCGCATCGGTCGTGACCCGCATGGCGGTGTCCGAGGCGAACAGCTTGGCCATCGAGGAGCTGCTGCCGATGTCGGGGAGGCTCCGGTCGAGTGCGTCGCCCGAGGCGTAGGTCAGGGCCCGGGCGGCCTCGATCTGGGTAGCCATGTCGGCCAACATGAACTGAATCCCCTGGAATTCGACGATGGGCTTCCCGAACTGGCGCCGGTCGCGGGCGTATCGCCGGGCCAGGTCGAACGCGCCTTCGGCGATCCCCAGCGCCTGCGCCGCGATTCCCGGCCGCGAATGATCGAGCACACGCATCGCCAGCCTGAAACCCTCGCCCTCACCGCCAAGCCGGTTGTCCTCCGGAACCTCCAGGTCTTCGAAGAAGAGCTGGGCGGTCGGTGATCCTCGGATCCCGAGCTTCTTCTCCAGTTTGCCGACCTTGAAGCCCGGCATCGACTTCTCGACGATGAAGGCGGAGATGTTGCGGGCGGGCGTATCGCCATCCTGGTCGGTGCGGGCGAAGACCACGATCGTATCGGCCACGCTGCCGCCGGTAATGAAGGTCTTGGAGCCGTTGATGACGTAGGTATCCCCGCGCTTGAGAGCGCGCGTCCGCACCCCACCGGCATCCGATCCAGAGCCGGGCTCAGTGAGGGCATAGGCTGCCAGCTGTTCGCCGCGGGCCAGCGGTGGAAGGTACCGACGCTTCTGCTCCTCGGTTCCAGCCAGCCAGATGGGAAGGCTGCCGAGCGACTGCACGCTGAGGATGAGGGAGGAGGTGACGCAGAACTTGCTGATTTCCTCGACTGCCACGATCAGCGTCAGCGCGCTTCCGCTGATCCCGCCGTACTCTGGCGTGAACGGGATTGCCAGAATGTCGTGTTTGGCGAAGAGCTCCTTGACATCCCAGGGGAACTCGCCCGACTCGTCGATCTCAGCCGCTCGTGGCTCTACCCGCTCGAGGCAGAGGTCGTGGACCATCTCCCGGATCTGCTGCTGCTCCTCGCTGAGGGCGAAGTCCATCAGACGCGCACCAGCTCGCGGGCAATGACCATGCGCTGGACCTGGTTTGTGCCTTCGTAGATCTGGCACGCCTTGGCGTCGCGCACCCGCCGCGCCATCGGATACTCCTCGAGGTAACCATAGCCGCCGAACACCTGCAGGGCGTCGAGCGTGATGTCCATGGCGGCGTCGGTGGCGAACAGCTTGGCCATGGAGGCTTCCTTCGTGAAGGGTTGCCCGGCATCGCAGAGCGCCGCCGCCTTCCAGGTCATCCAGCGAGCGGCCCGGATCCTGACCGCCATGTCGGCGAGCTTGTTCTGGATGGTCTGCAGTTCCGCGATGGGCTTGCCGAACTGCTTGCGTTCCCGGGCGTAGGCTACCGCGTCGTTCAGCGCACCCTGCGCCAGGCCGACCGCCTGCGCGCTGATGCCGATCCGGCCACTGTCGAGAGCGCGCATCGCGATTCGAAACCCCTCGCCTTCCTGGCCCAGACGTTCCGTCTCGTCGACCACGCAGTTTTCCAGGAACACCTCGGCAATCGCGGAGCCGTTGAGCCCCATCTTCTTGAATTTCGGTCCGACCCTAAGCCCGGGGTTATCACTCCCGACGAGAAATGCGCTGATCCCCTCCGCACCGGAACCCGGCCGTGTGGTGGCAAAGACGACATAGAGTCCGGCCTCGCCGGCGTTGCTGATAAAGATCTTGGTTCCGTTCAGCACATACCCGCCATTACGGCGGGTTGCGGTCGTGCTGAGGTTGGCCGCATCGGATCCCGCGTCCGGCTCGGTCAACGCGAAGGCCGCCAGCTTCTTGCCCTGCGCAAGATCGACCAGCCACCGCCGCCGCTGGTCCTCGCTGCCAAACAGGACGATGGGCTCCGTCCCGACGGAGTTGTGGACGTCGAGGATGACCGAGGTGCTGGCACAGAAGCGAGCGACCCCCTCGACGAAGATCGCGAAGGAGATGTGGTCGAGACCGGCCCCGCCATATTCTTCCGGCACCAGGATCCCGAGCAGCCCAAGGGCGGCGGCCTTCTGCACCAGGTCACGGGGGAAGTCGCCGCTATGGTCGATGGCTTCGGCGCGCGGCTTGACTTCCCGCTCGGCGAACTCGGAAACCAGCTTGCGAATCTCCTCCTGCTCCGGGCTGAGGGCGAGCTCCACTTACGCCTCAAACGCTCGCATGGCACTCAAGCGCCGCTCGCGTCGGCCGGCGGGCCGGAGTTCACCCGCACGATGGTGGCTTCACCCTGCGCCATTCCCGAGCAGATGCCGGCCGCGCCGTAACCGCCGCCCCGCCGCCCTAGCTCGAAAACCAGGTGCATCAGGATGCGGGCTCCCGAGGCGCCGATGGGATGCCCAACCGCCAGCGCGCCTCCATCGACGTTGACCCGCGCCTCGTCGATCCCGAGCAGGTCCATCGACGTGCAAGCGACCGCGGCGAACGCCTCGTTGATCTCGAAGAGGTTCATGTCATCGACCCGCAGACCACGCCGCTTGAGCGCGGCCTGGATCGCCGAGGCCGGGACGGTTGCCAGGTATGGGGTATCGGCGGCCGACTCGCCATACGTGATCCAGCTGGCCAATGGCGTCAGGCCCCGCCGCTCCACCTCGACCGCGCTCATCAGCAGCACAGCCGCCGCGCCATCGTTGACGCCGGGTGCGTTTCCGGCGGTAACCGTGCCATCAGGCCGGAAGAGCGGCGTGAGGCGAGCCAGGCCGTCGATGGTCGTTTCGGGTCGAGGTTGCTCGTCGGCCGAGACCACGGCAGTCCCCTTTGGGTTCGCCACCGTCACCGGAACGAGCTCCTGTGCCAGTCGACCGGCCTTGAGCGCAGCCGCGTAGCGCTGCTGGCTGCCATAGGCATACTCGTCCTGGCGTTCGCGGGAAACCTCGAACTCCTTCGCCACGTTACTGCCCTCCACCGCCATGTGCCAACCGTTGGCCGGATCGGTAAGACCGTCGCGCACCATGCTGTCAACCAGACTGCCGTCGCCGAGCCGGTAACCGAAGCGTGCCTTTTCGACGAGGTACGGAGCCTGGCTCATGCTCTCCATGCCGCCGGCGACCACCACCTTGGCGTCGCCGTTGCGGATCAGTAGAGCCGCGAGGTTGACGGCCTTCAGCGACGACGCGCAGACCTTGTTGACGGTCAACGCCGGGACGCTGCTGGGCAACCCGGCTTTGAGCGCCGCCTGGCGGGCGGGGATCTGCCCCATGCCGGCGGTGATGACGGTGCCCATGATGACCTGGTCGACGTCGCCTCCGCTCACGCCGGTATGCTCCAGCACCGCCTTGATCACCACCGCGCCGAGATCCGGTGCCGGCAGCGTCGAGAGCCCGCCGCCGAGCTTGCCGAAGGGGGTACGGCCGGCCGCCACCAGCACGACGTCCTCCACGAATTGCATTCTAGGTGGGCCCTGACGGTGGAGAAAATCACCCACCATATACTTGCCTGCGTGGAGCTGACGCACCTCCAGCTGGAGGGCCACGACGCCGTCGCCACGATCACGATCAACCGCCCGGATGCCCGGAACGCCCTCAGTCACGAGGTCGTTGTCGAGCTGCGCGCCGCGCTGCAGGAAGCCAAAGGCGACCCGGCCGTGCGTGCCATCGTGATCACGGGCGCCGGCAAGATCTTCTGCGCCGGCGCCGATCTGAACAGCTTTCGCCGGGAACAGCCAGAGCTCGAACGCTTTTTTCAGCGGAGGCAGCTGGCCGAACTCTTCCTCGATATGACCGAGCTGGGCAAGCCGACCGTCGCCCGCGTCAACGGTCACGCGCTGGCGGGCGGTTTCGGGCTGGTCGCGGCCTGCGACCTGGCGATCGCCGCCGACGATGCCGAATTCGGGATGCCCGAGGTCAACGTTGGGGTCTTTCCCATGATGATCATGGCCATCGTGTTCCGCAACCTTCCCCGGAAGGCGGCGATGGAGTTGGCGCTGACCGGCAAGCGGGTCGACGCCGCTGAAGCCCTAAGGCTGGGCCTGATCAACCGCCACGTGCCGCGCGCGCGACTCGACGCGGAGGTCGATACGTTGACTCAAGAGCTGGCGCGGAAGAGCCCGATCGGCATGAAACTGGGCCTCGAGGCTTTTTACAAGATGCAGGATATGAGCTTTCCCTCCGCGATGGCGTATCTGCAGGACCAGCTCGCGCTACTGAGCCTGAGCGATGATCTGAAGGAAGGGGTGACGGCGTTTTTCGAGAAACGCACCCCGCGATTTACGGGTCGATGAGCGTGCCATCTGTCGAGTGGGTCGAAGTCGGTCCGCGAGACGGCCTCCAGAGCTGGGCGAGTCCGCTGCCAACCACGGCGAAGGTCGGCTTGATCACGAACCTGCTGGACTGTGGCTTGCGCAGGGTGGAGGCCACCTCGATGGTGCATCCGAAGTGGGTGCCCCAGCTGGCCGACGCCGAGGCCGTGCTCGAGGCGCTGCAGGACCGAATCGACCGGCTGCGGGTCCTGGTGCCGAATCGCCGCGGGCTCGATCGGGCTAAAGACGCCGGCGTGCGGAACATTGCGGTGACCGTGGCGGCGACCGACGGCTACAACCGGCACAACCTCAATCGCTCGGTGGCCGAGACGTTGAAGGAGATTGCCGAAATCGGCAGCCTGGCAAGTCGCGAGGGGATCGCGGTGGATTCCAGCATCAGCGTCGCTTTTGGTTGCCCTTATGAGGGTGCGGTATCAACCGCACGGGTCGAGGAGGTGGCGGTGGTCCTGGCTGACGGCGGCATCAGCGAGATTGCGCTCGCCGACACGATCGGCGTCGCCAACCCGGCGCAGGTCGAGGAACTGTTCCAGGCGATGAAGCAGCGGCTTCCTTCGGTACGCTGGGGCGCCCATTTCCATGACACGCGCGGGGCCGCCATGGCGAACCTGTTGTCCGCGCTGGAGACGGGCGTCAGCCTCTTCGAGGGATCGATTGGCGGGATCGGTGGCAGCCCCTTCGCCCCGGCCGCCGGCGGCAACCTCTGCAGCGAAGACGCGCTGACGATGCTGGAGGCCATGGGCCTCGAGACCGGGGTCGACGTCAACCGCCTCATCGACGTGGCGCGCGGACTCGAGCGAACCCTCGGCGCGAGGCTGCCGGGCAGGGTGCACGCCATGCAGGGTTCGGAAGCCGGAAGCGTCCTCGCATGAGCGCCGCCGAGCCCAAGGAAGCGGCCGGCGACGAGCTGAAGGCGCGGTCGGACGCCGCGCGAGCCGGCGGTTCCGCAAAGTACGCGGAGAAGCTTCGCCAGGAGCACAAGCTGCCGGTGCGACGCCGGCTCGAGCTCCTGCTGGACCCGGACTTCCTGATCGAAGATGGGCTGCTCGCGCACAGCGACGAGCCTGGATACGGCGCCGATGGGGTGGTCACGGTAGTGGGGCGGATCGACGGGCGCACGGTCTGCGTCATGGCCAACGATCCCACGGTCAAGGCCGGCTCGTGGGGACCGCGCACCGTCGAAAAGATCGTCCGCATCCAGGAGACGGCGATGCGGTTACAGGTGCCGATCTTTTACCTGGTGGACTCGGCCGGGGCTCGGATCACCGACCAGGTTCAGATGTTCCCCGGGCGCCGTCACGCGGGTCGCATCTTCTACCAGGAGGTGCAGCTCTCGGGCGTCGTGCCGCAAATCTGCCTGCTCTTCGGCCCCTCCGCTGCGGGCGGTGCCTACATCCCGGCGTTCTGCGACGTGACGATCATGGTCGAGGGCAACGCGAGCATGTACCTCGGCTCACCCCGGATGGCCGAGATGGTGATCAGCGAAAAGGTGACCCTGGAAGAAATGGGCGGCGCCCGGATGCATGCCACGGTGAGCGGCTCGTGCGACGTGCTGCTGGCCTCAGAGGAGGAGGCGATCGAAGCCGGCCGCCGTTACCTTTCGTATTTCCCCCAGAACTGGACGGAGCTTCCATCGATGCAACCGGCCGCCGATGCCAAACCGCCAGTTTCGCTTGAAGCCCTCGTCCCTGAGGACGAAGGGCGCGCCTTC
>VBEW01000037.1 GCA_005889225.1 Chloroflexota bacterium | reverse complement strand
CCGTCCATCGAGGCGCACTGCCGGTAACGGCCCGAGATGCGTGGCGTCCGACGGCGCGGATTCAGCAGCCACTTCAAAACGCGATCGACCGCATCAGAGATCCGATCGTCCGCTTCGGTACGGCCGAGCTCCACCAGGCTGAGCAGCCGCCAGTGCGCGCCCTGCCACTTCTTATAAGGATGTCCCGGATAGTCTCGACGCAGCGCCGGGATACGAGGATCTGCCGCCATCTGCCCTCTGGAAAGAGGATGCCATAAGGGCGGCTTCGTGAGAAAGGACGCCCACCAGCGTTCTAACTGATGTCGTGCGGTTTTCGAGACTAATCCAGCCGGCCGCCTCGGTAGCCCTCGTCGTCGTGTTGGGCGGTGTGGCGCTGGCGGCGCCTCCACACAATACGGCCGGGCCGAGCACCGGAACGGCGGTGTCCAGCAATTCAGCCGCCGTGACTGCGCAGGGCCCGACATCGAATCCTGCGGCGACGCGGACCTCACCGAGCGTGACGCCGGCGCCGCCGGTCAAGACGTCGGCAGCCCCCATTGCCCCTCTTCCCCAACCCGTGCTGCCCTCCGCCGCGCCGGCGAAGCCGATGCTCGCGCTGTGCTATCCGAAAGTCACCATCTTGCCGTCGCCAGCGCCATTCGCCTACGTGTGCGGGTCGGGGTTCCACCCTCGCGAAAGCATCGCGCTCAATGCCACCGGGCAGAAAATCGAGTTCACCTGGCACGTGATGACTGACGGGTCGGGAAAGTTTGCCTTCGCCGTGCCCGGCAACATCTGCCAGTACCTGCCGGTGCTGATCGTCGCCAGTGAGAAAGACGGCACGCGTTCGAACCCGCTGATGATCTCGGGGGCCTGTATTCTCTAACCCCCACCCCGACCCTCCCCCACGAAGGGGGAGGGTGGAGGAGAGCTCAGTCAGCGACTCAGCTGGCCCGGTCGGGTCGGTGCGTGACGCGGATCGCGTTAATGATCGGCTCGCGGAAGCCTTTGCGCGTGATCAATCGGATGTGCATCGTCCCGTCGGTCACGGTGACGAAGAAGCTCTTGTCGTCGGCGGTGAGCTTGCCCACCTCGCCCACCACGTCGAGCGCCGGCAGCACCAGAGTGTTGTTGATCACGACGTCGAAGACGCGCTGGTTGGCCTTGATGTTCTGCAGCTCGGCGAAGCGCAGCTCCACTTGATAGACCCCGTTCGGCAAGTTGTCGAAGCGGTACTCGGTCATGCCGCGGAAGTCAGACTGGTAGAGCTTCTGGTCTACCGTGCCGGCGATCGGCGATTTGGTCGTATCCGTCGTCCCCTTCGTGATCCAGCCCCAGCTGCCGGTAGTGTACTGCTGGTCTTTTGCCCAGGTGTCCTGGTTGACGTCCGTGTAGGCGCTGGTCGAACCGGTATCGACGCCCGTCTCGTAGGCGGGAACGATTAGCTTGACAGGCACCCGTAGCGACGGCTGCCGTCCGCTGTTGCTCTGCACAAACAGGGTTGCGCTGTAGGTCCCGGGCGTCATCCCGGTCGTGTCCACGCTGATGGTGATGGCCTGCGAGGCACCCACGGCCACCGTCCCGCTGGACGGGCTCTCAGAGAGCCACGGAACGTCGGTGAAGGCCGGAACCCCGCTGTCCACCAGGTAGACGGTGTTTGCGTTCTGGCTGACCATCCAGAGATTGCCGGCCTCGTCCATCTCCAGTCCGCCGCCGTTGAAGCCGGGGTTCGGATGCGCCAGGGTGGTGATCACCGCGCAGGTCGCCGGGTTGAGCTCGTAAATGGTGTCGGTCGGGCTGTTGGTCGCCTCCCAGACGATGCCGAAGGCCGGGTTGTAGGCGAGGCCCGAGATGTTCGGATCAGGCGTGTTGCACTGATCGACGATCGCACCGGGGTCCGGATAGGAGAGACCCTTCACGTGGTAAAGGATGCCCTGGTTCCAGCCGCCGATGAAGAAGGTATCGTCGTCCGCCTTGTAGGCCAGCCCGCGCTGCGAGATCTGGCTCCACGGGAAGCTGCCCGTGATCGAGCCGACGACGCTGCCGGTCGATGGATCCCAGCAGTAGATTCCGTTGTCACCGCCGACGTTGACCTGGCACATCCGATTGTGCGCGGCGTCATAGGCCATGTCGGCATTCCAGGCGTTCGCCCAGTTCGCCGGCCATTGCCGCCCGGTCTGCGAGCCGGCGGTCGAGTACTCCGTGTTATGGCAGGTGGCTGAAGGTCCGCACAGGCCACCACCCGGGATTGGGTCGGAGATCCAGACGTTCCCGGTATAGCCAACGCCCCACGCGAGCGTCTGTCCGGTGGCCGGCCAGGACCGGATCACCTGGCCAGGCGACTGCGGGGTCCACCCGGCCGGCGTGTCCTGCACGAAGATCCCGCGGGTGTTGACGGAGTTGGGATTGTAGCTCGGGTTCTTGTTCAGCCCCGATGCGACGGCGCCCGCCGCCGCTCCCCCGCCGGTCTCCCTGATCTGGTAGTTCAGCGGCAATGAACCGGTGTTGGATAGGGTCAGCGTCCGGTGGCGCTGCTGGTCCGCCGGAACGATGATCTGCAGGGACGCCTGGTCGAGGACCGCCCTTGCCGTCCGCAGCGCGAAGTCCTGCGGGTAGACCGCATCCTCCACGGTCAGGTTCTTCGTAGCCGTGCCGGTTTCGTAGTTGGTCTGGCTCGCCGACACCTGGTAGGTGCCGAGGAACAGCTTCAGCCGGTAGGCGCCGTTCGCATCGGTCGCCGTGTGGCGCATGGTCGGGCCGCCCTGCTCGACGGCATCGACCGAAGCCCCGGCGATCGCGTTGTGGTCGTTCGCATCGGTGACATGGCCGCTCACGATCGCCGACGGCGGCAACCGGAACAGGATGCCGAAGCCGGCCGTTGGGATCACGGCCTCGTTGAACGAATACTGCAGAGCGTCAGTGCCTCCGGCATTTTCGATGCCAATCGTCGCGGAATCGCCCTGCTGGCGCGTGGTGCCGCCGACGTTTGTGTACTGCGTCAGGATTCGCCCGTTGGCATACAGCGTGACCTCGAAGTTCACCCGGTCGGTGAAGTCGCCGAAGAAGGCGACGTTGCGCCATTCGATGGTGAAGGCGCTGGGTGGCGAGCCATCGGTCTGGGTCCACATGCTGGCCGAACCGTCCACGAACAGGTCATCCCAGAAGGGGTAGATGGCATTGTTCGGTGGATTGCCGCTGGGGATCGAGTCGTTGAAGAAGTTACAGAACCCTTGCGTCGGGTCGAACGTGATGTGACCGTTCGTGCAGACGTTGGCGGTCGTATAGCTGTGCTCGTAGAAGTCGAATGCGAAGGGCAGGGTGACCGCCATCACGTTGTCGTCCCCGCTCAGCGCCAGTGGCGTCGTGGCATTGACGTAGTTCAGTGGCTGCAGCACGCAGAAGTAGCCGAAGTTGTCGTGCCGCAGTGGCAGGCTGAAGTCGAGGGTGGCGTTGCCCGAGAGCGACAGATGCTGAGTCTGGGCATCATCGCACCGCCCCGCCTGCGCTTTGACGTCGTACTCCCCGTCGGGCACCGACGCAAAGCTGTAATGGCCAGTAGCATCGGTGGTGGCCGCCGGGATTGGCGTGCCAAGGATGGTCACGGTGCCGTTGGCGACGCCGTTGCCCTGGTCATCTCGTACCGTGCCGGATAGCGAGTGGTGTGGCGCGGCGACCAGCGCGAAGTTCTGGGTGGTGGTGGCGTCCTGGCTGACGACGACACCGTTGACGGTCTGGGTGACGTATCCGAAGTTGCTGGCCGTGACGTTGTAGCTTCCGACCGGCAGCAGCATGCTGTAGCTACCGTCGGCGCCGGTCGTGGTGGACCGCGTGGTCGGACCGGCCGCCTGCACGGTCGCGCCCGAGATCGGCGAGGCGGTGGCCGAATCGGTCACGATGCCGGCGAGGGTGCCCGTCGGCCCACGAGGTGCCGCCGTGACCGCCGCAAAGGCGTCGAGCCGACCGTGGCCCCACACGTTGTTGAAGTCGGACGTCCCGCCGCAGCTCAAGTCCGAGGTCTGGACGGCGGTGCTGGCGAGCAAGGCGCGAGTGCCGGCGATGTCGCCGTAGAGCGTCGGTGCGGCCGACCAGATCAGCGCGATGGTCCCCGCCACGTGCGGGGTCGCCATCGAGGTGCCGCTGAAGGAGTCATAGCCGTTGCCTGGCACGCTGCTGCGCACGTTGACGCCGGGCGCCGAGATGTCCGGCTTGGTGGTGTTGTTGAATGCCGACGGCCCGCGGCTGGAGAAGAAGGCAATGTTGTGGCCGATGTCATAGGCTCCGACGCCTTCGCTCTCCGGGTAGGCGCCCGGAACGCCGGCGCTGTTGCAGCTCGGGCCGGCGTTGCCGTTCGCGAAGTCCGGGAAGATGCCGGCGGCGATCCAGTTGTCGACGGTTTGCTGATAGAAGGGGTCGTTCGGTCCGTCACCCCAGGAGTTGTTGATGACGGCCGGGCGCAGGTCGGGTCGCGGATTGCTGCCGCTGAGGTCGGTCGGGGCGAGCATCCACTGGCCGGACCGCAGGAGAGCGTCCAGCGAGCAGGACGTGGTCTCGCAACCCTTGGCGGTCATCCAGGTGGCATGGGGCGCGACCCCGATCTGGTTGGTGCCCGGATTGCCGTCGTCGCCGATCATCGTCCCCATCGTGTGGGTGCCGTGGAAGACGTTGTCGCAGGGTGCGTTCGAGGGGTTACCGCAGATGTTCTCAGGATCGAACCAGTTGTAGTTGTGGTCCACGGTGCCGTCGGCGTGATGCCCGCGGTACTGGTTGATCAGGGCCGGGTGATCCCACTGGACTCCGGTATCGATGCTGCCGACGGTGATACCTTCACCGCGATCGCCGTAGGTGTTCCAGACCAGCGGCGCGTTGATATCGTTGATGTTCCACTCGACAGTCTGGATCCCGGGCGCGCCGCTTTTGCCCTTGATCGGCTTCGGGATCTGGTAGGTCTTGTCCGGCAGGATCTGGTCGACCTCGGGCTGGGCCGCCAGCTCGTTGACCAGCTGCTGGTTCCCGGTCACCCGGATCGCATTCACGATCCAGTAGGTTCGGTAGCTGACCCGCCGCGTCGAGAGCATTGAACGAAGGCTGGCCTGAGTGGCGTCCGCTTTCTGGCGTAGCTGATCGAAGACGAATTTGCCTCGCGCCCCCCAGTCCTTGATGCTGGTGGCCCGGCTGACGTCGGCTTTGTCCTTGAGTAGCACGAAGAACGTGGTTTGGCCACTGACCGCGATCTGGGCCAGGACCTTGCTGTCGATCTTCGCCGGGGTGGGCTTGGCTGGTCCCGCCGCTGACGCAAACGAACCGCCGCTCCAGATGCCGGCGAGCATGACCGCAGCCATGCTCAGGGTAAGCACTCGACGCATGTGCCTCATCTCCTTGTCGGCGCGTCGTGCTGCACGCACGATGTCCCCATCGCGCCGAGGTTGAACGGGCCTGTTTTACATCATGGGCGCGCACAAGTCAATTATGTGAGCGCCAAAATGTGCCCATACCCGCTACCCGCACCCGGCCATAATCACCCTGCTAGGCTCGGCGAATGGTGCGGTTTGGCGTCAAGCTCGGGATCGTCATCGCATCGCTGGCCGTATTCAGCTTCGGATCGTCGCTCGGCGCGGCCGCTCCCAACCAATCAAGCCTCCAGGCCACCGATAAAGTCTCCCCGCCCGGCTGCCTGGTCATCGTCGGCGAGTCCACCCCGCCAACATGCCTACCGTGTCCCCCTCTCTGGCTTGGCGGCCCAACTATCCGCTGCGTTGCACGGCTTCCTTCGGACGCCGGCCTCTTCTCCTATAGGTCCGCCGCCTGTCTCGGCGCGCCCTTCAGCGCCTTGTCCGGTGGGAACCGAAACGGGCGCTTGGTTGTATGGGGATCGGAGGTGTGTCCATGAGCCGTCGCCTGATCGCGCTCCTGATCCTGACCGTCACCATCCTCACCGCCTGCGGCCGCGTTCAGTCAATCCGACCGGCGTCGGCCGGCTATCTCCTGTTCCTCGAGGAGGGCTATTCAAATGGCGCTCAGCAGGTCACGGTTCGCGACTCGGCGACCGGAAATGTCGCGCGCCGGCTTCCGATCGGAACCGCGGCCCCGGACTGGTCGCGGTACTACACCGTCACCCAGCTGAGCGGCTCGGCTCGGCTTGCCGCCATCGATCCTGCTTCCGGGCGGACCCTGGCACAGACCACCATCCCGGCCGGATACACACTTCCCGACTTCGGATATGCGGGCACCAGCGCGGGCCTCTCGCCGAACGGGCAGTGGCTGGCGCTAACGAGCCAGAGCAAGCGCGCCGGCGATGGCGTCGTCACCAATTTCCTGGTTGGTTCCAGCTCCTTCGGTGATCCATTCGTCAGCGTCCAGGTCGATGGCAACTTCAGCTTCGACGCCCTCAGTAACGACGGCCAGGGTCTGTACCTGATTCAGAAGATGGCCGATCCCAATCACTACCAGGTCCGGCTCTACGACATCGGCGCCAGGTCGCTCGTGGCGCAGCCGGTGGTGGATAAGCGCGAACCCAACGAGCCGATGCAGGGCATTCGCGGCGACAGCATCGCCGACTCGAACGGCAACCAGGTCTTCACCGTCTACGTTCGCGATAGCGGTCCGTTCATCCACGCGCTTCCTCTCATCAACCAGCCGTTCGCCTGGTGCGTCGACCTGCCCTCGAAAGCGGGCGACATGGGCCAGCAATTCCAATGGTCCCTGGCGATCGGCCGGCTGGGCGGCGCCGTCTATGTCGTCAACACCTCGTTGGGGATGGTCGCCGAGATGACCACGGGAAATCCTCCGACGATTGCCCGGACCAAGTCCGTGGCCCTGAATTCAGGCGGTAATCTGCTCTCCGGCCTGGTCAGCGACGCTGAAGCCAAGGGGCCTCGCATTGGTGGTGCCGCCCTGTCAGCCGACGGTCAGACGCTGTTCGCCGTTGGCCAGACCGGGATCGTGGCCATCGACACCGCCACCCTGAGGGTCCGTCTCCGAATTCTCGGTGGGGAAACGGTTAACAGCATCCGTCTCAGCGCCGACGACAGAT
>VBEW01000292.1 GCA_005889225.1 Chloroflexota bacterium | reverse complement strand
CGTCCGTAGTGGGTGATGTGTTCGTCGGCGTAGCCACCCGGCGACAGCCGGCCATAGAGCCCCTCGAGCGCGCGCCAGCGCCAGCGGTCGTAATCGGGCGTGCCGAGAATCAGCCGGCCGCCGGTTTTCAGCACTCGGGTCAGCTCGTCGAAGGGCTTCTCCTGCGCCGGGATGTGCTCGATCACCTCCGAGCAGATGACGCAATCGAAGGCGGCGTCGGTAAACGGCAGCTCGAAGATCGATCCGTGGACGAGCGGGTTGCGGTACCGGCGCGCATAGCGCAGCTTGTGCAGCTGGATGTCGAGGCCAATCATGCCTGGGACCGCGCTCAGGATCCGGCTCGACCCACAACCGACATCGAGCACACGGGTGAAGCCCGTCGCCAGCCGGCTGATGGTGGCGTACCGGCGCCGCTGCCAGTAGCGCTGCAACGGGATGATGCTGTCGTAGGCTCGGGCATCGTAATCCGCGGAAGCAATCGAGTTCCGCAGCCGCCACATCGATACGAAGGTCCGCAGGTAGGAGACGGCGAACTTGAAGAGCCGCGCATGGCTGCGACCGGCGACCCGCGCCCGGTAGCGGAATGGCACTTCGACCACGCGGTACCCAGCAGCGAGCGCGCGGATCAGGATTTCCTCCAGGACGTCGAAGTCGCTGGCGGCGAGCTTGAGCTCGCGCAACACCGTCGCGCGGTAGAGCCGGAACCCACTGGAAAGATCATCGACCGGCAGCGAGAGCCCACGCCGAAACGTGATGTTCAGCACCCGGCTCAGCAGCCGCCGCCAGCCGGGCATGTCGGCCGCCCCACCAGGCACGTATCGCGAGGCGATCACGACATCGCCTTTAAGCCGGGCGGCCCACAGGTCGCCAACGAATGCCGGGTCGTGCGACCCGTCCGCATCGAGGGTCAGGACGTACTCGCCACGCGCCTGCTCGAAGCCGGCCCGGTAGGCGCCGCCGAAGCCGGGGAGCTTCTGGCTGAGCAGCCGGGCACCATGGTTGCGGACAATCTCTTGCGTGCCATCCGTCGAGCCGCCGTCCACCACGATGATCTCGTGGGTGGGCCCAAGGGCTGACAGCGCTTTGGCGAGCACGGGCAGGATCCGCTCGAGGTTCGCGGCTTCGTTCAACGCCGGGATCACGAGGCTGAGCGCGCAGCCCGGGAGCGTAACCGCGTCGCCGCCGGTCATCACGAATGACGGGATGCCGTCAATCAGCGGATAGCGGCTGCCGTCGCGGACACATCGGAGCTCGCGTCCAACCTCGGTGGTCCGCAGCGGCTCGTGGCATTTCGGGCAGACCAGTCCCTCGAGGCTCTGCATCGACTACGGGGATGAACGGAATTTGAGATCCGAGCTTGCTTCGGCCTCCCGGTGCCAGAGGGCGACGCCACCGGTCCGCTCCGGCGGCTGGCCGAGGAGGTCGGTGAACAGGGCGATGGCGGCGTCCTGGTGGCTCATCGGACCGACGATCACGGCCACGACATGCCATCGATTCAGGTCGGCGAGCAGAGCCTGGCGCTCTGCGTCATCCAATGTTGGCGGATTGCCTTGCTCCACGGCCACCAGTGCTGTCTGCGTCGCGGAGGCCGGTGGATCGGCCGAGTTGACCGCCGGGTGCGGCATGGCCTGCCAGAGCATAGCCTCACCGCGGCTCGCCCGAGCGTAAGGGGCGACCAGCGCCACCCCACCCTCAGGCAGCTGCGTAACAGCGCCGGTGAAGTACGGTGGCAGCGGCGGAGCGGTGCTTGGATAGGGCAGCACCGGCATCAGGACAACGACCGCCAGGACTGAGAGCGCCAGCGAAATCCTCCGCGGGGCACCACCCTTGAGCAGGCCGTCCACGAATACGGCGACAAGGATGCCGGCGAAAAGGAAACCCTGCAGCATAAGCCGTGCGGGCAGGATGTTGTCGATAACCGGCATCAAGAGGAGCGCGAGCGAGCCAAGCCCGGCTGTCGCCAGCAAGAAGCCCGCCGGGATCGTACGCCGCAGCGGGATAAGCAGCAGCGCCAGGATCGCCGCCGGCACCAGAGTGGTGCGACCTGCTATGTGCAGGGTGAATCCGAGCGACAGAAGACCGCAAACCAGCAGAAGACAGGTCACGATCCGCACGGTTTGGGAGCGCCAGTATCGGTCCAGGCGAGCAGCGCGATCAGTGGCGCGCCCAGATAACTCCCCCATTCCGCGAGGTTGCCGTGAAACCGCTGGGTCCAGGCGGCGACCCAGGAGGGCGCCAGCCACTGGATCCGCGTCGGGGCCACGAAACTGAAGAGATCGCTGACGTATTCGTTGCGTGGTTCGAGAACCCGATCGGGCCGCTGCGGACCGAAGAACTGGGTCCAGAGCGGGTAGGCGCCGAGCGCAAGAAAGATCGCGGCCGCCAGCCCCAGTGCGGGCATGACGTGTCGAGTGGCCTTCCAGACGGCAGCGCGATCTCGACGGTGCATGGCAGCCAAGAGTCCAAGTCCGATTGCGGCGAGCAGCGCGGTGCTGGCCAGCACTTCCTCGCCGGTGACCAGCTGCGCGGCCGCCAGCACGCCCAAGGCTGTCCCCATAAGCCAGCGTGGATGCCGGTGACGGATGAGCAGATCGTCCAGCGCCAGCAGGATAAGAGGCGGAATCGGGGCGACGACCACGTGCGGATGGTCAAGGGCGTGGGCCATCATGGTCGGCGAGAAACCGTACAGGAGTCCGCCGGCGGCCGCGGCCGGCAGCGTGCGTGCATAGCGGCGGATGACAAGGAAGGCCGTCCAGGCCGAGGCACCGATTCCAAGCGTGACAAGCAGGTTGTAGGTGAAGATGGGTCCCACCATGCCCGTCAGCGGCGACAGCACGGCCGCCGGCAACGGGATGCCGGTGCTCCAGGTCAAGTTCGCCCCCGCCGGCAGGTCGATGTAGCTGCTCAGGAGCGGGTTCAGATGGTGGGCGAGGGCGAAGTGCGACCAGCCGAGGAACCAGGCGAAGTTGATCGAGTCGGCGCCGTCGCCAATGACCCTGGTAAAGGGATGCGCCCAGGCACCCCCGAACAGGAGTGCGGCGAGCGCGACGTAGCCGATGAGCGCGCCGGCCGCCAGCGCGGCTCTTGCTGGCACAGCTACGCGAGCTCTCTCCTCGCTGGCGGTGGACGGTCGCAGAGGCGGGTCCTCGCGGCGCGCGATCATTGACAGCGCAACGCCGGAGGGCAACCGGGCTTGCCGGGCAGCGCGACCGGGCGGAAGTACGCTAGTCCACGGTGGCCCACCCTCGTGTCCTGGCGATCGACGTTGGCACCGGCACCCAGGACATCCTGGTGTTCGAAGCCGGCACGGTGATTGAAAACGCCGTTCAGCTGATCATGCCGTCACCCACGGCCCTGCTGGCGGAGCAGGTAAAGCAGGCGACCGCCGAAGGGACCGACCTGTTCCTGACCGGCGTGACCATGGGCGGCGGACCCGACCACTGGGCCGTGGAGGCGCACCTGCGCAAGGGACTGAAGGTCTATGCGACCCCGGACGCCGCGCGAACCTTCGACGACGACCTGACCCGGGTGGAAGCGATGGGTGTCCGCATCGTCGACGGGCCGAACGGCGTCGCCGGCGCCCGCCGCCTGGAAATGCGGGACTTCTATTTCGGCGAGCTGATGGACGCGCTCAACAGCTTTCATGTCAGCACCGCATTCGATGCGTTGGCGGTGGCGGTGTTCGACCATGGCGCGGCACCGCCGGGGGTCAGTGACCGGCGCTTTCGTTTCGATTATTTGCGCGAACAGGTAGGGCGCGGCACCGGGCTCACGGGGTTCGGCTTTCTCGCCGGCGAGATCCCGGCCCGAATGACGCGCATGCGCGCGGTCGCCCGCACCTGGACCGGGTCAGAGCCGCTCTTCTTGATGGACACCGGTCCAGCGGCCGTCCTGGGCGCCCTGGACGACCCCGAAGTCGGCGAGCTCGACCGCGCGATGGTCATCAACCTTGGCAACTTTCACACGATCGCCGCGCTCCTTGACGGGCAGCGGATCGCCGGCCTCTTCGAGCACCACACCGGCGAGCTCACCCGCGAGAGGCTGGAAGCGTACCTCGACGGGCTCGCCGCCGGCACCCTCTCGAACCAGGCCGTGTTCGATGACATGGGTCATGGG
>VBEW01000036.1 GCA_005889225.1 Chloroflexota bacterium | reverse complement strand
CTTGTGTGGTGCGCGGCTCCACTTTGCGCGATCGCTCGTCGAAACAGGCCCTTCGCCCGTGGCATCGACAGCAGCGTGGCCACGCTGAACGCGCCTGCCGACTCGCCGAAGATGGTGACCCGTTGCGTATCCCCGCCGAAGGCCTCAATGTTCTCCTGCACCCACGTGAGCGCCGCCAGCTGGTCGAGCAGCCCCCGGTTCGCGATGCCATCGCCCAGGAAGAGAAAGCCGTCCGCCCCCAGTCGGTAGTTGATGGTGACGCAGACGATCCCGTCTCGAGCGAACGCGCTGCCGTCGTAGATCGGTAGCGAGCCGGAACCCCTGACAAATGAGCCGCCGTGGATCCACACCATCACCGGAAGGCCGCGGGTGCTCGGATCGGGCGTCCACACGTTGAGGTTCAGGCAATCCTCTCCGACGGTGCCCTGGTCGCCCAACAACGCGTCAAAGGGCGGTGCGTATGGCGCCTGCGGCGCGATACGGCCCACTTCGAGCGCGTCACGCACGCGGTCCCAGGATTCGGGTGGTCGCGGCGGCTGGAACCGATTCGGTCCGAAGGGTGGCGCCGCGTACGGAATCCCTTTGAACGCCGCCACGCCGTCCCTTACCTGGCCTCGCAGCCGGCCGTGCCGGGTGGTCACGACGACAGTGCTGGCCGCAGTGCTCATCACGGCTCCTCCCTCAGTCATGGCGCGCCGCTTGCGTAGATCGTCTGCCCGGTCACAAAGCTCGCATCGTCGCTGCACAGAAAGCAAATCACCCCGGCGATGTCCTCTGGCCGGCCGGTCCGACGTAGTGGCGTCCGTTCCGCGGCCACCCGTTTCAAATCCTCGTAATCGATCCCGGTGCGCTGCGCGACCGACTGCGTCATCCGGGTCTCGATGAACCCAGGTGCGACCGCGTTGACATTGATGTTGAAAGGCCCCAGCTCGATCGCCAGGGTCCTCGCCATTCCCTGGATGCCCGCCTTGGCCGCCGAATAATTGACCTGCCCACGGTTGCCCAACGCCGAATTGGACGACAGGAAGACCATCTTGCCCCAACGTGCCGGGACCATCACCCGCTGCGCCGCCTGCGCGCAGAGAAACGTTCCCTTCAGATGGGTGTCGACGACGAGGTCCCAATCGTTGTCCGTCATCTTGTGAATCAAGTTGTCGCGGAGGATGCCGGCGCAGGTGACGAGGACGTCGAGGCTTCCGTACTCCTTCACGGCGCGGTCAACGAGGGCTTCCACCGAAACCCGATCCGTTACGTCGCAGGCGACCGCCAACGCCCGCTGGCCCTGACTGCGGATCTCCGCGGCGACCGCTTCTGCGGGGTCGTGATCGAGGTCGGAGATTACGACCTTCGCGTCCTCGGCGGCGAAGCGCATCGCCGTGGCTGCGCCGATCCCTCGTCCGCCGCCGGTGACCAATGCGGTGCGCCCTTCGAATCGTCCGCTCATGCGATCTCAACCTCCGCCTCGCCGACGGTGACCCGTACCGCTCGTTGATTCTCGGCCCACACCTCGAGCTGAAGTCGCCTCCCAGTATTGACGCTGGTTCGCTCTTTCACGCGCCCTCGACAGGTCAGCGTGTCAGCAGGCCGCACCATCTCGACGAAGCGCACCGAGAGCCGTCGCACTGATTCCGGTCCCGCCAGCCAGCAGAGATACTCGCCCAGGAACGCCATGCTCAACATGCCGTGAGCGATGACGCCATCGAGTCCGACCATTCGCGCCGTCTCGTCGTCGGTATGGATCAGGTTGTAGTCGCCCGAGGCGCCGGCGTACCTGACGAGCTGCATCTTGGTGATCGGCGGCTTGCGAAGATCCGGGAGAAGGCTTCCGCTATCGAGGTCCTGGTCCGGCCGCGCCGCGAGTACTGGACCAGTCATCGCAGGATGGCGGTGGTCGTTCCGCTAAAGACGGGGCTGCCAGACTCGTCCGTGCCGTCCATCGCCAGGATCAGAAAGGTCATCTCGCCCAGGCGGCCCTTTCGCCGATAGACGTTGGCCACTCGCACTCGGCAGCGCACGCGATCGCCCGCCCGGAGGGGCCGTTCATATCGGTACTCCTGTGCGCCATGCAGCACGCGCGCCAGGTCGAAGGTCACGCCGGGGATCGTCATCCGAAAGGTGGTCGGGAAGGTGGGCGGTGCAATATCGCCGCGAACGCAAGCCGGCGTCTGGTCTTGCACCGCGTCGGCGAATTTTCGGATGGCGCCTCGCTCCACCTCGAAGAGGACGACCTCGGACTCGCGTCCGATGAGGTCGCTGCTCAGGGCCGCAGGATGATCCATGATCGGTCCAGGGCCTTGACGTCACGGCCGCCAATCAGCGCGAGCGTCAGATCGATTTCGGCCATCAAGTTGCGGATGACGCGCTCCACGCCGGTCTGTCCCGCAACCGCGAGCCCGTAGACGTAGGGCCGGCCCAGCAGGACAGCGTTCGCGCCCAGGGCGAGCGCCTTGATGACGTCGGCGCCGCGCCGGATGCCGCTGTCCATCAGCAGCACCGCGTTGTCTCCCAGCGCGTCGCGTACCTCGACCAGCGCATCGAGCGCCGCGACGGCGCCATCCACCTGGCGGCCCCCATGGTTGGAAACGATGACGCCTTGAAAGCCGGCGTCGAGCACTCGCCGCGCGTCGTCGGCACGCAGGACACCTTTTGCCAGGAGCGGCAGGCGGGTCCGTTCGCGGAGCCACGCGAGGTCGTCCCAGCGCAGGCCGAGATTGGAGAACATCCCGACCATGGCCGCTCCGGCACCCCGCGGATCATCTTCCGGTGCGACCGAAAGTCGCGAGCGGAACACCGGGTCGCTGGTGAACTGGCCGATCCCCTCGCCGAGGATGAACGGCAGATACCGGTTGCGGAGATCGCGATCGCGCCAGCCGAGCTGCAGCGTGTCCAGGGTCAGGACGATCGCGGCGTAGCCGGCGGCCTCCGCCCGATGCACCAGGCTGGCGACCACCTCGCGGTCGCTCACCCAGTAGAGCTGATACCAGCGCGGCGCCGCGCCCATCGCCTCGGCGATCGTCTCCATCGACGTCGAGGCGGCGGTGCTGACCACCCATGGGACGCCGGAGGCGGCGGCGGCTCGTGCGACCGCGAGATCGCCGTCCGCGTGGGCGGCGGAGAGCACACCGACTGGCGCCAGAAAGAACGGCGTCGGCGACGACGTGCCCAGCACGCTAACGCGGAGATCCCGCTGCTGGTTACCGGCGAGCATCGCGGGACGCAACCGCCAGCGCGCGAACGCCTCCCGGTTGGCGTGCATCGTCGACTCGCCGCCGGCACCGCCGGCGATGTAGTCGAAGGGCCTTGGGTCGAGGACCGCTTTCGCGCGGGATTCCCACTCATCCGGGTCGAGGGGAAGTTCATCCGCGCCGCCGACGTAGATCTCCGCCTGCGTGGCCGGCCCAAGGGGAAGCGGCATCTCCGGCATCGATCAGTCGGCGACCGGCCTGGCCGGACCGCGCCGCCCATGGTGCGGCTCGTCTCGCAGATCGATGGTGATGTTGGTCGCGCGGCAGCTGGCCAGCAGCGTGCCGTCCTCGTCATGGAGCTCCGACGCGGCGAACGTGACGCGTCGTGTCTTGCGCACCACCCAGCCGGTGGCGCGGATTCGCCCGGGGCGCGTCGGCCGGTAGAACTCCGTTCGCAGGTCGGCGGTGAGGTAGACCTCATCCCGGTTGAGAAGGCTCCAGGTCGCGCTGCCCATGGCGCTGTCCAGGATGGCGGTGACCATTCCGCCGTGAACGATCCAGCCGTCGCCGGCCGGGAACGCGTGATCGAGGTTCGGTTCCCACTCGAGGACGGCGCGTCCGGGCTCGAGTTCCGCCCGCCGCCAGCCGAGCGTATTCCAGATGCCCGGCTCCCCTGGAGCGGGCTGCTGCCACGAGTCCATATCGGCGAGCCGCTCGCCGGGACGAAAGCTTGCCCTGGCGGACGTCATGACCCGGTCCGCGTGCGTTCTTGTTCGACCAGGACCCGGCGCAGGATCTTCCCCGATGGGCTCTTCGGAATCTGCGTCACCACGTCGAGCTGCCGGACCTTCTTGTAGGGGGCGACCTGTTGGTTCACGAAGGCCATCAGCTCATCCGGCGTGACGGCGCCCTTGAGCACGACATCCGGGCAGGGGATCACGGCGGCGTCGGCTACCGCCGGGTGGGTGAGGAGGAGGCCCTCGAGTTCGGCGGGGGCGACCTGGTACCCCTTGTATTTGATCAGCTCCTTGAGCCGGTCCACGACATGCAGGTAGCCATCGATATCGACCGATCCGATGTCGCCGGTGCGAAGCCAGCCGTCCTCGTCGAGCATGGCTGCGGTCGCTTCCGGCTGCTTGAGGTAGCCCGTCATCACCTGCGGTCCGCGGATCCACACTTCACCGAGCTCACCCGGTCCCAGCTCCGCGCCGCTCGCGGGATCCATCACTTTGCATTCCGTGTTGGGGATGAGGAGGCCGGCCGAGCCGCCGCGCCGCCTGGCGGGGTCGACGGGTGTGGTCGAAACGACCGGGCTCGTCTCGGTGAGCCCGTATCCCTGGGCAACGAAGCACTTCAACCGGTCGCCGCAGGCCTGTTCAACGCTGGCGTCGAGAGGAGCTGCTCCCGAGTTGATCGACTGCAAGGCGTGCAGGTCATAGCGAGCGACCAGCGGGTGCTTGGCCAGCGCCAAGACGATGGGGGGGACGACGTTGGCGCGCGTGATTCCGTAGTCCTGCAACAGCTTGAGGAAGAGTTCGAGATCGAAGCGGGGCATGGTGACGATGGTGACGCCCTGGAAGAGGCTGATGTTCAGCAGCACGGTGAAGCCATAGATGTGGTAGAAGGGCAGGACGGCGATCGACCGTTCCCCCTCGGGGGCCTGGATGACAGCTGAGGTTTGCAAAATGTTCGCGACGAGGTTTCGATGGGTGAGCATGACCCCCTTCGGGAGGCCGGTCGTCCCGCTCGAGTAGGGCAGCGCCACCAGGTCTGTCCGGGGATCGATCGCTACGGCTGGGACGGCGTGGCTCCCTTGCAGCAGGTCCGCAAACGGAGAGGCCCCAGCCGCCTCGCCGAAGACGAAAATTTCCTTCACCGACGTCTGGCGTGCGGCCTCGAGTGCATGGTCGAGGAGTTCGGGAATCGTAACCAGGTACTTCGCTTGAGCGTCGTTGAGCTGCAGCGCGAGCTCCCGAGGCGTCGACAGCGGATTGGCGGTCGTGGCGATCCCGCCGAGGGTGGCGACCGCATGCAGGGCCACCGCGTATTCGAGCACATTCGGGCTGTAGATCGCGAAGACGTCGCCTTTTCGAAACCCGCGGCGCGCGAGGTTAGCGGCGACCTGGCGGACCGACGTGGCCAGATCCGCGTAGGTAAGCGTGCGCCCGGTCGGCCCGTCGATCAGCGCCGGCTTGCTTCCCAGGGCGGTGGCCCCGGCGAGCACGAAAGCCGGTAGCGAGACATCCGGAATGTCGATGTCCGGGTACGTACTGCGGAAGATCACGTGGGCACCATGGTCAATCCCATGCGCGGAGCGTCGCGTGTCCCTTCAGCAGGTTCCGTGCGATCGACCGGCGCTGGATCTCGTCCGTGCCTTCGTAGATCCGGTAGACGCGAACATCCCGCATCACCCGCTCGATCGGCATCTCTCTTGTGTACCCCATCCCGCCGTGGATCTGCATCACTCGGTCGACGACCCGCCAGATCATGCCGGCGCCGGCTAGCTTCGCGATCGCCGCTTCGTGCCGGACGTCGCCGCCCTGGTCGGCCTTCCAGGCAGCGTGGAGCACCAGCCACTTCACCTGCTCGATCTCGACGGCGCTGTCGGCCAGCATCCACTGGATCGCCTGGTACTCGGCGATCGGGCGGCCGAACGCGATCCGCTGCCGGGAATAATCCAGTGCCATCTCGAGCAACCGTTGTGCCTGGCCCAGTGCCCGGGCCGGGATGATGATCCGGCCCTGGCCGATCCAGGTCATAGCGAGCTGGAAGCCCTTTCCGACTTCGCCAAGGACGTTTTGTCCGGGCACGCGGACCCCGTCGAAGCTGATCTCCGCCGGCCGCCACGCACCCATGGTTTGAATCGGTTGGCTGCTCCATCCCATCGCCCGGTCCACCAGGAAGGCCGTGACGCCTCCCTGGTGACCCTTGCTCTTGTCGGTCACGGCAAAGACGATGGCGAAGTCCGCCTGGAGCCCATTCGTGATGAAAACTTTGCGGCCGTTGAGAATCCAGTCCGAGCCCTCCCGGACGGCCGGCATCTGGATATTGGTGGCGTCGGAGCCGGTGTCCGGCTCAGTCAACGCAAAGCAACTGGATCGGTCACCTTCGATGGTGGGGAGGAGGTAGCGCTGTTTTTGCTCGGCGTTGCACTCATAGAGGATGTTGTCCGCGTATCCCCCGTAGGTGAAGGGGATCAGCGCTTTGGACGTCTCCGCGCTGATCAGCGCCGTCATCAGCATCCCCAGGTTGGCGCCCCCGTATTCTTCCGGGGTCAGCAGGCCCCACAGCCCGGCCGTTTTTGCTTTTTGCTGAAGCCGGCGGACGTCGGCAGGCTCCGGGAATGACCGGCCCTCGAGTTCGGCGCGCTGGGCCTCTGGCTCCAACGGCAGCAGTTCGCGAGTCACGAACTCGCGGACCGTCGCCAGGATCATGCGCTGCTCGTTGGTCAGAGCGAAGTCCATCGTCGGTTTCCCTTACTATCTCCCCGCTCTTTCACGCCGGAGCGGGGCCCCTCCCTAACGATCGTTCGATCGCCGCCATCGCTATTATCTGTCAGAGGAGACAGCTCGTGGAGAACCTCGCGCGCAAAGACCCGGCGCCCAACAGTGTCCGGGTCGGGCAGGTGCTGGAAACGGCGACCCGCTTGTTCACCGAGCGGGGTTATGAGGCCGCCAGCATCCGCGACCTTGCGGCCGAGTTGGCGATCCGCCCCTCATCGCTTTATCACCACTTTCCGGGGAAGCAGAACATCCTGTTCACGATCTGCTTCGGGATGCAGCGGGATTTCAACGCCGAAGTCATGCCGCACCTGGCGGCCGGCCGAACGCCTGAGGAGGCCATCCGCGGCACCATCCGGCAGCACATCCTGTTCAGCCAGCGGCGGAAGGGCGAAGTCCTGGTCAACATCCGTGAGCGGCGCTCCCTTCCGCCTAAGCTGCTGGCGCGGGTGAATGAACTGCGTCGCCAGTACCGTGACGCCGTCGCTGACGTCATCGCGGACGGACACCGACAAGGCGTCTTTCGGCTGACGCAGCCGAAGCTCGCGGCTATGGCGATCCTCGACATGGCGAATGGCCAGGCGTTGTGGTTCAAGCCGCGCGACCGAAGAGACCTGGACCGGCTGGCCGACAGCTACGCACAGGCCGCGGTGGTCCTACTCGGGGGCTGGGTCCCCGTTCCTTAGGGAGCCTGCGAGGGTGACAGAGCCCGTAGCCCCGACGCTGGATGTGGATGGCCTGGTTGTTCGCTTCGGCGGCGTCGTCGCGCTCGACGGGGTGACGTTGCGCATCGAGCCCGGCGAGGTGGTCGGCATTATTGGACCCAACGGGGCCGGTAAGACCACGCTCTTCAACGCGATCTGTGGATTCGTCCGTCCGGACTCTGGCCGGATCAACTACCGTGGCGAGCCGCTGCTGGGCACGGCCCCGCACCGCCTGGCGCGGCTGGGCATCGCGCGCACGCTCCAGGGCCTCGGGCTGTGGCCGGGACTCACAGTTCAGGAGAATGTCGTGGCCTCATCGAGGGTGCGTCCGGGCCTGTTTTCATCGCTGCTCGCCTTGCCGAGCGCGGACCGGATCGAGGCGGAGCTCGCCTCCAAAGCCCATGACATCCTCGACCGGCTCGGCATCGGGAGTTACGCGAGCGCGTTCCCGGCAACGCTGCCCTACGGAGTGCAAAAACGGGTCATCATCGCGCGGGCGCTGATGGCGGTGCCGTCGCTGCTGTTGTTGGATGAGCCCGCCAGCGGACTCTCTGCTCGGGACATCGACGAGCTCGCCGAGCTCATCAAGCAGCTCCGCACGCGGATGAGCGTCGCCGTCGTCGAGCACCACCTTGATTTCGTGATGGCGATTTCTGACCGGGTGACGGTGCTTAACCTGGGCCGCGTGATCGCATCGGGGACCCCGAAGGAGATCCAGGACAACCCCCAGGTGGCGACCGCCTATCTCGGCGAGAACGTTGCGACGCCGGAGGCGTCCTCCGATGCTTGAGGTCGTAGACCTGACGGTCGCTTACGGTCCGGTTGTGGCACTTCACGGCGTTTCCCTCACGGTGCAGGACGCCTCCATCACCGCGGTCCTCGGGGCCAACGGAGCTGGCAAGACGACGCTGGTGCGGACCATCTCGGGCCTTGTCCGGCCGCGCGCCGGGTCGGTGCGGCTGGACGGCCGTGAGCTCATCCGCCTCCCGCCCGAGGAGATCGCCCGCTTGGGGATCGCGCACGTGCCCCAGGGCCAGGGCGTGCTCGCGGAGCTGACCGTGGATGAAAACCTCCGGCTCGGGGGTCTGTGGCGCCGCGATCGCAAGGCGCAGCGCGGGGCGCTGGACGAGACCTACGAGCTGTTTCCCCCGCTCGCCGGCCGGCGGCACCTGACCGCCTTCAGCCTCTCCGGTGGTGAGCGGCAGATGCTGTCGGTCGGTCGTGCGCTGGTCGCGCGCCCGCGGCTGCTCCTTCTCGACGAACCGTCCCTTGGCCTGGCCCGGCGGGCGCTCGTCCAGATCATGGGTCGGATCAAGGCGCTGGTCACCGAGCGCGGACTCACCGTCCTGCTGATCGAGCAGAACGCGAAGAGCGCCTTGTCAGTGGCCGACGACGCCATCGTGCTCCACCTGGGGAACGTGGTCGCCCATGGCCCAGCCCAGAAGCTTGCCGACGAGGAGGGGCTTCGTCATGCCTACCTTGGTTTTTAGGCCGTCATGAGCCGGTTTTTCGTCCTTAGCCTGAATGGCCTGACCCAGGGCGCCATCTACGCCGCCATGGCGCTCGCCCTGGTCATGATCTGGCGTGCCACCCAGGTGATCAACTTCGCCCAGGGCGCGATGGCGATGTTCACCACCTACCTCGCTCTCTTCGCCATCGATCACGGCGTCCCCTACTGGTTGGCGTTTCTCGTTGCCCTGTCGAGCGGATTGATCCTCGGCGCGATCGTCGAGCGCGTGATCGTCCGTCCCGTCGAATCGGCGCCTCCGCTCAACGTGGTCATCCTCACCCTGGGACTGCTTCTCTTTCTGGAGGCGCTCGCGCCAATGCTCTTCGGTGGCCAGATCCGGTCCTTTCCTCCGGCCTTCTCGATTGTTGGCCTGCATTTCGGAAACTCGCAGGTCGCCTTCTCGCCATTCGATGCCTTTACCCTGGGCAGCGTCCTGGCCGTCATGGTTCTGCTCCTCGTGCTCTTCCAAAAAACGGACCTGGGCCTGCGCATGCGCGCCGCGGCCTTCAACCCCGACGTCTCGCGACTTCTCGGCATCCGGGTGGGACGGATGCTCACCCTGGGATGGTCCCTCGCTTCGCTGGTGGGCGCGCTCGCCGGCGTGCTGATTGCGCCCTCGCTCCTCCTCTATCCGACCTTTATGGACCAGGTGCTCGTCTTCGGGTTCACCGGGGCTGTCCTGGGGGGACTCGATAGCGCAGTGGGGGCGGTCGTCGGCGGTCTTCTGATGGGATTTGCCCTGAGCTACGTCGGCGGTTACCTCGGCTCCGACCTCGAAACCGTGGGCGCGCTCGTGATCCTGATTGCGGTGCTCATGGTGCGGCCCCGCGGTCTCTTCTCCCGGCACCGGCTTCGGCAGGCCTGAGATGGTGGCCGTCCATTCGCGTCTTGACCGCCTGGCCAGTCGGACCCTCGGTGGCCACCTGCTGCTGGCGCTGGGTGCCGCCGTCCTGCTCCTATTGCTCAGCACCCAGATCGGCGCCTACGACAATTACAACCTCACGGCGGTGGCCATCTTCGCCGTCGCCGCCGCCGGGCTCAACCTGCTGACGGGGCTCAACGGGCAGCTGTCGCTGGGCCACGGGGCCTTGATGGCCATCGGGGCGTACACCGCGTCCCTCTTGCTCAAGGACCACGAGTTGCCGGTCGTCCTCGTGCTGCTGCTCTCCGTGCTGAGCACCGGGCTGATTGGCATCGTGTTCGGCTATGCCGCGGCGCGCCTGCGCGGGCCCTACCTCGCCGGCGCGACGCTGACGCTGGCGGTGGCCCTGCCGCAGGTGGCGACGCGCTACAAGAGCATCTTCGGCGGGGAGTCGGGCCTGACCGTCCCGCCCACAACGCCACCTGCCTGGCTGGGACCCGACTTTCCGCCGGAGCGATGGCTGGCGTGGATTGCCGTCGCCGCCGCCGTGGTGACGTTCGTGCTGCTGGCCAACTTGCTTCGTAGCTCGGCCGGCCGCGCCTTCAGGGCGGTTCGCGACAACGAGGCGGCCGCGGCGCTCGCCGGCATCGACGTCGCGCGGACGCAGGTATTGGCCTTCGTGATCAGTGCGGCGTGTGCGGGCCTGGCCGGCGCCCTCTTCGCTTACTGGTCCGGGGTCACCGCGCCAGCCGGATTCGGGGTCACCCTTTCTTTGCAACTGGTCACGGCCATCGTCATCGGCGGGCTGGGTAGCCTGGCTGGCGCCGTGTGGGGCTCCCTCGTGCTGGTCTTCGTCCCCTCGCTGACCAGTGGCATGGCGAGCACGTTGAACGTTCCGAGCGCCATTGCCAACAACCTGCCACTCGCGATTTACGGCGGCATCCTGGTGATCGCCATGCTCGTGGCTCCGCACGGCATCCAGGGCACCCTGACGCGGATTCTCACAATCGGCCGGGCTCGCTGGGGACACACCCCGGCGGGTGGGCAAAAGGGGGTGGTCGATTGGGACGATCCCGCATCCGATCCCTGATCGCCGGCATCGAGCGACCCGTATAAGGAAGGAGGTTCGATTGAAAAGTCTGATGGACGGCAGCGCTTCACGGATTCGAGGGATCGCGATCGTCTGTGCCGCGGGGTTGCTCGCGGCCTGCGGCAATCCAAGCAGCTCCAATAACACCTCGGGCACCAATACCGCCTCCGCGCCAGGCATCACCGCGACCACGATCACGATTGGGAGCACCCAACCACTGACCGGGCCGGCGGCGCCGGGCTACTCGGAGATCGCCCCTGCCTCGAACGCCTACTTCCAGTACCTGAACGCACACGGTGGCATCTTCGGGCGCAAGATCACCTACCAATACCTCGACGACGGCTACAACCCGACCAACACCGCCAGCCAGACGCGCAAGCTGATCCTGGAGACGAAGGTCTTCGCCATGTTCAGCTCGCTCGGTACGCCGACGCATCTGGCGGTCGTCGATTACATCAACTCCGAAAAGGTGCCTGATCTGTTCGTCTCCAGCGGCTGCAACTGCTGGAACGATGTCTCGAAGTACCCCAACACCTTCGGCTGGCAGCCCGACTACACCATCGAGGGCAAGATCCTCGGCCAGTACATCACGCAGAGTCTCAGCGGCAAGAAGGTCGGATACTTCTACCAGAACGACGAATTCGGGCTCGATGGCGTCAAGGGCCTCGATGCGCAGTTGGGCGCGTCGTCGATCGCCAGTCGCCAGAACTATGTTCCGACCAACACCAACGTCGGGCCGCAGATTGCCGCCTTGCAAGCGTCCGGCGCGCAGGTCGTCGTCTCCTTTACGATTCCCGCCTTCACCGCGCTGGCGCTCCTGACCGCGGCCAAGCTCGGTTACCATCCGATCTGGGTGGTGAGCAATGTCGGCTCCGACATCACCACCTTGACCGGCCTGCTGAAAGCCTTCTCGAAGGGCGCGGCCGGAGGGCAATTGCTTGGTGGCATGGTGACCGACGCCTATCTGCCCTTAGTCGGCGACAGCTCCAATCCATGGATCACCCTGTTCAAGGGGATTCATGACCAGTACATCTCAACGTTGCCGTGGGATGAGGCGTTCAAGGCGGCTGGCCGCAATCCGACCCGGAGTAGTTTCGTGAAATCGCTCGAGTCGACCAAGCTGAGCAACGGGCCGGCGCTCGCGCCGTTCGGGTACTCGTCGAGCAATCACCTTGGCGTCCTGGGGGTGCAGGTCGCCACCATCGGCGCGGACGGGACCGAAACCACGACGGGACCCGTCTATACCTCCTCGGACTCCGGCCCGATCAGTCAGTACGGCGGGTCGGCTTCGAGTCCTCCGGCCAACGGGATCCCCTAGCGGAACGTCGCAACTGAGGGCTGCCGGCATCATCCGGCGGCCCTCAGCGTTCCTCGAGGATCCGGGCGCGAAGGCGGCGCATGCCCCGTAGCCAGCGGTCGTAGTCGTCGGCTTTGCGCTGGAAGTACTCGCTGACTTCCGGATGGGGCAGGACGAGAAAGCGCTCGTCTCGAATCGCCTCGACGACTGCGTCGGCAACCTGTTCGGGTTCCAGCGCGCCCGCTCTGAGGAAGCTTCCACCCTCTTGTGTCAACATCGCCGTCCGCACCCCCTGTGGGCATAGGGCGGAAACCCGCAGGCCCTGGTCGTGGTGCGCGATCGCAAGCCATTCGAGGAAGGAGAGCCCGGCCGCTTTCGTCACCGCGTAGGGCGCCGCCAGGACGTGGTTGAGAAGACCGGCCGCCGAGACGGTGCCGACGATGTAGCCGTTCCGTCGTGCCAGCATCGCCGGGAGCAGGGCGCGCGCCGCATACACGTGCGACATCACATGCACTTCCCAACTCTGTTGCCAGGCCTGGTCGGAGGCCTCCGGCCCACCACCAAAGGCAATGCCGGCATTGGAGCAATAGATGTCGATTCGGCCGTGGGCTTTCAGGGTGGTTGCAACGAGGCGCTGCACGTCGGACTCCACCGTGACATCGGCGACCACGGCCAGGCCGCCGATGTCGGCCGCCACATTCTCTGCCGCCTGGGCGTTGAGGTCGGACACCACCACCCGCTCCGCGCCATCGGCCGCAAAGCGCTGGCAGAGCGCGGCGCCGATGCCACCCGCGCCGCCAGTCACGACCACGACGCGACCGCGCGTCTCCACGCTAGCCCAGCACGCCGATGCCCCGGTCGATAAATACCAGGATGGTGTCCGTTCGTTGTTCGTAGCTCGGATCGGGTCGCTTGCCGCGGCGGTGCAACATCAGGTTGTAACCGAAGATCGCCGCGTACTTGTAGGAGGTCAGGGCCAGGTACCAGCGATAGTCGCGGGGGTCGGCGCCGTACATCTCGCGGACGTCATCGGCCGAGACATGCGAGAGGCTGATGCAGCAGAGGTCAAGCAACGGCTGACCGAGCTGTGCGATCTCCCAGTCGACCACAGCCGCGACGCGCCCGGCGTCGAAGAGCATGTTTCCGAAGTGGTAATCGCCATGGACGAGAACCGGCGGCCCCGGGGGTGGCTGCCGCTCGACCAGCAGCTGGGCGAGCCGCGGTGCCTGTCTCGTCAGCTCGGCGGGGGCCCGGTCCATCAGCCAGGTCCAGCGCGAGACCTCGCCATCGAGCGACATCGGATCTTCACCGCCGATGCCGGTTCGCTCAGGGGGCAAGGCCTGGAAACGGCGGAGGACGTCCACCGCCGAGGCTGCCAGCTGGAGCGGGTTGCTCCCGGCTTCGATAGCCTGCTCGACCCGCTCCCCCTTTATCGCCTCCATCAGCACGAACGGCCGTCCGTCCACGACCGTATCATCTGAGCTCGCGACCACGGCGGGTACCGGCAAACCCTCCGCGTGCAGCGCCGCCATGATCCTGGCCTGACGCGGAATATCGGCCGGGCCGGCGATGCGCGCCCCTGGCGGAGGAAGGCGCAGGACGCCGCGGCGCCCGTCGAGCGCGACCCAGTAGGTGAAGCCGGAGTGACCCTCGGGGATCGCGCGGACCTCGCGCACTTCCTCTTTGATCTGGGCCCCGAGATCCTTCCGAATCCGCTCCTCGGCTTCGGTCACGGCACCGGTTCCAGGTGGGCGATGTCGCACATGGAGCCCGCCATGCGCCGATCACCCTTGACGCGAACCACGCTGATGCTGGTGAAATCGGGGAAGAGGCGCAGCGTGCCCGGCGCGAGCTGGAGGACGTCGCAAAGATAGTTCAGGATCGCGATCCCGTGCGTCACCATCACGACCCGCCCGCCGGAGTGCGCCGCGACCGCCAGGTCGACGGCCTCCTGCATTCGCTGGATCACGGCGCGTGGGCTTTCCTGAATTTGAACCTTGCCGGCGGCATAGCGGGCACGGGCCTCTGCCAACCTGGGTTCGATCGCGATCCGGTCGCTGAGGGCTTCCGCGGTCTGTAGCGCGCGCTGGTGTGGGCTGGAGTAGACGGCGCGGATCTCGAGCTGTTGCAGGCGTCGCGCCAGGCGCGCCGCTTGATCGACGCCAAGCCGGCTGAGCGGAGGATCCGGCACGCCCTCGAGCCCGTCATAGACGTCCGCGTGTCGAACCAGCCAGATCTCGGTGACGCCCTCAACATCAATCAAATAGGCGTGGCGGAGCGAACGCATCGCCTGGGTGATGTCTTCAGTACTTGCCAAGCTCAAGTCGACCGATCTGGTTACGGTGAACCTCGTCGGGACCATCGACGATCCGGACCGCGCGCGCGTACGCATACGCCTGGGCCAGCGGAAAATCGTCGGAAACGCCGGCCGCGCCATGCGCCTGGATCGCCCAATCGAGAATAGTGCAGAGCATGTTCGGCGCCGCCACTTTGATCATGGCGATCTCCGCTCGTGCCGCCTTGTTGCCAGCGGTGTCCATCCGGTAGGCCGCATTCAGGGTCAGCAGGCGCGCCTCGTCGATCAAGATGCGTGCCTCCGCGATTCGCTCGAGCCACACCGACTGCTGGGCGAGCGGCTTGCCAAAGGCCACCCGGCTGCTAACCCGTTTGCACATGAGTTCGAGACCCATCTCCGCCAGCCCGATCAGCCGCATGCAGTGGTGAATTCGGCCAGGGCCCAGCCGAGCCTGGGCGATCTCGAAGCCGCGCCCTTCGCCCAGCAGGATGTTGGCGGCGGGCACTCGGACATTCACGAAGTCAACCTCAGCGTGCCCGTGGGGGGCGTCATCGAACCCGAACACGGGTAACCACCGCAGGATCGTGACCCCCGGCGCGTCGCGGGGCACCAGCACCATGGATTGCTGCCGGTGACGGTCCGGATTTTCCGGGTCGGTCTTGCCCATGAAAATGAGGAGCTGGCAGCGCGGGTCCATCGCCCCCGATGTCCACCATTTCCGGCCATTGATGACCAGGTCGTTGTCGTCGCGAACGATGCGGCTCTTGATGTTTGTCGCGTCCGAGGACGCGACATCCGGTTCCGTCATCGCGAAACCGGAACGGATCTCTCCGTTCAGAAGCGGACGCAGCCATCGGTCCTTCTGGTCTGGGGTCCCATACCGGTCGAGAATCTCCATGTTCCCGGTATCAGGGGCCGAGCAGTTGAAGACTTCGGGGGCCCAGGGGACGCGGCCCATGATCTCGCAGAGTGGCGCGTACTCCAGGTTCGTCAGTCCGGCGCCTTGCTGGGAGTCCGGAAGGAAAAGATTCCAGAGGCCCGCCGCCCGGGCCTTCGGCTTCAGGCCCTCGATGAGGGGAGACGGTCCCCAGCGGTCGTCGTTCGCGGTCTGCTCTCGATACCGTTGCTGGTTTGGGTAGATAAACTCGCCCATGAAGACGTCCAGTTTTTTCTGTAACGCCTTCACTTTGGGTGAATGGTCGAAGTCCATCGCAGCCGATAGTATCGTGCCATGTCGCATTTCGACCTGACCGATCGCGTGGCGATTGTGACAGGCGGAAGCCGTGGCATTGGCGAGGCGACCGCCCTCGCCCTCGCCGACCATGGTGCATGCGTCGTCATTTCCGGCAGGAAGCCGGAGGGGCTACAGGCGGCGGCGGATCGAATCAATGCGCGTCAAGCGGGAGCCGTCACGCCGATCGCCGCTCACGTGGGCCGTCCCGAGGATTCCGAGCGGCTCGTCAGCGAGGTGATCAAGCGCTTCAGTCGGATCGACATTCTGGTTAACAATGCCGCGACCAATCCTCACTTCGGCCTGACGCTCGACGTCGAGCTCGGCGCCTGGGATAAGACTTTCGAGGTCAACCTGCGAGGCCCATTGGTGCTTACTAGATTGGTCGTCGATGCCTGGATGCGAGGGCATGGCGGCGCCATCGTCAACGTGGCCAGTATCGCGGGACTGCGGCCCGAGTTTGGGCTTGGCCCGTACGGAGTGACCAAGGCGGCTCTCATCATGTTGAGCCGGCAGCTGGCTACCGAGCTCGGACCTCACGGCATCCGGGTCAACGCCGTCGCCCCGAGCATCGTGAAGACCGAATTTGCTGCCGCTCTCTGGGGAAACGAGGAGATTTCTCGGCGTGTCCTCGAGCGTAATCCGCTCGGCCGTTTCGCCACCGCCGATGAGGTGGCATCGGCCATCGTTTTCCTTGTCTCGGACGCGGCCTCTTATGTCAACGGCGAAGTGCTTCCGATCGACGGCGGCGAATGACGCAGCCGTGATTCGCGCCGCCGTCCTGAAGTCCACCGACTCGCCGCTGACGATCGAAAATATCGAGCTTCCTCCGCCGGCGGAGGGCGAGGTGCACGTCCGCCTCGCGGCCGCCGGTGTCTGCCACTCCGATCTCTCGCTAGCCAACGGGACTCTCAGCCAACCGGTCCCGGCAGTTCTCGGCCACGAGGCCTCGGGCACTGTGATTGCGGTCGGGCCCGCGGTCACCAACGTCCGTCCGGGCAACCACGTGTTGTTGAACTGGTCGCCTTCATGCGGAAGTTGTTGGTTCTGCACCCATGGAGAACCTTATCTGTGTGAGCAGACCGCCAAAGCCTGGCAGCGGCAGTACGCACGACTCGCGGACGGAACCGCCCTGTACGCCGGTTTGGGGACGGCAGCCTTTGGCGAAGAGACGATCGTGCCGAGCTCGGCGGTGGTCGCTTTGCCGGCCGACGTTAACCTGGAAGGAGCGGCACTCCTCGGCTGTGCCATGCTGACCGGTGTCGGCGCTGTCATCAACTCGGCTGACGTCCAACGGGGCGAGTCGGTGGTTGTGTTCGGTACCGGAGGGGTCGGTCTGTCGGTCCTCCAGGGCGCGCGCCTTGTCGGAGCGGAGGTGGTGATCGGCGTGGACGTCGCGGCGGACAAGGAAGAGCGGGCCCGTGCAAACGGAGCCACGGACTTCATCCTCGCCGGCGACCAGCTTGCGCGACGCATTCGTGACCGGACCGAGGGCCGAGGGGCCGACCACGCGTTCGACTGTGTCGGCAGCGCGACGGCGATCCGCCAGGCGTGGTCATCCACGCGTCGCGGAGGTCGGACCACGGTGGTCGGCATTGGCAAAAAAGATGAGAAGGTGGAATTTAATCCGCAGGAGATTTTTTACTTCGGCCGGGTCCTGAGCGGATGCGTCTTCGGTTCAACGGACGTCAGTCGTGATCTCCCCCGCCTTCTCGAGCACGTGCAGTCCGGTCGGATCCGACCCCAAGATTTAGTGACCAATCGCATCAGGCTGCAGGACGCTCCCGGCGCCTTGGCCAGGATGGCTGCCGGTAAGGGCGCTCGTTCCCTGATCATCTACTGAGGCCGATACCGCTGATGAGCGTGGACCACCCGGTGGTATCGGCGGGGATGGGAGCCGGAAACGCGGATGGTGACGCGGTAGGCCCCCAATGAATCCTGGCGAACTCTCGTGAATGCCTGAATCGACGCTGGGTGTCGGGATCATCGGGGTCAGCCCCATTCGGGGCTGGGCTGCCGCCGCCCACATCCCGGCACTGCGCGCGCTGCCGAACTATGAGATTCGGGCACTCAGCGCCCACAGCGCGGAAACCGCGCGCGCAGCAGGCGAAAGGTTCGGGATTAGCGCAGTGTTCTCAGACCACGCGCAGCTGGTAACCCAATCAAACATCGACGTTGTCGCTGTTACGGTCAAGGTCCCGCACCATCGAGAGCTCGTCTTCGCCGCACTTGCCGCCGGCAAGGCCGTCTACTGCGAGTGGCCGCTCGGCCGCGACCTCGAGGACACGCGAGCGATGGCTGCGCTCGCCGCGAAGCGCGGGGTGCGCACGGTCGTCGGGTTGCAGGCCCGCCAGGCCCCGGCGATCGAGTTCGTCCAAGAACTGCTCAGCGACGGATACGTCGGCGAGATCCTGTCAACGACCATGGTCGGGGTGTCGGTCCCGGGCGACGTCGTAGTCCACGCCAACGCCTATATGCTCGACAAGACAAACGGCGCCAACCTGCTTACGATCCCCGTCGGCCACAGCCTGGACATTTCGCAGGCCAGTGATCACCGTCGAAGAGACCGGGGAGCGGATCGTGAAAACGGCGGCCGACCAGATCGCGGTGATCGGCACCCTCACGTCCGGGGCGACTGCCAGCGTCCACATCCGTGAGGCCGTGGCCGGCGGGACCGGGTTTCTATGGGAGATCAACGGAACCGAAGGAACGCTCCGGATCACCGCTGCCGCCGCACTCCCTGAAATCTTTCCCCTGACCGTCGCGGGAGCTCAGGGGCGGAATGAGCCCGCCGAGCTTGCTGTCCCGGCAGCACTGAGACAGAAGTGGCCCACGCTCACGAGGCTGGAGGGAGCGCCCGCCTATAACGTCGGGCGTGCCTACGCTGCGTTCGCGGCAGACATCGCCAATGGGACTCACACCGTGCCGGACTTCGCCGACGCCGTCCGGCGCCACGAGGTCATCGCTGCTATCGAGAGGTCCGCGGCATCAGGGGAACGCGTCAAGGTGTAGCGATCAGCCCTCTTCGGCGGCGGGAGCGTGATTTGCCGAGGAATGTTGCCGTCCGACATGACTGATAGGCTTGAACAGCTGCGCGCCGTTGGACCTGCATGGAGGGATGAGTGAGCGGTCGGAGCTGGACGGGTCGATGGGGCGCCGCGCAGCGAACTCGGCAGCCGCGCGGGCTGTCGGCCCAGGGGCCGATCCTGAATCGCCTTGCAGGCCGAGAGTACCGGATCAACGAGAGCCGTGACGGTGAATGGACGGTGAAGTGGCTTGACGCGGACGGCGACGTGGTGGCGTGGTTTGGTGGCGACGTCAGGTTAGTGTTTGTGGCCCTCGATCATTTCGCCAGCAGGACCGATAGCGAGTTCGGGATCGTTGTGGATCGCGTCTGGCAGAGGGAGCCGGAGCTCTCCGCGGAAATGCGATCGTTGAGCAAACGGGCCGCGGCGGCGCCGCAAACCGATTTGAAAAAGCGAGTCAAGCGGCAGCGACGAAAATAAACAACCCGGTAGGCCAAAGCAATGGACGAGATGGTGGAAAGCTTTGCCGAAAAGGACGCGGCGGGTCGCAGGTCCTGACTGCGTCAGCCATTTGCGGGCTATTCCCCGCTGGGGCTCTAAGAGGTGCATACTCAATTTAGAAACCGACGGCCCGGGGGCCTCCTGGTAAACCAGGGCCCTACATGGGATGGATGTTCCTGTACCGTCGGTTTTCGTTTGATCCTCGAGCCCCATTGCCGTCTTGGGCCATGACACCACCTATCGCCACATTCGTGCTGCCCATCGCACAAGGGGTGAACAGTGATGAGGATGGGTAAAGATCGCGTGGGTCGGCCGCGGCCGGCCTCATGAGCGTCGGGAAGGGCTCGTGCACAGCCAGCCTTGCGAGCCAGGAGCCGGTCGGGCAGGCTCGGCGAGGTCCAGCCCGTAACCCTGGCGGAAGTCACCCGCCATGTGATCCGAGCAGGTTAGCCGTGTTCGGACGTGTACGGAGGTGCAATTGATGTACGCCCGATTCACCGAAGCGACGATTGACCCGAAGAAACGAGAGCAGGCCGAGATGATCGCCGAGTCGATCTTCACCGCTGCGAGACAGCAGAAGGGTTTCAACGGGGTGAGCTTCTGCCTCGACCCTAGAGGGGAGGCCGTCTTCCTGAGCCTATGGGAGTCGAAGGAGGCGATGCAGGCGAACGAGGCCAGCGGCTACTACAAGGAGCAGGTGGACAAGCTGAAGGACGTCCTCACCAAGCCGACGACCCGCCACGCGGGCGAGGTGAAGGCGCAGGAGGAGACGCACAAGACTCCGAAGGTAGCTCGCCTGACTATCTCGGGGATTGGCAAAGGCGCCGAGGCGCCGGCCACCCGCTTGGCGCAGGACGTGGCACGCGCCGCCCGCAACGAGCCCGGGTTCGTCGCCTGGTACGGTGCCCTGACTGAGGACAGCAAGACGGCCGCCATCAGCTTCTGGGACTCAGAAGAAGCCATGAAGAAGAGCGAGAGCCGCTACCTCAAGGACGCGCTGAGCAAGCTGAAGGAGATCTCGACGACCGAGGCGCAGCCGAAGCTTTTCGAGGTCGTGGAGCACGAGATTCCGGCTGTCGCCGCCGTCCGCTAGGCATTCGTAAGCGAAGCGAGGCCGGCCCACGGGGCCGGCCTGCGTCAGTTCCGGCCCCGACTAATTGCAGATCCGCCACGCCAATCTCTGATTGCACATAGAGCGGAGGTCCCTGGGTGTACCCCTTTGAGCGGTTTACGGAGCGAGCGAAGAAAGTCCTGACGCTGGCCCAGGAAGAGGCCGAGCGCTCGCACCATTCCTACATTGGCACCGAGCACCTGCTCCTCGGCCTGCTGCGCGAGGGGGAGGGGCTGGCGGCCAAGGTGCTGAACAACCTGAGCGTCGAGGTCAATAAGGTCCGGGCCACCATCGAGTCGGTGCTGGGCCGTAATGAGCGCACGATCATCCAGCAGATCATCCCGACCTCACGCGTGAAGAAGGTGATCGAGATCTCCTTCGAGGAAGCCCGCCGGATGGGTAACAACTACATCGGCACCGAGCACCTGCTACTCGGTTTGCTGATTGAAGGTGAGGGGATCGCCGCCCACGTCCTGGAGGACCTGGGCGCGAACCTGGAAAAGGTCCGGGGCGAGATTGATCGGCTGCTCGAGGTTAGCGGCCCCGGTGAGGAGGCGGCTGACGCGAAGAAGCCCTCGAAAACAGCGTTGCTCGACCAGTTCTGCCGTGACCTGACGGACCTGGCCGCCAAGAACACCCTTGACCCGGTCATTGGCCGCGAAAAGGAGATCGAGCGGGTGGTCCAGATCCTATCGCGACGGACCAAGAACAACCCGGCACTGATCGGCGAGCCCGGCGTCGGCAAGACGGCGATCGCGGAGGGGCTGGCCCAGCAGATCGTGCTCGGCAACATCCCCGAGTCGCTGCGCGGCAAGCGGGTGCTCACGCTCGACATGGGCGCTTTGGTCGCGGGCACCAAGTACCGCGGCGAGTTCGAGGAGCGCCTCAAAAGGATGCTCGACGAGATCCGTTCGAGCCGAGAGGTCGTGCTCTTCATCGACGAGCTGCACACCCTGGTCGGCGCCGGTGCCGCCGAAGGTGCGATCGACGCCGCCAACATCCTGAAGCCGGCGCTGGCCCGTGGCGAGATCCAGTGCATCGGCGCAACCACCCTCAACGAGTACCGCAAGTACGTCGAAAAGGACGCGGCGCTGGAGCGCCGCTTCCAGCCCGTGTTCGTCGATGAGCCATCGCTGATCGAGACCATCTCCATCCTGCATGGCTTGAAGAGCCTTTACGAGAAGCACCACCGGGTCACGGTCACCGACAAGGCCATCAAGGCCGCGGCCGAGCTCTCGGTCCGCTACGTCTCTGACCGTTCGCTTCCGGACAAGGCCATCGACCTGATGGACGAGGCATCAGCGCGCGTGCGCATGAAGCTGACCACCACACCGCCCGAGCTGAAGACCATGCAGAAAGAGATCCGCGAGCTGCAGGTCAAGAAGGAAGAGGCGATCGCCAACCAGGACTACGAGACGGGGGCTTCCTTCCGGGACAAGGAGAAGAAGCTCAAGGACAAGTACGTCAAGGAAGAGACGGAGTGGCGCGACAAGTTGGGCGCGACGGTTCCCGAGGTCAACGAGGAGCACATCGCCGAGATCGTCAGCGCCTGGACCGGCGTGCCGGTGTCACGCCTGGTCGAGGAGGAGTCCGCGCGCCTGCTCCGCATGGAAGAGGACATCCACGCCAGGCTGATCGGCCAGGACGACGCCGTCAAGCTGATCTCTCAGGCCGTGCGCCGCGTCCGGGCCGGCCTCAAGGACCCACGACGTCCGATCGGGTCGTTCATTTTCCTTGGACCGACGGGGGTTGGGAAGACCGAGCTCGCCCGCCAGCTGGCCCGCTTCCTCTTCGACAACGAGGACGCCATCGTCCG
>VBEW01000291.1 GCA_005889225.1 Chloroflexota bacterium | reverse complement strand
GACCGGTCTGGCGCTGGCATTTTCGGTCGGTACCAAGTTCTTTGGCGTCGTGGCGGCGGTGCCGATCGCGATCGTTTTGCTGGGGGCGAGCCGCGGGCGCGGGCGGCTGGTGGCCGCCGCCGTGCTGGGTGGTGTGCTCGGCGTGCTGATCCTCCTGGTGCCGGTCATCGGTTCGCCGCAAGCCGCCTACAGGCAGCTGATCGTCAGCCATCTCCGGGCCGGAGAGCTTGCCCACTTTGGCATCGGTCGGAATCTCAGTTTCCTGCTCATCCGTCACAATCTGCCACTCGAGGCATTGGGCCTTGCCGGTGCGCTGCTGGGGCTGATCCGGCGCGACCGATCCGTGGTCGTGCCGCTGGCCTGGGCCGTCGTGTCGCTGATCGCTATCCTCGGATACGAGCCGATCTTTCCCCATCACCTGGTCTTGCTGACGCCATCCCTGGCCCTCCTGGGCGCCGTCGCGGTCGCAAACGCACGAGGGATCGGCCGTCCCGCTCTGGCCATCGCGGCCGTCCTGGTGGTGGGCACGGCGGCCGTCGGGGTTGCGGCCGATACGCGCGAAGCCCAACTGACGCTCGCCCCGGACCTGCACGATGCGGAAATGACTACTGCCGTGCGGGCGCGCGGTCAGCCCGGCGACTACTGGTTCAGTGACAATGCGTACGCCGTCTCGGCCGCCGACCGCAACATCCCGGGACCGGTGGTTGACACGTCCGGGCAGCTGGCGATCGCCGGCCTGCTGACCGTTGACGACCTTGAGCGCACCCGGGTTCGCTTCGAGGTGAAGTGGGTGCTGGTTGATAACGGTCGCCTGGAGAGATTCCCCGGCTTTCATCCCTGGCTGCTGGCGCACTTCCACCCGGTTCAGAGCCTGGGCGGTGGGGCGGTTATTTACGAGGCTGGAGCGGCGTCGGCGTCCGCGGCCCACCCTTCTACGGAATTTGGATGAGATGTGGCCCAGGATTTACCGAACTGTCACCCGGTAGCAGCTTTTTCGCTTGCGCTTCTCGACCAGCTGACATAGGGCCGATGCCACACTGGGCGCAGTCTCTCAGCCGGGAGGTGAAATCCATGTTGAACAGCCTCTACCTGCGTCTGCGCGAACTGCTTAACCGTGAGGAAGGGCAGGGTATGGTCGAGTACGCCCTTATCCTCGTCTTGATCGCGGTCGTGGTCATCGTAGTTCTGATTATTCTTGGCAACCAGGTCAAGAACGTGTTCTGCAACATCTCGGGCGGTCTGGGCCAGTAGGCCTCGACTACCGAAAGCAAAGGGCCCCCTAGGGGGCCCTTTGTCGTTGGATAACTAGCCCCCGGTCGCTGGCTCCAGTTCATGGAGCAGGGCACGCAGCGAGTCGGCGAGGAAGCGTCGTTCCTTGGAGCTGACCCCTTTGAGGATCTCGGCCTCGGTTTTCGTGTTCTCGGCCACGGCTTTGGTCACCAGCCGGCGGCCGCTCTCGGATAGCTGAATCGTGACGCCGCGGCGATCCTTCGGATCCGGTCGGCGCTTGACCAGGCCACGGCTCTCCAGGCGGTCCAATCGCTTAGTCATCCCGGCCGACGACAGCATCAGCCCACGAAAGAGCTGGGTGGGGGAGAGGGTATGCGACGGCCGGGCCATAACCAGGGCGCTCAGCACGCCGACGTCTCCGCGGTTCAGTCCGTACCTGGCGAAGATCTCGTCCTGACGCTGGGCGATCCGGGCGGCGATGCGAGAGATCCGACCGGTGACGTGATAGGCGTCAACCGGCAGGCCAGGCTGCAGTCCTGACCACTGCTCCACCAGGTTGTCGACCCAATCTCGCTCCAAAGCAGGAATCAATATACCCGAACTGACTCGGAATATCTCGCTCGCGAGAAAGATTCTTGTGTGCGATGTCGACCACGCGATGACTCAGGAGGGATCCAATGATGAGAAAGGCGTTACTACTGATCCTGGCGCCGGCGCTACTGGCCGCGTGCGGAAGCCCCGGCTCGGCCGCCACCCCGGGTGGATATGGCGCTCCGGCCGCAACCGTCACGCCGGCAGCCACCCCGTCGCAAACAGCGACGCCGGCCCCGACACCAACGCCCGCTCCCACGACCGTGCCACCCACCGTCAACCCCGGCGTGCTCGTCGCCCGCAACGCCAGTCTCGGAGCCATCCTGGTGAACCCGCAGGGACGCACGCTCTACTACTTCGTCCCCGAGCGAGGCGGCACGGTTGTGTGCACCGGCCAGTGCACGAGCGTCTGGCCGCCGTCATTCACCGCCAACCCATCGGCGCCTGTCGCGGCGGGAGTATCCGGGCAGTTGGGCGTCGTCGCCCGCGCCGGCGGCGAGCAAATCACGTACAACCGGTGGCCGCTCTACACCTTCGCCGGCGACATGCAGGCCGGTCAGACGAACGGGCAGGGTGTCTTTGGGTTCGGCGGCAAGTGGTTCGTGGCCACTCCGAACCTCCAGCCGTAATTCGAGCCAGGTCAATCGGCGAGCGTGGCTTGCGGGAGCTCTCCAACCGAGAGCGACCGCGCGCCACGTTCGTTTTCTGTACTCTCAACGCTTGTGAAGGTTGAGATTCCGCCGAAGGGAACGCGTGGCGCGGGCATGCCTCCGGTTCCGGGCTGGTTGCTGCGAGGCGGGCTCAGGATGTTCGTGGGCGCCTTCCGGCTGTCGGGTGGCCGGATG
>VBEW01000024.1 GCA_005889225.1 Chloroflexota bacterium | reverse complement strand
AAAGCCCGGCGCAAACCGCTCGACCTGCGCTTCGATTCGGTCGGTCATGTCGACCGTCGAACCGTTGGGGACGTGACAGTATGCCCACACCGTGTGTTTGCCCACGGGTGCCCGCGTGGCATCGAAGAGGCTGGGCTGCGAAAGCAGCACGTAGGGAGCCTGCGGGGCCTGGCCCTTCCCAATCGCGGCTTCTGATGCGGCAATCTCCTCGAGGGTGCCGCCAAGGTGGACCGTGCCCGCCCGCAGGCAGCGCGAATCGCGCCAGGGGATCGGTGCGTCAAGCGCCCAATCCAGCTTGAAGACGCCAGGCCCGTATCGAAACCGGTTGAGCTGATTCAGATAGCTCCGCGGAAGCGCGTCGCCCGCGATGGCCATGGCGCGGAGTGACATCGAAGAGATAGGCGCGAGCCGGCGGCAGATCGGCCATCGATCCAACCCGCCGGCCGGTCAGAACACGGCCGCCCAGGCTTTGCAGCTCGCCGACCAGCGCGTCGGCGATTTTCTGCGAGCCTCCACGCGCCACCGGCCAGCCGTAGGCGTGCGCGGTGACGCCAAGCATCAAGCCATAGCCGCCGGTTGAGAGGTTCTTCAACGGCTGGATCGAGTGGGCCGCGAGACCGGCGAGCAGCGCCCGAGTGGGGGCCTCTTTGAAGATCGCGTTGCCGAGGCCGACGGCGGAGCGGATCGCCATCAGGCCGAACCGCGCCAGAAGAGGAGCGCGAACGGCCATTGCCGGGGTCAGGCGAAGGGGCGCGAAGAACTGTCGCATCAAGAAATCCGCATTGCGCACCAGCGGGCGCATGACACGCAGGTAGGCGGAGGCATCGGCGCCGAGCCCAGCGCTCGTCTCCTCGACCGAGCGGGTCAACTCAACGGCGGTGCCATCGAGCGGATGCGCCAGCGGAATTTCGGGGTGGATGAATTCGAGCCCATAGCGCGCCAGTGGCAATGTCCGAAAGAAGAACGAGCCCACAGCGAGCGGATGCACCGCGGAGCAGACGTCGTGGATGAACCCGGGAAGCGTCAGGTTCGCCGACCGCGTGCCGCCACCGATCGTTTCTTCCGCCTCGAGGACGATGACGGACCTGCCCGTCTGCGCCACTCTGATGGCCGCGGCCAAACCGTTTGGGCCCGCGCCAATCACTACGGCATCCGGCGCGCGCTCTGGCATGGAGCTCAGGGAAGATCCAGGGTCATGCCTTCGACGGCGGCCTCAACCGGGACGCGGCTGTCCCGGTGCGCCGCCACGATCGCATCGATCTCGTCGTCGGTGCGCGCCAGGTCGTGATGAAACAGCAGCAATTTCTTCGCCCCGGCCATCTCGGCCAGGCCGATCGCGTACTCAACGGCGGAGTGGCCGAAGGGAGCCCACTCGGCGAACTGTGCCTTTAACAGCTGGCCATCGTGGATCAGTAGGTCGACCGAGCGGGCTAGCTCGAGGGCCGCGGGATGATAGACGCCAACGCCGGCGGGGCCCTGGCCGAGCACGATGGGGCTGTGGTCCGAAAGGTAGGCGAGCGTTGCGCCGCCGGCGCTGATCCGGTAGCCATAGGTCAGCCCGCCTTTGTGCGGGATCTCGCGGGCCACCATCTCGAAGCCCTCGATCGATCGCGGACCCTCCTGGATGCCGAGGAATCGCCACTTCCCGCGCAGCTCCGACGGCTTGATCGGGAAATGCGGCGGCGACATGGCGCGGGCCAATACGTTGACCGGGTCGCCCTGGGCAGGCATCAACAGCGTGACCTCGGAATCCGGCCGGTCGCCGGCAGCAAAGAACGGCAGGCCGTGCGTGTGGTCCCAGTGCAGGTGACTGAGCAGGATGGAGCCGCGAAATGGGCGGCCCTCCATCAGGAGGCTCAGCCGTTGCAATCCGGTGCCTGCGTCGAGCACCAGCGTCGGCGGTCCGCTATCGCGCGACAGCGCGACGCAGGAGGTATTTCCCCCGTACCGCACGAATGCGGCACCCGGTGAGGGCGTCGATCCGCGTACCCCGCAGAAAAAGACGCGCACCCGGCGAGTCTACGTTTCTTCTCGGCGGTGGCCCTTGGCGAGCTCCGCCAGCGCTTCCTCGGAAACCTGGCCGGCGGTCGCCACCGCCACCCGGCAGGGTGTGACCGCCCGCAAGGTCGCGGTGCGGAGGCCGCCCTCGAGCAACGCTCGCTCCCCCAGGATGGCGCCCGGACCGACTTCGGCGATCGCCTGGCCGTCGACGTCAACCGAGAGCACGCCGTCGAGCAGCAGGAACAGCTCCGCGCCCGCCTGGCCCTGCTCGACCAGCGTCTCGCCGGATGCCAGCTTGCGGAACTGCGGTTTGGCCCCACCGCGCATGATCTGTTGCGAGAGCTCGCGTTCGAGAGCGGTCTCAACCTCGGTGACGAACGCAGGAGAATCGTGGCTTCCCCACGGCGTCCGTTCGCCGAAGATGTCGCCCGACCAGCTACCGAAATCGGTGACGGCGACCTTGCTGACCAGCTTGCCGGAGGCGTCGTAGATCCAATGGCGCGGGAAGGGACTGGCGCCAAGGACCTCGTGGCGCGCCGAGCCATCCGCCTGGATCGTGAGCGCGAGCGTCGTCCAGACGATTGGCGGCATGATCTGGACAAACGGGGGGCGGTTCAGCTTGCGGGGCAACGGGATCGCCGGACGGCCGCCGGTCGTCTGGACGAACCGAACCGATTGGCCGCTCGACGCCGGCTCGGAGCGGAGGTCCGGCATCGCGATCGTGGGGTAGAGGATCATTCGAGAGCCGAAGCCAAGCTTGGTTCGGCCCATCCAGCCCCGACCCGACTGGCCGTGACCCACGATCGAGGCGTTCTCGACCTCGATCCAGGCACGCTGGTGATTGATGAAGCGAACCGAGCCGGAGCGCGCCAGCGCCTGGACGTCATCGATCTGGTCGGCGGGCGGGTCGTCGTAATGCATAGGACCGAGGTCGAACGGCGCTCGCATGATCCCGCCGATTGCTTCGGAGGGTATCCACGAAACCGACGTGACGGCTGATTCAATTCGCATGGCCCAATCCTCCTCTCTCGCGGCGAACGCCAGCACGCTCAGGGTAGTCCAGGGTGCTGGTACCGTCGAGCCGGCCTACCCGCCAGCGAGCGGCGAGCCAGCATCCCAAAGGATCTCGTGGCTGCCTCCCTTGACCAATCGGGCCGGCTGCCGCTCAAATATGGGGGCATGCCTGGCGAGAAGATTTCCGTATTCCTGGCCGACGACAACCTGATCGTGCGGGAGGGTGTTCGGGCCCTGATCGGCAGCGCCCCCGATATGGAGGTGGTCGGCGTCGCCAGCGACTACGACGAACTGGTTGCCGGCGCCGAACGGGCGGCGCCACAGGTGGTCGTCACCGACATCCGGATGCCGCCCACCTTCCAGCGGGAGGGGATCGAGGCGGCCAAACAGGTTCGAAAACGCCACCCCGGCACCGGCATCGTCGTGCTCTCGCAATACGACGAGCCGGACTACGCGATCGCCCTGTTGAGTGAAGGTGCGGCCGGCTACGCGTACTTACTGAAAGACCGGGTCGCCGACGGCGATCAGCTGTTTCGGGCCATCCGTGAGGTGACGACCGGCGGCTCGATGCTGGATTCCCGGATCGTCGAGGCGCTGGTCCGGCCGGTCACCCAGGGTACTGACCTTTCCGCGGATGAGGAAGAGCTGCTCAAGATGCTGGCGGAGGGCAAGCCCATCAAAGCGATTGCGGTCGCCCGCCGGACCACGCCGGCCGACGTCGATGAGGCGCTGCAGAGGCTGTTTCTCAAGCTGGCCCAGGCGGCTAGCGGCGGGGCGGCCGGCGCTTTGCGCCGTCTCAAGTTGCTGCATCAGGCGATCGTCGACCGTGAAGAGCAGGGCGAGAGCCTGAGCCGGCTGCTGCCCACCGGCATCGCCGAGAAATTGCGCCGCGAAGGCCGGCGGATCGGGGAGACCGAGACCCTGATGGTCACCGTGCTGATGTCGGATATCCGCGGCTACTCCACCATCGCGGAGGATGCGAATCCCACAGTCCTCGCTCGCCAGCTGAACGAGCACCGCGCCGAAATGAACCGGGCCATCCTGGCGCAGGGAGGCACCGTGATGCAGTTCGTGGGGGACTCGGTGATGGCGGTCTTCGGCGCGCCGCTGCCGGAGGCCGGTCATGCGCAGCGCGCCCTGGACACGGCGCGCGCCATGCATGACGCCCAGACGGAGGTCAACACCCGATGGGCGGCGGAAGGGCTTCCCCCCTTCGAACTCGGCATCGGACTGTCGACCGGTGAGGTTGCGGCCGCGCTGCTAGGATCGGACGAGCGACTCGAGTATTCGCTGGTGGGTGACAGCGTCAATCTGTGCCAGCGCCTGCAGCAGTTCGCCAGGGGAGGGGAGACCATTCTGAGCGAGCCCACCTATCGAGCGCTCGGCGCATCGATCGACGCGGAGATGCTTCCGCCGGCTCAGGTCAAAGGGCGGCATGCCTCCGTGCAGGCTTACCGGATCGCGGCCCTGACGCCGGCCTGAGGCGGATGTTGACAGCTGTGCGCCGCTTCGTGCCGAGGGTGGGCGGCTCCTTCTACGTCCCCGCGCTGCTGTGGCTGCTGGTGGTGGCGCTGCTGGTTGTCGGAGGGTTGGCTATCTATCTTCCGGACTGGAGCCATGCTCGACCCGACTTTCGACCCACCGCTTCCGACGTCGTCTCCGTGTTTCCGATTCTCGCCTTCGCCACGGTGGGCGCGCTGATCGCCTGGTCCCAGCCCCGCAATCGCATTGGCTGGTTCCTGATCGCGACGGCGATTGCCGCGACGTTCCTCAGCTTGCCCAAGTTGTACGCGGGCCTGGCGATCGATCTCGGCTGGAGGTGGCTACCGGCGCCGGAATGGCTGTACTGGGTCGGCCAATTCAGCTGGATCTTCGTCGTTGAGCTGTTCCTCGTTCTCCTGCCTCTCTACTACCCGGACGGACGTCTCCCTGGACGGCGATGGCGCCTGGTCTTATGGTCCTCCGCGCCGGTGGTGATTATGGCCATGATCGCCTCGCTCGATCCGGCATCGGCACCGACCGGAGTGGCGAACCCGATGGGGATCGGGGCGTTGGCAGGCGTCAGCAATTTCCTCTTCATCCCTTTTACTGTGATCCTCCTGGGCACCAGCCTGGCGGCCGTTCTATCCCTGGTGGTCCGCTATCGCAGAGGTAACAGTCAGGATCGCCAGCGGCTGAAGTGGCTGATGGCGGCTACCGGCCTCCTGCTGGTGTCGTTCGCGCTGAATCTCACGGCTTTGAATAACGACCTCCTCGTTCCCCTCGTGGCGGCGGCCGTGCCCCTCGCGATCGGTATCGCCATTCTGCGATACCGCCTCTACGACATCGACTTGATCATCAACAAGGCGCTGGTGTACGGCGGGCTGGCGGCGGTCATCACCGGTGTCTACATCCTCATCGTGATCAACATCGGGGCCCTGATCGGGGGCAGCCAGCGGCTCTGGCTGTCGCTGCTGTCGACGGCAGTTATCGCCCTGGCCTTCCAACCGCTGCGGCAGCGAGCCCAGCGTTTGGCGAATCGCCTCGTCTATGGACGCCGGGCGACACCGTACGAGACCCTCTCGCAATTCAGCGAGCACCTGTCGGAGACGTACTCGCACGAAGACATCCTCGACCGGATGTCTCGGATCCTGGCCCAGGGGACCGGCGCGGAACGCGCGGAGGTATGGGTCCGCTCCGGCACGCGACTCGTGCTCGCCTCCGCATCGCCGCCGTCGACGGAACCAGTCACGCCGGTGGCCATGCAGAATGGCACGCTGCCACCGATGCCTCGCGACACGGTGGTTGCCGTGAGCCACCAGGGCGAGCTGCTCGGCGCCCTGGCGGTCAACAAGAAACGGGGCGAGAACCTGAACGCCGTCGAGCAGAAGCTGATCAGCGACCTGGCCGGTCAGGCCGGGCTGGTGCTGAAGAACGTGGGGCTCAACCGTGAGCTGCTGGCCCGGCTCGACGACCTGCGCGCTTCGCGTCAGCGGCTGGTCACGGCGCAGGATGAGGAGCGTCGCCGGCTCGAGCGCAATCTACACGACGGCGCCCAGCAGCACCTGGTGGCGCTGAAGATCAAGGTCGGGCTGGCTGAAGCCGCCGCCGAGCCGGAAAGCAAAGCACGTCCGATCCTGGCCCAGCTCAAGCACGATGCTGACGAGGCCCTGGACAATCTGCGCGAGCTCGCCCGGGGCATTTATCCGCCGCTGCTCGCCTCTGACGGTCTTCAGGCCGCGCTCGCTTCGCACATCCGCCGGCTCGCGATTCCCGTGAACCTTTGGGTCGACGACGTCCCGCGGCAGCCCCGCGAGGTGGAGGGGGCCGTCTATTTCTGCTGCTTGGAAGCGCTCCAGAACGTCGTGAAATCGGCCGAGGCCTCCGCCGTCGACCTCCATATCTCGACCGACAAGTCGATGCTCACGTTCCGGGTCGAGGACGATGGCAAAGGCTTTGATCCCGCAACCGTCACGCGGGGATCGGGATTGCAAAACATGCGCGACCGGCTCGAAGCCCTGGGTGGGTCGCTCGACGTTCGAAGCGCACCGGGACAAGGGACAACCGTGGTGGGCAAGATTCCCCTCAGCAGCTAGCGAGAGATTTCAGTCAGGCGGCGGCCCCACGATCTCAATCTGATACTTTCGCGCCAGCTCCACCAGCCGGCCCTCGTCGAGCGGACTTGGTGGCGGCACGGCGCGACTGAGTGCCGGTTCGCCAAACTCCTCGACGAAACCGGCAAAGCCTGATGGAAAGCCGAACGTGAGGGCTCGCGCGCCGCGCGGCCCAACCTTGAAGGTGTGCGGGATTTCGCGCGGGGCGAACACCCAGCTCCCGACGGTCGCGGTCAGCTCATGGTCGCCGCAGTAGAAGGTCATATCGCCGTCGAGCAGGTACCAGGCCTCGTCCTCGGCGTGATGAAGATGGCGAGGCACGACGTAGCCGGGCGGCATGGTCTGATCGAGCAGGTCGAATCGACGGTTGGTGGCCTCGCCTTCGGCTTTGTGCACGAGAAGCGCCCCGGCAAACCATGTCGCCCTTCCATCGCCGTCGGCTACCGCATAAGGTCCGGTTGTAACTCTGGTTTCCATTGCCTTACCTCCTTTTCTGCAAACGACTTCGGACAAGGTCGTTGATCACCCGGGGTACCTTCTCTGCTGCGACGCCCGCGTCGGTCAGCGCCTTCCAGAATGGAAAGTCGATGAGCGCCTTGATCACACTCATGGTTTGGGCGTCCACGAATGCATCGCCCAGCGCGGCCTGAATCAGAACGCCCAGCACCCGCTCCTGTAAGCGGACGGCACGGTCGAGCGCGGGGACGCTCTTCGCGTCGCGCCGGGCCG
>VBEW01000038.1 GCA_005889225.1 Chloroflexota bacterium | reverse complement strand
CGCCGATGTACCGGGCCCGGGCGCAGGAAGGCGTTAACCGGCTCGCCGCTCAAGTCGGGCTGCAGCTGCGGCTGCACGACCGGCTGATCAACTCCCGGCCGGCTCTACAGGCCGCCGAGTTCGCCCGGGAGCAGGGTCACTTCATTACCATGCACCACGAGCTCTTTCGGGCCTACTGGGACGAGGGACGCGACGTCTCCCACATGTCCGTGCTTCGGGAGGTTGCCCTACGCGCGGGTGTCGACGCGACCGGCATGGAGGCGGCCGTCGCCGCGAACCGGTTCGGCGATTACCTCGACGCCCGGCGCGCCGAGGCCGAGGAGCTGATGATCGACGGCATCCCAGCCCACGTGATCGCCGACCGTTACCTGGTCATGGGGGCGCAGCCGTACGACGTCTTCGAGCGCGTCATGGCCAAGGTCGGCGTGCCCAAACGCGAAAGCGACCCGGGCTGATCGACGGTACCCGGTCATGAAAAGCGGCGCTGCCTGACGGCGCGCACCAGCAGGCCTGCCCCGACGAGAGCGACCGCGATGAAGACGACCCCGACGATCGGTGTCATGACCTCGTAGTGACACGACGGGGGCGAACACTCGGCGATGACCTTGAACAGAATTCCCGCCCCAGCCAATCCCGCCCCGACCATGTAGCCGCCAGGCTGCTCCGGTTGGCGTCGGAATCTCGAGAGCAGAAGGACCAAGAAGACGAGTGCGGTGGCGGCTGGAAGGGGCCCGGCCGCGAGCGACGCGTAACCCAGCGCCGCACCCGCCAGAAGAAACCCGAGCGTCGAGAAAACGGCTCGCCAGTTCACAACGGGAACGATCGCGGCAGTCTATCGGAGGAAAGCCGCACCGACTTGGTTCGCGAGCTCGATGCCCCGTCGCGTGAGACGGACACCGCCATGATGTTCGGCTAGCAACCCCGCCCTGACCAGCTGGGTCCGCTCTGCCGGGAAATCCGAAACCGCATCGGTCCCCTCCAGAAGCCGAACGCCGATCATCGCCGCCTCGCCTCGGGCGCGCTCCGTTGACAGGGTCTCACTACCTGCGACCGCATAACCCGACGCTGAGGCCTGCTTGATGTAGGCATGCGGTCCGTTTATGTTCCATCGCCGCTCCGTCCTCCCATCATTGCGGCGGAACATCGAATGCGCGCCGGCCCCGCATCCGAGGTATGGCTGGTAATGCCAGGACGCCAGATTGTGGCGGCAGGCGAATCCTGGTCTTGCCCAGTTCGAGATTTCGTAATGCAAATAGTGGGCGGCCTCGAGCCGTGCCGCCGCGGCCCAGTACTGCTCAAGCTGGTCGTCGGCGTCGGGCATCCGGACCAGCCCGGTCCGGACCTCCTGGCCCAGCCGGGTCTTCGATTCGACCGTCAACTCATAGGCCGACAGGTGCTGGACGCCCTCGGCAAGCACCGCATCCACGCTCTCGAGCCAGCCGGCGAGGGTCACGCCCGGTATCCCATAGAGCAGGTCGGCGTTGATATTCGAAAACCCTCCGGCGCGCGCAGTGCGAATCGCCGCGATCGCATCGGCGCCGGAATGAAGGCGTTCCAGAAAGCGCAGCGCATCAGGCTGCAGGCTCTGCACACCGATGCTGATCCGGTTGACGCCGGCCTCGAGCCAGCCGTCGACGTGTTCGGTGGTGACATTGCTCGGGTTCGCCTCGAGCGTGATCTCCGCACCGGGTGCTATGCCGATCGAGCCGACCGGCGCCATCAGCTGCCGCAATTGCGCCGTCGTCAGCAGGCTGGGTGTCCCGCCCCCGATGAAGACCGTGTCGAGTGGCCCGATGGGGAGCTCAGCCCCGGCAAGCTCGATCTCCCTCGCCAGTGCGTCGACGTATCGCGGGATCAGCCCTTCGAGGACCGCGTAGGCGTTGAAGTCGCAGTACTTGCAGACCCAGGTGCAGAACGGCACGTGCAGGTAGAGGCTGTGAATGCGTTCCATCAGTCCAGGCTCAACACGGCCATGAAAGCCTCTTGCGGGATCTCGACATTGCCGACGCGCTTGAGGCGTTTCTTCCCTTCCTTCTGCTTCTCGAGCAGCTTTCGCTTCCGGGTCACGTCGCCGCCGTAGCACTTGGCCGTGACGTCTTTACGCATCGCCGGTACGGTCTCGCGGGCGACGATCTTGCCGCCAATCGCGGCCTGGATCGGGACCTCGAAGAGCTGGCGGGGGATCAGAGTCTTGAGCTTCTCGGCGAGGCGGCGCCCCTGCTGCTGCGCCTTGCTCCGATCCACAATCATCGACAGCGCATCGACCGGCGAGCCGCCGACCAGAACGTCGAGCTTGACGAGGTTGGCCTCCTCGAAGCCGACCAGCTCGTAATCGAGCGAGGCGTAGCCCTTGCTGCGCGACTTGAGCTGATCGTAGTAGTCGTGGATGATCTCCGCCAGCGGCATCCGGTAGGTGAGGACGACGCGGTCGCCGGGCTCGTACACCGTGTTGAGGTATTGGCCGCGGCGCTCCTGGCTCAGCTGCATCATGTTGCCGACATAGGCGCTCGGCACCACGATGGTTGCCAGCACAATCGGCTCACTGATCGATTCGATCTCTGAGGGGCTGGGAAGGTGGTCGGGATTGTCGACCGGCACTTCCTCTCCGTTACGCAGCTTCACCCGATATTCGACGGTCGGCGCCGTACCGAGCAAGGTGAGGTTGAACTCTCGCTCCAATCGCTCCTGAACGATCTCCATGTGGAGCAGGCCGAGGAAGCCACAGCGAAATCCGAAGCCTAACGCCGCCGAGGTCTCCGGTTCATACACGAGGGCGGCATCGTTGAGTTGCAGCTTCTCCAGCGCTTCCTTGAGCTGCTGGTACTGATCACTGTCCGTCGGAAAGAGACCGGCAAAGACCATCGGCGTGACATGCCGGTACCCGGGGAGTGGAGTGGGCGCCGGCCGGGCGGCGTCGGTCACCGTGTCGCCCACGCGCGAATCGCGAACATTGCGGATGTTCGCGATCAGGTAACCGACCTCACCCGCGGACAGGTCGTCGACCGGCGTGCGCTCGGGCCGAAAGATTCCGACCTCGTCGACCTCGAAGGATTTTCCGGTCTGCATCATCTGGGCACGGACGCCCTTGCGAAGCGTGCCCTCGAGCACACGGACATAGGTGACGACCCCGCGATAGGCATCGAATTTTGCGTCGAAGATCAGGGCGCGCAACGGCGCCGCAGGGTCGCCGGTCGGCGGCGGCACCTCGCGGACCACCGCTTCCAGGATCTCCTTCGTGCCGATCCCCTGGCGGGCGCTGGCAAAGATCACGGATTCCGCCGGCAGACCGATCACTTTCTCGATCTCCTCCCGGACCAGCTCTGGATCTGCCTGGGGCAAGTCGATCTTGTTGACCACCGGCACGATCTTCAGGTGGTGCTCGAGCGCCTGGTGCACGTTGGCCAGCGTCTGAGCTTCGATCCCTTGCGACGCATCGACGACGAGGATGGCCCCGTCGCAGGCGGCCAGCGCACGCGAGACTTCATAGGAGAAGTCAACGTGGCCCGGGGTATCGATCAGGTTGATCTGGTAGGTCTGGCCGTCGTCGGCCTTGTAGAGCATCCGGACGGCCTGGGCCTTGATGGTGATGCCGCGCTCTCGTTCGAGCTCCAGCTGGTCGAGCACCTGCTCGACCATGTCTCGCGGCGCCACAGTTCCGGTGTATTCGAGCAGGCGATCGGACAACGTCGTTTTGCCGTGGTCGACGTGCGCGATCACCGAGATGGCACGGGTCAGCTTGGTCGGTGTAGACACCAGGGGAGTTTATCGGTCGCAAATGAAAAAGCCGGCCCTCGAGGGCCGGCCTTCACTGCCGCGTTCGCTTACCTCTGGGGCGGTACGTCGGGAGCAAAGTCCGGGGCTTCGAGCTCCTCGTCCTTCCGCTCTCGCGTCGTCTGCGGGTCGGTCTCAGCCGGCTCGCCCATCGGCTCGCCGCCGCCGATGTCTTCGCGTTCGAGGGACGGTTCCTTTACCATCGGTCACCTCCCTGCGGAGAATTAGCGCGCAACCCTACCCTATCACATGAGTGCCCCGATATCAAAATCGCTTAGCTGCGGGACGCCCTGGAGGCGCTGGGGAGGTTCTGGGTGACGCTACCGAGCTCCCGCCGGCCTCCCGCCTTCACCCGGTGGGCCAGGACCATGTCCGCCACCTCGTTGACCTCCGGAACCCCGACTTCGGGAATGCCGCGGTAGGCGGCCAGGGCCTGGGACGCTTTGCGGCCGACCAGGTCGGCGCGATGGCCGTCGACCTGGAGGCTGACGTTCAACTCGGCGAGCGCCCGGAGGATGCCCGCCGGCATCACCACGTGGGGGAAGCGCACGATCGCCTCCGCAATCCGGGTTCCGATCTCAGCATCCTGGTCCTGGAACCGCTGGCTGAATGCCGCGGGGTCAGACTCCCATTCCTCGCGGCGCTCGACGATCTGCACGCGCTGGCCGATGTCCTTGATGCCTTCCACGTCCACCGTCAGCCCGAATCGATCCAGCAGCTGTGGCCGCAGATCGCCTTCTTCCGGATTCATGGTGCCCACCAGGATGAAACGCGCCGGGTGCCAGATCGAGATCCCCTCGCGCTCGACAACGTTGACCCCCATGGCTGCGGCATCGAGCAGGACATCGACCAGATGGTCATCGAGCAGGTTGACCTCGTCGACGTACAGGATGTTGCGATTCGCCTCCGCCAGCACCCCCGGCTCGAAGCGGCGCTCGCCGCTCTTGATGGCGGCCTCGATGTCGATCGCGCCCACCACCCGGTCTTCCGAGGCATTGATCGGCAGCTCGACGACTCGCATCCGCCGGCGACCGCGGGGAAGCGTCTCACCCCGGGCCACCCGGTCCTGGCAATCCGAGCAGAGAGCCTCAGGCGCGTCCGGGTCGCATCGGTAGGGACAGTCGGCGACGACCGCCAGCTCGGGAAGCAGACGAGCCAGCGCCCGCACCGCCGTCGATTTCCCGGTGCCCTTCTCGCCACGGATCAGGACACCGCCGATCGCCGGATGGATGGCATTCAAGATGAGCGCGAGCTTCATCTTGTCCTGCCCGACAATCGCACTGAACGGATAGACAAACCGCTCCATCAGGCGGAACCCGTCCTTAGCATCTCACGCTGGACGCTGTCGACGATCGCGCTCTGCGACAGGTCGAAGAGGCCGTAGTAGCGACCCCCCAAGCGCTCCGCCAGGTCGCCGCAGACGTTGAAGGCATACGCGCCGTAGAGACTGGTCACCCGGTTCCGCGGATAGCCGGGCTGGCTGCTGAAGTCGCGGGTCGAATCGATCACCATGGCCCGGATGCCCTCCTGCTTGATCTGACCGGCGGTGCGCTGCGCCTCGAGCAGCGGCTCCTCACCGAAGAGACTGATGTTGCCCCGGCCGTCACTGATCAAGACCAGCAAGGGATAAACCCTCGGGTCGCGCAGCCGCTCGGTTTTGATCAACTTCAAGGCCGTCATGAGGCCATGGGTAAGCGGTGTGGTGCCACCGATGTTGAGCCGCTCCAGCCGCCGCTCGGCCAGGTCGACGCTGGAGGTCGGCCGCAGCACGACCCGCGCGTTGCGCCCGCTGAAGGCGACCAGCGCAACCTTGTCGCGTCGGACGTACGCATGACGCAGCAGCGAGAGGATGGCCCCTTTCGTGGCCAGCATCCGTTGCTCGGCATCCATCGATGCGGAAGCGTCCACCACAAAAACGATCAGGTTGCCGGTCTTGCGCTCGCGGACCTTCTGGCGGAGATCCTGACTCTCGAGCTGCAGCTGATTCGGCGCATCGGGTGTGGCCTGCCGCCGGCGCAGCTGATGGGGGGCCGCCGCCCGGACGGTGGCATCGAAAGCGACGTCCGTGATCTTCTCCGTTTGCGAGCTGCGCACGTAGCGACCGCGTTTTGTCTCGCTTTTCGTGGAGGTCCGCTTACCCGCGGCGCGACGGGCGTGGCGCTCGCGTGGCAGGTCGAGCTTCTTGACCGCAAAGGTGTGCAGCTGGATCACCGTATCCGGCTCAAGGTCGACCGCCTCGGTGCTGGGCGACTCGCGCGCCTCGGCCGTCGTCCAGCCTTCATTCGACTCTCCGCCGGAAGCACCTTCCTGTTGGGTGGCATCGCCCCGGGCGGCTTGCGCCGTTTCGGTGGGCGTCGTCGCCTGAATCTGGGCCAGCTGCTCCGCCGCGCGAGAGGCCAGCTCCTGCACCTGCTCCGGCTTGTCGGAGAGTGGCTCACGGCGGCGATGCGCCATGGCCAGGTCGAGTGCCTCGAGCACGTCGGCCAGCTCGACCAGCGCCGCGCCCCGCAAGGCGCAGATGGCTCGAGCCGTGCGCGCCACCACGAGGTCAGCCCGGTGACCGGCGACGGAACCGTCCAGACAGAGCCGGGCAATCAATGCCCGGATCGCATCGGATACCTGCACACGATCGAGGCGCGTGGTTGCCGCCTGCAGCCGGCCACGAAGCTCCGTTTCCTCGGGCACAAAGACCCGCTGCACGGCCTGTGGGTTATCGATGAATTCCCGCTCGAGCTCCATGACGCGCAGCCGCTGCTCGATGTCCGTTGGGGTGGTGACCTCGACGCAGAGCCCAAACCGATCCAGCAGCTGGGGACGAAGCTCGCCTTCCTCCGGATTCATGGTCCCGACCAGGATGAAATGCGCCGGATGTACGACCGACATGCCCTCGCGTTCGACGACGTTGATCCCCATCGCCGCGGCGTCCAGCAGGACGTCGACGAGGTGGTCGTCGAGCAGGTTGACCTCGTCCACATATAGAAGGTTGCGGTTGGCCTCGGCCAGCACGCCGGGCTGGAAACGCCGGGTCCCAGCCCTGACCGCCGCTTCGATGTCGATCGAGCCAACCAGCCGGTCTTCCGACGCGTTGATCGGTAGTTCCACGATCCGCATCGGCAGCCGGACCACCGGCAACCGCCCGGCGCTCGCCCGACGCCGGCAATCGTCGCAGTAGCGGGAAGGGATCGCCGGGTCACAGCGGTACGGACATCGGTCGACCGCCTCGTAGTCCGGAAGCAGCCGCGCCAGGGCGCGCACCGCCGACGACTTCGCGGTGCCGCGATCGCCGCGGATCAGCACGCCGCCGATCGCCGGATCGACGGCATTGAGCAGGAGCGCCTTCTTCATCTGCTCCTGGCCCACGATCGCGCTGAACGGCAACGTCAGTTCAAACGGCACGTCTAGAGTCTAGCCAGCATTCTCTGCGGTTAAGCACGCAAAAACCGACCGGTCGCCCCTGGCACCGGTCGCACGTCAGAGATCGAGTTCCTTGGCGATGATTTCGCGCATGATTTCGTTGGTCCCGGCGCCGATCGGGCCCAACCGTGCATCGCGCCAGGCGCGCTGGATCGGGTATTCCATCATGTAGCCGTAGCCGCCGTGGATCTGCAGCGCCCGGTCGGCCACGCGCACGTCCGCCTCGGTGGCGGCGATCTTCGCCATCGAGACTTCCTTGGTACAGGGCAGATTCTGTGAGTGCAGCCACAGGGCGTAGTAGGTCAGTTGCCGAGCCTGCTCGATCACCATCGCCATGTCGGCGATCTCGTGCCGGATCACCTGCATCGACGTCAGCGTCTTGCCGAACTGCACCCGATTCGATGCGTAATCGACAGCCAGCTCCAGGCTCCGCTGCGCCGATGCCACGGCCGAGATCGCGATCCAGAGCCGCTCCCACTGAAAGTTCGCTACGGCCATTTTGAAGCCGTTGTGTTCCTCGCCGAGGCGGTTCTCGAGCGGCACCCGGCAGTCCTGGAACACCAGCTCCGCGGTGTCGGACGCCCGCCAGCCCAGCTTGTCCAGCTTGCGCCCGACCGTGTAGCCTGGCGTCCCCCGTTCCACCACCAGCAGCGACAAGCCGTGATGGCCGCCCTCGGGCTTGGTGCGCGCCAGGATGACCACAAGATCGGCGTTGACGCCGTTGGTGATGAACATCTTGGCGCCGTTGACCACGTACGCATCACCCTGACGACCAGCGATGGTCTGCACGTGCGCGATGTCCGAGCCACCGGAGGGTTCGGTCACGCCCAGGGCGACGATCTTTTCGCCCTGGATGGCCGGCGACAGCCAGCGCTGGCGTTGGGCCTGATCGCCGAAATGATTGATCGGCGGCGTGGCGATCGCGACATGCGCGCCGATCCCGGCGGCGACGCCAGCAGACCCACAACGGGCTAACTCTTCGAAGAGCACGGCCTCGTAGATAACGCCGGCGTTGGTGCCGCCATATTGCTCGGGATACTTGAGGCCCAGCAGATCGAGCGCCCCGAACCGCCGGAACAGCTCTCGCGGAAACTGCTGCGCGTCCTCCCACTCGTCGACATGCGGACGGACCTCTTTGTCGATGAAGCGGCGGACCGTGTCCCGAAACTCCTGGTGCTCGGGCCCAAAGAGATGCGAACGCGGCGCGGCTACGTTCGCCAGTAGTTGATGAACTCCGGGTATTGATCGAGCGTCGCGCTCGCAAGGGGCTGGGGCAAGCGCACAAACATGCCGCGCGCCTCGGCCAGAACGGTGCCGTCCATCAACTCCACAGCTCCGACGGCATCGATCGCACCATTGCGTTCGCGGGCGATCTCACCCCACACGCGAAGCGGTTGGTCGATGGGCGCCGGCTGCCGGTAGCGGATGTCGAGCTTGCCGGTCATTAACCACTCCTGGCGCAGTGCGCCGGTGCGACCCATCGTTTCATCGAGCATCGTCGCCAGGATGCCCCCGTGGAGCACACCCGGAAACCCCTGGTAGCGCTCCGCGGGCGTGTAGTCCGCGACGATTCGCGCCCCATCCCGCCGAAAGGTCAGCTTGAGCCCGGATTCGTTCCGATGGCCGCAGGCAAAACAGCGCTGGTATGTGGTTTCATCATTGAGTTTGTCGGGGTCTTGCACGGCCTTCGACCAGTCTATCAGCCGATTTGGAGGGCACCCGTATTGGACCGTCGCTCGGAAGCGCTGGCGCAATTGCTCGAGACGGCGCTCTCGGAGCGCTTCGCTACGCCGATCGTCGAGCTCCTCCAGGCGACCCCCATCCCGGTGGCGGTGGTCCAGGTTGCCGACCTTCGCGTGCTCGCGTTGAACGAGTTGATGGCACGCGTCTATCATCGGCCCGACGCCGCAGGACTGACGATTTCGGCCTTGCTGCCGCCGGCGCATCCGCTCTCGGATCCCCGTCCGTACCGCTCGGTCTCGGTCAAGGGTCGAGCCCATAGCGCCACGATCGTGATCGACGGGCAAACCTGGGAGTGGTTCATTCGGCCATTCAAGGGCGAGGGCCGCACCGTCGAGCACCTGCTGACGGGCATGGTCGCCCAGCCGGCGGCCCCGCTCGATGTGGACGTGGCGCGATTGCGCGAGATGAGCACGGCCAAGACGGAGTTTCTGAACGTGGCCGCGCACGAGTTGCGCACGCCGTTGAGCGTGATCCTCGGCTACGGTTCCCTGCTTGCGCAGGGCGGGCTGAACGGCGAGCACCAGAAGCTGGCCGGGGCTCGCATCTACGAGAAGGCCAGGCAGCTGAGCCGCCTGATCATGGACATGAGCCTGGTCGGCCGGCTCGACGAGCTGGGATCGGCGATGACCAAAGAGGACCTGGACCTAGTCGACCTGGTCGAGCCGATGGTCAAAGAGCATCAGCGACGCTTTGCCGACCTGGCTATCGACCTGCGCCTGGATGTGCTGACGGCGCCCGTCAGGGCCAACCCGTACTGGCTCCACCTCGCGGTCCGCGAGTTGCTCGACAACGCCGTCCGCTTTCGACCAGGACCCACCGGCCGGATCGACGTCGCCCTGGCCGGGTCGGGCACCAGCTGGACGATCAGCGTCCTCGATGACGGCTTTGGCATCGACCCCCAGCACCAGGGCCAGCTCTTCAAGCGGTTCGCCCGCATCGAGACCGAGGCAACCAGCCATCTCCTGGGCCTCGGCATCGGCCTTTACATCGTGGAGGAGGTCGCAAAAGCCCACGGCGGGCGGGTGCTCGTCGACAGCCGGCCAGGGACCGGCAGCGAATTCACGCTGGAGCTGCCCCGCCCCTAGCGTTCGCCGGCCGCGGAGGGCGGCTGAGAAGGTGATACCGGCTTTGGTGACAACCGTAAAGCCGCCGATCTATAGTTGAGGCGTCCTCGGGGACCCTCATGCCTCAAGTGCTCGTGCTGGCCGCCTTCGCCTATTTGCTCGGTTCCGTCCCCTCTGGCTGGCTGGTGATGAAGGTCTACCGCAACCAGGATGTCCGCAAGCTGGGCAGTGGCAATATCGGAGCCGCCAACGTGTTTCGCGCCGGCGGGCCGGGCGCCTTCGCCGCCACCCTGGTCGCCGACGGCCTCAAGGGCTTCATTCCCGTCATGCTCGGCATCGTGCTCGGCCTGGGTGATCAGGAAATCGCGCTGGCCCTGATCGGCCTTGCCGCGGTGATGGGTCATACCTGGTCGCTCTACCTCGGCTTCCGCGGGGGAAAGGGCGTCGCGACCTCCGGCGGCGTCCTGTTGGCGCTCGCCCCGGTGGCGCTGGTGCTCGCCCTGGTCAGCTGGTTCCTCGTGGTGCGTCTCACCCGGCTGGCCTCGCTCTCCTCGCTGATCGCGGTTGCGGTCGGCTTCGTCAGCTTGATCGCGCTTCACCTCATTGGTTGGCAGGCATGGCGCCCCGTGGGGTGGCCCGTGATCGTCCTTGGTGTCGCTCTCGTCGGGCTGGTGCTGTACCGGCATCGGGGCAACATCGGACGGCTCGCCACCGGCCGAGAGCTGAAGATCACCACCCACTGATGCCGGAGCGACCGGCGCCCGCGCCGCCGCTGCGATTTCTCTTCTTTGGCGCCGGGGCGGTCGGCTCCCTGCTCGGAGCCCGGCTCGCGCAGGCCGGCTGCGAGGTGACGCTGATCGGCCGGCCCTCGCACGTCGAGGCCGTTGCCCGCGATGGGGTGCGTATGGTCGTGGCCGGCAAGGTCAGCAACCAGTCGGTGCTGGCGGCGCGGCCAAGCATCGCGGAAGCCGGCGGACCGTTCGACTACGTGTTCCTCACCGTCAAGGGCTACGACACGCTGGACGCGATCGACCAGCTGCAGCTGGTGCTCCGACCGGGCACCATCCTGGGAAGCTTCCAGAATGGCGTGGGCAACGAAGAAGCCATCGCCCTGGCGCTGCCAGAACAGGCGCTGGTAGCCGGAAGTCTGACCGTTCCCGTCAGCCTCGACGAGCCCGGAACCATCCAGTTGCACTCGCGGCGCGGCGGTGTGGCGCTGGCGCCGGTATCGCCGGAGGTCAACGTGGCGCCGCTGGTCCGCAAGCTGGGCGATGCTGGATTGAAGGCCCGACGCTACGCGGACTTCCGCGCGATGAAGTGGTCGAAGCTGCTGTTCAACATCATCGGGAACGCGCAAAGCGCGATCCTGGACCTTCCGCCCGGCCATGTCTTCGCCGACAGTGAGCTCTTCCGCTACGAACGGGCCGCCTTCCTGGAGGCGGTCACGGTCATGAACCGAATGCGGTTGTCCGTGGTCGCGCTTCCGGGTCTCCCGACGCCCAGTCTGCGGCGCGCCATGAACCTGCCGCCGCTGCTGGCTCAGATGCTGCTGGAACCGCGACTGGGTGGCGCCCGCGGCAAGAAGATGCCCTCACTCTGGTGGGACCTCAGCCGCGCCAAGGGCAAGACGGAGGCGGCCTTCCTGAACGGGGCGGTGGTCGATGCCGGCCGTCGCTTTGACGTGCCCACGCCCGTCAACTCGGTGCTCTGGGCGATCATCGAGAAGGCGACCAAGCTGCCGTCCGACTGGGAACGCTACCGGCGTCAGCCCGATCGGCTCAAGGCGCTGCTTCGAACGGCGATCCGGCTGTAAACCCATTGCGGTAAGGGCCCGGCGCAGACGATAGAATTCTCGCTGGAGCAGGGGGGTTTTCGGCAGGGAGAGGAGCCACATGAAGAAATCCGTTCGACTGGCCGCGACCATGCTAGCGGCCGCGACGCTCGGAGCTTGCGGCACGACAAACTCGACGACATCAACCAGCCAACCATTCAAGGCGGCCTGGATCTATGTCGGGACCGCGGGCGATCATGGCTGGACACAGGCCCATGACGACGGCCGCAAGCTGGTTGAACAGCAGTTGGGCACGGCCGTCAAGACGACCTTCAAGGAGAACGTTCCCGAAGGGCCCCAGGTCGAGCAGGTGGTCGAGGACCTGGTCCGCGACGGCAACAAGATCATTTTCGCCACCTCATTCGGGTTCCAGGATGCCATGGCCAATGAGGCAGCGAAGCATCCCGACGTCAAGTTCGAGCAGGCCACCGGGTTCAAGACCGCCACCAACCTGGCTGAGTATTTCGGCGCGGCCGAAGACGCCGACTACCTGACCGGCATGGCCCTGGGCGCCGCAAGCACGAAAGGCAAGATCGGCTTCGTCGCTCCATTCCCCATCCCCGAGGTCATCCGCGAGATCAATGCCGTCGCGCTGGGCGCCCAGACCACCCACCCCGGTGCCACGGTACAGGTTGTCTGGACGAATACCTGGTTCGATCCCACCAAAGAGAAGCAGGCGGCGCAGAGCCTGCTGAGCAGGGGCGTCGACGCGATTGGCCAGGGGCAGGACAGCCCGGCCACTGGCGAGGCCGCCAAGGCGGTCGGCGTCAAATGGAGTGGATACGACTCCGACCAATCAAACGTCGCCCCCGACATCTGGCTGACCGGCACCGTGTACCACTGGGGACCCTATTACGTGAGGCGGGTCAAGGCCGCCATGGACGCCAGCTGGAAGACCGGCAGCTACTACGGCAATATCGGCGACGGCATGATCGACATCGCGCCGTTCGGCACGTCCGTCCCCCAGGCCACACGGGACCAGATCAATGCCAAGAAGGAGGCTCTCAAGAGCGGCACCTTCTACGAGTTCACCGGGCCGCTGAAGGACCAGACGGGCGCGGTGAAGATTGCCGCCGGCACGAAGATGACGTTGGAGCAGATCCTGTCCATGGACTGGTTCGTGCAAGGAGTGATCGGCAGCCCGAAGGGCGGCTGATTGCTTCACCCCCATCGCCGCTGAGTTCGTCACGGCTGGGCCGGCCCCAGCCGTGACGATGCGGGGGATCACCAAGCGGTTCCCCGGTGTTGTCGCCAACGAGCAGGTCGATTTCGAAGCGATGCAGGGCGAGATTCACGCTCTCCTCGGCGAGAATGGCGCCGGCAAATCGACCCTTTCCAACATCCTCACCGGGCTCTACCGCCCCGACGAGGGCGAAATCCTGGTAAACGGCAAACCGGTCACCTTCCATTCCCCGCGCGATGCGATCGCAGCCGGCATCGGCATGGTCCACCAGCACTTCCGGCTGGCGGCCTCGTTCACGGTGGCGGAGAACCTCGTGCTCGGGCATCGCGATGCCGCCGACCGGGGCTTCCTGCTTGAGCCCGGGATGATCGAAGGCCGGGTCACCGAGCTGGCACGGCGCTACCGGATGCCGGTCGATCCCGGCGCCCGAGTCTGGCAGCTATCCGTCGGCGAGCAGCAGCGCGTCGAGATTCTAAAAGCGCTCTACCGCGGGGCGCGCATCTTGATCCTCGACGAGCCGACTTCCTTGCTCACACCGCAAGAATCCGAGAACCTCTTCGAAACCCTGCGCTTGATGGGCGCCGAGGGCCGCACCGTGATCTTCATCTCCCACAAGCTCGAGGAGGTGATGGCCGTGTCGAGCCGGGTCACGGTCCTCCGTCGCGGACGGGTGGTTGGCTCCGTCCTGACGGCAGGGACCAATCCACGCGACCTTGCCCGCATGATGGTGGGGCGCGACGTCGTCTTCACGCAGAAGAAAGAGGGCCCGGCACAGGCGGAGCGCGAGGTGATCCTCCAGCTGCGCGGCGCCTCCGCCCTGGGCGACCTGGGTACCGTCGCTCTGCGGGACGTCGACCTGAGCGTCCACGCTGGGGAGATCGTCGGCGTCGCGGGCGTCGCTGGTAACGGGCAACGCGAGCTGGCGGAAGTCATCACCGGGATGCGCCGGCTTACGGCTGGCACCGTCGTGGTTGGGGGCAAACCGATGCGCGTGGGCGACCCGCTCGCCGCCATTCGGCGGGGCGTGAGCCACGTCCCCGAAGACCGGATGGGGACGGGGGTCGCGCCCTCACTCAGCATCGCCGACAACCTTGTGCTCAAGGCATATCGGCGGGCACCGATCTCCACCCAGGGTTTTCTCCACGCCGGGCGAATTCGGACGAACGCGATCGATTTGATTCGTCGATTCAATATCACGGCGCCGGGGCCTCAGACGCCCACCCGGCTGCTGTCCGGCGGAAACGTTCAGAAGGTCTTGCTGGCCCGAGAACTTTCCAGCCGACCCCGGATCCTGGTGGCGGCATCGCCCACCCGTGGCCTCGACGTGGCCGCCACCGACTCGGTGCGCGCCCTCCTGCTCGAGGCGGCGGCGGGAGGCGTGGGCATCCTGCTGATCAGCGAGGACCTCGACGAGATCCTCGCGCTGGCTGATCGGATCGCGGTCATTTACCGAGGCCACATCATGGGTGTGGTTGAGCGGCAGAACGCCAGTGTCGAAGACCTCGGCCTGATGATGGCGGGCGCCGCGTGATCCGGATCGAGCGTCGGCTCACCGACGCCGGCTGGTTGCTGGTGGCAGTTCCGGTGGGATCGCTGGTCGGGGCGGTGATCCTGTCGAGTGTCATCCTGCTCGCCACCGGGCATGATCCGCTGGGCACCTGGCAGCGGCTGCTGGACCGCGGTTTCTTATCGGAAGGCGCCATGTCCGCCACCCTGGTGCAAGCGACCCCGCTGCTGCTGACCGGGCTGGCCGCCACGGCGGCCTTCCGAATGCAGACCTGGAACATCGGCGCCGAGGGGCAGCTGTACCTGGGTGCAGTCGGCGCATCGGGAGTTGGCATTGCGCTGGGAAGTCAACCCGCCATTGTTGTCATCCCGGCGATGGTGCTGGCCGGCCTGCTGTTTGGTGCCGCCTGGGCGGCCATCCCCGGGGCGCTCCGCGCCGTGTTCCGCACCAACGAGATCATCACGTCCCTGATGCTCAACTACGTGGCGGGTCTGCTGATCACCTACCTGATCTTTGACAGCCACTCCTACTGGCGCGAGCTGTCGACCTTCACCTCGAGGGTCTTCCCGCAGGGCAAGTACCTCTCCCCGGCCGCTGCCTGGCCGAGCCTGCAGATCGCCGGGATCGCGATCCCATTCGGCTTCCTGCTGGGGATGGTTGCCGCAGCGAGTCTCTGGCTGCTCTATCGGTCCACCCGCTTTGGCTTCGAGGCGCGGGTGATCGGCGACTCGCGGGCGGCGGCGCACTATGCGGGCATCCGGACCCGGCGAATGATCGTCGCGGTCATGGCGCTGTCCGGAGCGTTCGCCGGGCTCGGCGGCGCCGCTGAGATCGGCGATTTTCGTCATGTCCTCGACCCGCGCGGCCTGCAGCAGGCGAGCTTCGGCTACGGCGGGATCGTAGTCGCCGCGCTGGCCCGGCTCAACCCGTTCGCGGTGATCCTCGTCGCCCTGTTACTCGGGGGACTTTCGAACGGCGGCTTCTCGCTGCAGGGGGCGGACTTCCCGGCCGGGCTGGTGGGTACGCTCCAGGGACTCATCCTCTTTTGTGCCCTGGCCGGCGAGTTACTCGTGCGCTACCGCATTCGCGTCCAGCGCCCGCGAAGCTCGTCAGTCCGGCCGCCAGAGGTCGCCGCGCGCCCTGCGTGAACAACACCCTCGTCGTCGTGATCGCCGCATCCGCCGTTTTCTACGGCACCCCATTGCTGTTCGCCTCGCTCGGCGAGCTGCTGGCGGAACGCTCCGGCGTGCTCAACCTCGGCGTCGAAGGCATGATGCTGGTCGGCGCGGTCAGCGGGTTTTGGGCCGTGCAAACCGTCGGGGGGCCAGGCTGGCTCAGCCTGCTGACCGCGGTGGCGGTGGCGGCGCTGGCCGCGGCGGCGACCTCGCTGATCCACGCGTTTCTCACCGTCACGCTCCGTGCCAGCCAGATCGTCTCCGGGCTGGCGCTCACGATCTTCGCTGGGGCTAGCGGCCTCTCGTCCTACATCGGCCACGTCGCAAATCTCGGAGGGAAGCCGGCGCACCACGAGTTCGACGCGATCGACCTGTTCGGGTTGAAGGACGCGCCAGTGATCGGCCCGATCCTGTTCCATCAGAATGCGCTGACCTACGCCTCCTGGGTGCTGGTCGGCCTGGCCCTGCTGTATCTCTACCGGACCCGGCCGGGCCTTCACCTGCGGGCGGTCGGGGAATCACCGGCGACCGCCGATGCCATGGGCGTCAACGTGACGGCGTATCGCTACATCCACACCATGGTCGGTGGCGCGCTGGCCGGCGTCGGAGGCGCCTTCTTCAGCCTGGCGATCACCCCGTTCTGGCTCGATGGCATGACCTCGGGCGCCGGCTGGATCGCGATCGCGCTCGTGATCTTTGCTTTCTGGCGACCAGAGCTGGCGCTGGTGGGCGCCTACCTGTTCGGGGCCTTCAGCAGCCTGGCCTTCACGCTGCAGACGCGCCAGGTGCATCTCCCGCCGGAAGTCTTTTCTTCATTGCCGTACCTGATGACCATCGTCGTGCTCGTCCTGGTGTCAACCGGCTGGGGGCGCCGCCGCCTCGGTGCCCCGGCTGCACTGGGCGTCCCGTACATTCGCGAAGAACGCTGAGCCAGAGGGGAGGGCTTACGGCTCGTTCTCCGAGCGGCTCAGCGTGTCCGTCACCTTCGGTCGAGTCAGTAACGGGATCGCCTCGCGGATGTATTCGGCGCCCGAGCCAACCGTCCAGACCACCGCGATCAGGAGCGCCCAGACTGGCAGCGTGTAGGGCCCCAGCGGGCTCAGCAGCGCGTTCCCGGGCATCGACTGACCGGTCAGCCAGCCGCCCTGGCGCGCGTCGCCCTCCAGCAAAACCAGCAGCAGGGCGACGATCGTGATCACGGTCTTCGCCTTGCCCCAACCACCCGCCGGGATGACGACCCCGAGCGCGGCGGCATAGCTGCGGAGGCCCGTCACCAGGAACTCGCGCGCGATGATGAGGGCGGCCATCCAGCCGGGCGCGAGGCGCGCCACCGCGAGGGCGACAAGCAGGACGGCCACGAGCACCTTGTCGGAAGTCGTGTCGAGATAGATGCCCAGCGGTGAAACCAGGTGGCGGCGCCGAGCGATCTCCCCGTCGAGGGTGTCGGTAATCGATGCCGCGACAAAGAGAATCGCCGCGATCAGGAACCCATAGCGGCCGCCGGAAACGACCAGCGCGTAGATGACAGGGGCGACCAGGATCCGGGAGAAACTCAGCAGATTGGGCGCGGCGAACAGGGATGGCACGAGCGTTAGCCCCGCCGGACGGCGACGTGCAGCACCACGATGCCGAACGTCAATGGCTCGATCGTGACGGCAAAGCCGAGCCGACCGAGCACTGCCGCCAGCTCCGACGGCTGCGGAAAGCCCTGCACCGTTTCGGCCAGGTAGCGGTAGGCCTGGCGCTCGCCAGCGCTGAACCGGCCGGCGATGGCGGGCATCACGCGAGTGAGATAGAAACGATAGGCGCGCATCAGCGGCCCGGCCGGTGGCGGCGCGAATTCGAGGATGACGAGGCGCCCACCCGGCCGTAGCACCCGATGCATCTCGCGCAGCGCCTGCTCGCGATCAACCAGGTTGCGGATTCCGAAGCCGATGGTGACGGCGTCGATGCTGGCATCGGGTTCGTTAAGCCGGCTGACGTCCCCCAGTCGGAATTCGACCTCCGGTTCGAGTTTGCGGGCCCGCTCCAGCATCGGCTCCGAGAAGTCAATGCCGACGACGCGGCCGCCCGGCCGGGTAAACGGAAGCAGCTCGTGAGCCAGTTTGCCGGTGCCGGTGCAAAGATCGAGGACGGTCTCGCCGGGACGCAGGTCGGCCCGTTCTGCCGCCCGGCGCCGCCAGGCATGGTCGCGGGCGACACTGAACAGACGATTCCGGGCGTCGTAGCCGGGCGCGATCTGGTCGAACATCTGCCGGATCCGATCGGCCCGCGCCTCCTGCCCCACGCTACGAATTATCTTCGCCGCCGGGTCTTCAGGTGGGCCCCCGATTGCGACGTCCCGGTTGCCAGGAGTACGGTGATACCGGCATGACCGACCTGGCACGCCCGGTGGGGCTGGGACTGGCCGCTCGCGGTGACGTCAAGGTTGTCGCAGATTGGGCCCGGCGCGCGGAGGACCTTGGCCTCGATTCCGTCTGGGTGCACGACAGCTACTTCGAGCGCGACCCGATCACATATCTGACGGCGATCGGCCAGGCCACCCGGCACATCGGCCTGGGCGCGGGCGCGCTGAATCCCTATACCCGGCACCCCGTCGTGCTGGCCATGACGATGTCCGCGCTCGATGATCTGGCGCCCCGGCGCTGCACGCTTGCCATTGGCAGCGGACTCCCGCTCCGGCTCTCCCAGATGGCGATTCCCTACGACGACACCGTCGCTCGCGTCTCCGAGTCGATCGATCAGATCCGGACGCTCTGGCGCGGTGAGCCGTTGAAGCTCAATGACAAAGTGCCGCCGCTGCAACCGATGTTCCAGCCGCCGCATCGAATTCCCATCTACATTGCCGCCTACCGGACGGCATTTCTCGATCTGTGCGCGCAGAAAGCCGACGGCTATCTCGGACGGCCCGCCGAATCCCTGCCAGCGTACGCGAAGATGCGAGCTCACGTTCTCGAGCGCGCCACGGCCCTGGGACGCTCGGCCGGCGAGATCGACTTCCGCGGTTATCTGCTGTGCCTGTTCGACGACAGCCGGCGCGAGGCCCTGAACCGGGCCAAACGCGAACCCTTCGTGATCTACATGATCTCGGTGCTGAGCGATATCTCGCTGAAGCGCGCAGGCTTCGACCCGCAGCTTCGTACCCAGATCGCCGCCGCCTGGCGGGCCGAGGATTATCACAGTGCCGGCGAGCTCATCCCGGATGAGTTGCTCGATGCCTTCATTCTCTGCGGCACTGTTGACGAGGTCGCGGCTCGCGCCAACGCCTATCACGAGCAGGCGGGCATGGACGTGCCCCTCCTGCAACCGATCCTTCAGGAGGAGGCACAGGTCAACGCCGTCCTCGACGCCGCCGTTCGCTACGGCAGCCGCGTTGCGGCCCCCACCCTGCCCTCCCCCGCAAGCGTGCGAGGGGAAAACAGGCTCGGACGGCGTCTGGCTGGGGCCTGGGAGGTGGTCCGGCCGTTCAGTTTCACGGCCTCGCTCTTGCCCGTGTCTGTTGGCGGCGCCATCGCCCTTGGCCAGGGACGCATGCACTGGCCCCTGTTTGCGGCCGCGCTTCTGGGGGCCCTCGGTTTGCATATCGGCACTAATGTGACCAATGAGATCTACGACGTGCGTCATGGCATCGACTCGATCACCTCGCCGCGAATGTCGATGGCCATCCTCAAGGGCCGGATCAGCGAGCGTGGCGCCTTCATCGTGGCGTGGTCCGGCTTCATCCTGGCCTTGATCATGGGCATCTTCCTGACGCTGCATCGCGGCTGGCCGATCGTGCTCCTTGGCCTGATCGGCTTCATCGGCGGCTATTTCTACACCGCGCCGCCCTTCCAGTACAAGTACCGGGCGCTGGGGTTGCCGTTGGTTTTTCTTCTGATGGGTCCGGTGATGGTCGGTGGGGCATACTACGCCGTCACGGGGACCTTTGATGCCAATCTCCTGGTGGTCTCGCTGCCGGTCGGCCTGTTGGTGACGGCGATTCTGCATGGCAACGAGTGGCGGGACGTCGCCGAGGACACCCGGCATGGCTTCACGACGTTTTCCGCCCAGGTCGGCCGGGATGCCGCGCACTGGGTCTACGTCATGCTGGTGCTGGGCGCCTACGTCGCGGTTGGCCTGGCGGTGATGGTCGGCGCGCTGCCCAGGCTCGCGCTCCTGACCTTGCTGAGCCTGCCGCTGCTGGCCTGGATCCTGCGCGACGCCGAGCGCGGTGCCGAGGGTCACCTGCGGGCCATCGCGATGATCGACCTGATGACCGCCCGGCTGCACGGCGCCTTCGGGCTCTTGCTGCTCGTCGGCCTGGTGGCAGGGTCGGGATTGCACTGAAGAAAATACCTCTTGGGCTTGCCCTGGCGACAGCCGCCTGGGCGGCCGCGTTTCGTGGTCCCCGTTCCCGGTTCTGGCTCCGGATGACCCTCGGCGTGGGCGGGCTCGGCGCCTACGCCTTGGCGAGCGAGCCGGCGCTACGGCGGGAGCGTTTGCGGGGGCGAGACTTCGCGGTGGGTCTCGGCTCGGCCGCGGCACTGTACGGACTCTTTCGACTGGGCGATGCGACGGCCCGCCGGATCATGCCGGCCGGGGCGCGCGAGATCGCTGCCATCTATGAGCTCCGAACAGCCGCTCCCAGACCCGCTATCGCCGCGGCGCTGGCGCTCGCGATCGGACCCGGCGAAGAGTTGTTCTGGCGCGGCCTGGTCCAGCAGAATCTGCAGCGCCGGTTCGGCCGCCTGCGCGGCACGCTCCTCGCCTCATCGTGTTATGGCGCCGTTCACCTGGTGTCTGAGAATCTGACCCTGACCGGGGCCGCCGCCACCGCCGGTCTGTTCTGGGGTGCGCTCTACGCGCGCGAAGGCCGCCTGGCCCCGCTGATCATCAGCCACGTCAGCTGGGACATCTGGATCTTCCTCGTGGCGCCGACCGGGTAGATTAGGTCTCTTGAAACTGGGCCGCGAGCTCGTGAGTGCCGACGCCATCCAGCGACGCGTCCAGGAACTGGCGGCCGACGTGTCGCGAGACTACGCCGGCATCCACCGGCCGCTGATCTTGCTACCGGTGCTCAAGGGCTCGGTCTGCTTTGCCACCGACCTCAGCCGGCACCTCACGGTGCCGGTGAACTTCGATTACGTCGCGGTCAGCAGCTATGGCACCGGAACGGAATCATCAGGACATGTTCAGTTGCTTAAGGATCTGACGATGGATGTCGCCGGGCGGGACGTCCTGATGGTCGAGGACATCATCGACACGGGTTTGACCACGTCGTTCTTGTTCGACCACGTGCAACGCCACCGACCCGCATCCCTCAAGCTCTGTGTCTTGCTCAACAAGCAAGAGCGACGGATCACACCGGTGCCGATGGCCTACAAGGGTTTCGATATCCCCAACCAGTTCGTCGTCGGCTACGGGCTCGATTTCGACGAGCTGTATCGAAACCTGAGCGCCGTGCACGTCCTCGAGCCGTAGGCTCTCGCCCCGATTACTGGTTCGCCTCGCCCTCGAGCGAGCCGAGCAGCTGCTTGACGACGTTGACGGGGATAGCGAAGCCGACTCCGACATTACCCGCAATCGGGCTCTCGATCGAGTCGTTGACACCGACGACCTGGCCCTGCGTATTGAGCAGCGCACCGCCGGAATTGCCGGGATTGATTGGGGCATCTGTCTGGATGAGGCCGGTGCGCCCCGACGACTGATCCGTGCGATTGAGGCCGGAGACAATTCCGGCGGTCATCGACTCGGCGAGCCCGAAGGGGGCGCCGATCGCATAGACGGTGTCGCCGACGCGGACGGTGTCGGAATTTCCCAGGGGTAGCGGATGCAGGCTGGCGGCCGCCACCGACACCCGGATCACCGCCAGGTCCGCCCGGGCATTGGCGTTCACCAGCGTCGCCGTCGCGTGGCCGCCATCATTGAAGGTCACCTGGATCTGGTTGGCGCCCGACACGACGTGCGCGTTCGTCAGGATGTCGCCGTTCTGGTCGAGCACGATGCCCGAGCCGGTGCCCTCGCCCACCTGACCGCGGCGCGCCACCTCGGTTGTAATGGTGACGATGCCGGCGACCGCTTGTTTGTAGAGGGCGGCGGCGGAGACGGGGGTTTGCGCCGGGGCGGCGCTCGATGTCGACGCGGGGCTCGTCGCGGCAGCCGGCGCCGGCGTCCGACCGAGGATCACCTCTGCGCCGAGGGCCCCGCCTGCCACGCCGCCGATCACCAGGAGCGCCGCGGCTAGCGCGACCGGCCCGCGGCGACGCCCGTGACCGCCCGGAGCGGGCGGAGCCGCTTGAGCCGGCGGATCGTACAGAAGGGGCTCGCTGGCCACCACTCCATCATCGCGCACGAAGTCTCACAGTCAGATGACGCGGCGCTAAGAAGGCGCTAAGACTTTCGCGGTCAGGACGCCTGTAAGGCGCCGGAGCGTGCGTCGGCCACGAACGCCTCACGGTGACGCAGCACCTCGCCGATCTTCTGGCTCAGCCCGCTGGGCAAAAGCCGCCCCTTGACCAGATAGGCGGCGGCCTGCAGCCGCTCCGCCTCCCGGATGAGTTCTGGGTTGTCGTCCTCGCTACACATGACGACCAGGACGTCGCGGGTCTCCTCGTCGGCCCGCAGCGCCGCCAGGAGCTGCAGCCCATCGAGCAGCGGCACGTGAACATCCAGCAGGATGACATCCGGCTTGAGATCCCGGGCTTGCTGCAGACCGGTCATGCCGTTCGATGCAACCGCGACGCGGTATCCCTCGAGCTGCAACTTCAGCTGGTAAAGATCGGCGATGTCCGGGTGGTCTTCAACCATCAGAACGCGGGGCTGAGGTGCCATATTGTCCCTCGAAGGGGCTTCAGCGTAATCCGGAAGCGCGTTGCGGTCAAGCCATCGTTTAAGGGGACAAACCGACGAGGATCGCACTCATGTTTAGGCTCACGGTTGCAGGCTTTTTTGCGCACGTTGTTGCGCTAAGGTTGATGGCCGCCGGCCCGGACGCCGGTCGCGCTGGAGCGATGACTTAGTGGCTGCAGCCGCGGGCCGTGCCGCCGTCACCGCCGGTGTCGAACGAGCTGCCGCATGAACAGCTCGAGACCGCGTTCGGGTTGTGCACAGTGAAACCGCCACCCATCAGGCTGTCCACGAAGTCGATCTCGGCGCCCTTGATGTAGCGGGCGCTGACCGAGTCGACGAAGAGGCGCACGCCACCCACTACGCTGATGGCATCGCCTTCCTCCGGCCGGTCTTCGAAGCCCATGCCGTACGACATTCCCGAGCAGCCGCCCGGCTGGACAAAAACGCGCAAGCCCATCTCGGGACGCCCCTGCTTCTGGAGCAGGTCGCGTAACTGGGTCAGGGCGGAGTCGGAGATGCTGATCAGCTGGGTGTCCTGTTCGATCATTTCCTGAGCCATGTGGCATCTATTATACGGCCGGTCGCCCCCACCGCCGGCGCTTCCGAGTTGTAACGGGACCGTGACGCTGGGGCTAGGGGAACTGCTGCTTTGCCAGCGGGCGCACGGCGTGCGTGTGCCCGACGGGTCGCCAGCGGACCGCCACGACGGCATCGCGGACGACGGCCAGCATCTCGTCGGCAGGCCCGCCGACCCACGGGACCGGCGCCCGGGGCCCGGTCCCAAGGGGTGCGTGGCTGGCATCCTGGTTAACGCGTCGAACGGCGTACACGTAGCGCCGCCGGCCGTGGTAACTGAAGGACGGCGGCTGATCGGGATGGCCGGCGCGCACCAGCCGGTCGATCCGCGCAAACGGCTGATCCCAGTCGATGCCAACCTGCCGAACCGGGCCTTCGTACGTCCCCGGTTGTAGCGCGTAAGGAACGGGCTCATCCTTGCCCACTTTCACGGCCTCGAGCGTCTCGTCGAGCGCGGCAAGACCTTCGGCAACCAGGCGCTTGCTGAGCGTGCCGGCGGTATCGCTGTCGAGCACTTCGACCCGGCGCTGCGCCAGGATGGGGCCGGCATCGATCCGCGGCTCGGCGAGATGCACGGTGATCCCCGCCTCCTGGTCGCCGTTGGCGATCGTCCAGTAGATGGGCTCCGGCCCCCGGTGCCGCGGCAGCAGCGAGGGATGGATATTCAACCATCCCCGTAATGGCACCGCCAGCGTATCCGGCGCCAGGATCTGGTCGAAGCTTGCCATCACGACCAGGTCGGGCTGGTACGCCTTAAGAGAGCGCACGAACGCGTCGGCATTGGCATTGGCCGTGATCTCCACGGGACGGCCGAGATGCCCGGCAATGCGCGCGATCAGGTCCGTCTTGGGATGGGTCCGCTGCCATCGCGTGCTACAAACGGCGGCCACAAGGTTGACGCGTTTTTCGATCAGGTGCAGCAGGAACGCCGTGCCGTAGTCGGAGGGGATTCCGCAGAAAACGACCCGAAGCCCGCGCTCGTCGAGTCGCGGGCCGCCGTACGGTCCACGGGGCACCGCTTCGTAATCGATCGGAACCATTGAGAACTCCGGCTTCGACCAGATCCGGTTGGCCAGGTCGTCCAGCCAGGGGTCTTCGAATGGACGCGGTTGGGCGAGGGCGGCTCCGCTCACGCCATCGCCCGGCGGACGATAGGCGGCGCTTGCCCTTCGTCGCCGTAGGCCCAGCCGAGCAGGTCCATGACGTGCACGACCGGGATGTCCCTGCCGGCCCGCTGCAGCCCCATGGAGATCTGCAGGATGCAGCCGGGATTGGCGGAGGCGATCAGCTGCGCATCCGAGTCGATGATGTGCCCGATCTTCCACGCGAGGGCGTCCTCGGAGATCTCCGGGTGGGTGAGGTTGTAGACCCCGGCGGAGCCGCAGCACCAGTCGGACTCCTTCATCTCGACCAGCTCGAGGCCGGGGATCATCTTCAGCAGCTGCCGCGGCTGTTGGTGCACCTTCTGGCCGTGCACAAGGTGGCAGGCATCCTGGTAGGCGACCCGCAACGCGATTCGGCGGGTGGGCGGTCGCAGGCCCAGCTGCACCAGGAATTCCGACGCATCTTTCACCGTTCGCGAGAAGGCAACGCCGGCCTCGCGCCGCTGGGCGTCGTTACGGAGCTGGAGCTCGTATTCCTTCATGTTCGAACCACAGCCGGCGGCGTTGACGACAACGGCATCGAGCTGCTGGCCGGAAAAGGCATCCAGGGTGCGGGCGGCCAGCCGCTCCGCCGTGTGGGCTTCGCCCGCATGCGATGCCAGGGCGCCACAGCAGACACGGGCGTCCGGCACCACCACGTCGCAGCCGTTGCGCGCCAGGGCAAGTGCGGTACGGCGGTTGGTCCCATGGAACATCTCGTCCTGGATGCATCCGGTCAGGAGGCCGACGCGGGCGCGGCGCTGGCCCTGTGCCGGGGTCAGCGCCGGGAGCGGCAGCTGGCGCGGTGCGCTGTCGCCGACCGGCGGAAACGCCGCGAACTTGCCGAGCGGCACGACTTTCCAGGCCCCAGTGCGGCGCAGGAACCCTGGAAGACGCGCGGCGCGGGCGGCACGGTAGAGCCAGCCGGCGATCCGCAAGCGGCGCGGATGCGGCAGCAATCCGTTAAGAAGAATGGCTCGCACCATCCGGTCCCGCCGGTTCTGCGGCGGCGTCATGGCTCGGGCCATCTCCATCACCGCCCCAAACTGGACACCTGACGGACAGGCAGTCTCGCAGGCCCGACAGTTAAAACACTGATAGATATGCGCCTGGAAACGCGGGTCGTCGAAGGCCACCAGGCCGAGCGCGGCCTCTTTGATCTGCCACATGCGTCCGCGCGGGCTATCCCCCTCGTGATGGAGCGTTCGGAACGTCGGACATTTGGGCAGACAGAGACCGCAGTGGATGCAGTCCCGCACCAGGTCCATGTCGATTCCCGCAGCCGCGCTGGGAACACCCTCGCGATCGATCTGGCGCTTGAAATCGAGCGAGGCCAGCTCCGCCATCGACTTAAATGCCGCCGACGAAGCGGCCGGGGTTCAGGATGCCGTTCGGGTCAAGGGCTTGTTTGAGCGCGCGCATGATCGGAAAGCCGGGTGGGGGCGGTCCCCAGACGTCGAGCCCCTTTTTGACCGCGCCCGGCGCCGATGCCACGATGACCTGGCCCTCATCGCCCGCAGCGGTTCGCAGCCGTTGGAGGGTTGCCGCTGCAATCCCCGCGGCGACGCGTGCGTCGACCAGGCCCGCCGCAGGCTGGGCCATCACGCGGGAATCCGCTGGGAGGGCCTCGAGGGTCGACTGGAGTGCCGCGAGGGGAACGATGGCCCGTATAACGACCAGGTCCTCATCGGGCGCCGACCAATCGCGGGCCGCGTCCCAAAAACTCGACGGAATACCGCTGTCCTCAACCCGGCCGCCGGAGTCGCGGATGATCCCGGTGGCCTTGTCCCGTGCCGCCTCGACCTCCCGGGCATAACCCTCCAACTTGAGCACCAGCGCCCATCGCCAGCCGGCGGTCAGCCCGCAGTCCCGCAGTGCGCCCTGGTCGAGCACGAGCGCGGCGGCCGGTGCGAGATACTGGCGCGCCAACGTCGTGCCGGTGTCGATCGCCGGGGCGGGCATGTCGAAATGCGCAAGCAGCGTTGCCTCGACCTGCGGTCGAGTCTGAACCTTGAAATTCACCTCGGCGATGACGCCCAGCGTGCCAAGCGCGCCGATGTGCAACTTCATGAGGTCATAGCCGGCCACGTTCTTCACCACCTTGCCACCGGCTCGGGCCAGCTTCCCCGACGGATACGCGACGGCGATGCCGATCACCCAGTCGCGCACCGTGCCGTAGCGCGCGCGCCCGAGCCCGTTGGCGTTCGCCGCCAGCATCCCGCCCACCGTGGCCCGGTCGGGATGGGGCGGGTCCAGCGGAAGGCGCTGCCCCTGCGCCAGCAGCGACTCCTGCAAGTCCTGCAATCGCATGCCGGCCTCGACCCGGCAGGTGAGGTCGGCGGGCTCATACTCCAGCAGGCGGGCCATCC
>VBEW01000023.1 GCA_005889225.1 Chloroflexota bacterium | reverse complement strand
TTGTCGGTGGACTTGATGATGCTGATGCTCTCGCCTCGTTGCTTATCCGAGTTCTTGTGGACGAAGAATTCGTCGAAGATGTTGATCAGGTCGCCGTTGGGCAACACCACGATCTGGTTGCCGATGGTTCCGTTGAACTCGCTGCGGTCGTAGATGATCCGGGCCGGCTCCCAGGTCTGTCCCCCGTCGGTCGTCCGCGAGAACCAGATGGGCTCGCGGAAGGACCGGGCCTTGATCGCACCCTCGATGTTGGCCATTGAGTTACCTGCCGGCGTCGTAAACCGGTCCCAGACGGCGTAGGCGTAGTTGGAGTTCGTGGGATCGGCCGTAATCGACTCCTTGTCATTGAAGGCGAAGCCGACGTCGCGGTTGCCCGAGTCTCGGATCAGGCTGGTCGGCTCGCTCCAGTTATCGCCACCGTTGGACGACTTGCTGACCAGGACCCCGTTTCGGTTGGTGGTTGCATCAAAGGAAAGACTGATCTGGTAAGCGTCGCCGTTGGGCGCGAAGGACACCCATGGATCGGAGGCCCGCTCGTAGTCGCCCCCGTTGGCGGTCGTGCCACCGGCACACTCGCTGAAGTGAGCGAAGTTTGTATTCCAGGTCAGGCCGCCGTTGTGCGTGACCCCGGTCGCCAGGCCGTGAGCTCCGCCATTCGACCAGCGGTCCTGCTGCCAGACCGAGATCATGTTGTTCGAGTTCGTCGGATTGACGTCGAGCCAGGGCTCTTCCTCCGCATTCGGATAGAGCGTCTCGCCAGGTGCCCCACTCGCGCCGATCGTGCACCCGGCGAATGGACTTGGCCCTGAAATGATTGTCAGTGGGGCAACGCTCAGCGGGTTCGCGCCGGCGACCTGCACGGTCGCAAGCGCGACGCCGACCGTGAGGCTGATGACCCACGCCGTCCTGGCCGTTCTGTTCATTCGCCTACCTCCTTTCTATGGGCCCGGCCGGTGCCTGACCGGACTTCCCCCGCCGGACGCAAAAAAGTTAATCGGGGGTAACCCGCTGATGTCAAGCTCGTCCTCGAGAATTGTTACCGGTCACGGCAGCGAAACGTCTCACCGCGTTGAGGAGCTATGCCAGATTATTAGCATCGGATCACACCAAGGAGAGGAGCGATGTTTGAAGCCAAGGCAGCGTTTAGCGGGTTTTCGGTTGATGACCTGACCAAGGCCAAGACCTTCTACCAGGAGACCCTGGGGCTGAACGTGGACCGTGACGGCGTAGGGCTGGGGCTACATATGCCAGGTGGTGGCACGGTGTTCGCCTATCCCAAGAAAGACCACCAGCCGGCGACCTTCACGATTCTGAACTTCGAGGTTGACGACATCGACGTCGCGGTGGATGAGCTGACAAGGCGGGGCGTTCGGTTCGAGCACTACGAAGATGGCCCACAAACCGACGGCAAAGGCATCTTGCGCGGCAAGAGCCAGAACCTGGGACCGAACATCGCGTGGTTCAAGGATCCTGCGGGCAACGTCCTGGCAGTCATCGAACGGTAGCGCCCCCGGCTTGAAACCGATCGCTGTTTCTTACGGCCAGCCGGCGCCGGGTGTTGACACCCTCGCGGTCAGCAGCTGGCCCGTTCGTCCCTGGTCGCCCATGCTCGCCGGACCAGCCCACTCTCGCGCCACGATGAAGAGCGTTTTACGGTCCGCCCCACCGAGCATGCAGGCAAAGCAGCCGCGGTCGAGCTCGATCGTCTGGAGCACCTCACCGCCCTCGCGAACCCGCACGCACCGCATGTTCGGGACATCCGCGTACCAGACAGCGTTCTCCGCGTCGAGGCAAATGCCATCGGGGACGCCACCGTCGAGGCCGGCCCACAGCCGCCGATTCGACAAACTGCCGTCGGCAGCGATGTCGAAGGCCGTGAGTTTGTTGGCGTAGGACTCGGCGAGGATCAGCGTGGAGTTGTCGGGCGGCACGACCAGACCGTTAGGGAAGGCCACGCCATCCGCCACCTGTCGAGCCGAGCCGTCGGGGGTGACGAGAGCCAGAAGGCCTGGGGCGAATTCGCCACCCGGGAAGTCGAAGCCGATATTGCCGACGTAGGCGTTGCCCCGTCCGTCGACGACGATGTCGTTCCAGGGATGGCGAGAAAGCTGGCTCAGATCGGCGTGCGTCACCATCGAGCCGTCCGGCTCTCTCCGGATCAGGCGTCGCTCACTCGCGGACACGATGAGCAGGCGCCCATCTCGAAGCCAGTCGATGCAAAATGGAAACGACGGCACCCGCGCCATGACCTCGCTTCTGCCCTCGAGATCCACGGCAATGAGCTCTTGTGCGCCCCAGTCGCAGAACCACAGACGATCCTCGTGCCAGCGCGGCGACTCGCCGAACGCGATGCCCGTCATCAGCACGTGCAATTCCGCCACGGAAGACTCCTTCATCGACATCGCTACCTCCTGGGTTTATGAACGACACGGTACGTGACATGGGTCACCGCTGGTGAAGCGATGACCTTGACCGGTTCGAGAGTGGGATCGCCGACACCATCGAGCAGCCGCTCACCCTTCCCGAGGATGACCGCGACGATGTGCAGATTGAGCTCGTCCAGCATCCCCGCCGCGAGATATTGCTGTACCGTGCTCGCGCCGCCCGCGATGGCGACGTCCTTATCGCCGGCGGCCGCCCGGGCTTGGGCTAGCGCCGAATCGATCCCCTCCGGCTTGCGCGGATGGTGGGTCAGGACAAAGACCGGCGCGTGGTAGGGCGGCTCGTCGCCCCACCACCCGGTCCAGCTCTCGTCCCATTGGCTCTCCCCGCCGCCAAACATTTTGCGGCCCATGATGTAGGCGCCATTACCCCGGAGGAGCCCGTCAACCACATCCGAATCCGCGCTTTGTGCACCGCCCGTCTCCCCTTGTTGCCTCTTCCAGCTCGCCGTATCGAACATCCACTGGTGCAGCCGCATTCCCCCGTCGCCGATCGGATTCTCGAGGCTCTGGTTGGGACCGGCAACGAAACCGTCCAGTGAAATCGACATCTGGCAGGTGACTGTGCCCATATTTTTACCCCTCGCAGCTAAATGAGATTCGCCCTAATAGACCGCTCGAGTGGCGAAAACTCATCGGACGCGGCGCGGCTACCCGATCTAGCGTAGGCTGGCAGCCGGTATGCGAGCCGTCGTCTACGACAGATATGGGCCTCCCGACGTACTCCGACTCGAGGAAGTGGAGCGGCCAGTACCGAAGGCCGACGAAGTCCTGATAAAGATCCACGCAACGACGGTCAACCGAAGCGACTGTGCGGTTCGCGCAGCCAAGCCATTCATCTCCCGCTTCGTCACCGGCCTCCGGCGACCACGAAGGAACATCCTCGGCAGCGAGCTCGCTGGCGAGGTCGAGGGAGTCGGCGCGTCTGTCAGCGAGTTCCGGGTCGGCGATCACGTCTACGGCGTCAATCCGTGGAACTTCGGCGCCCATGCGGAGTTCATCTGTATGCAGGAGACAGCGCCGCTCGCACTCAAGCCGACCGGCATGACCTTCCAGCAGGCTGCCGCCGTCTGCGACGGCGCGATCCTGGCTTTGTCGTGCTTGAGACCAGCGGCTGAGGCCCTGACCTGGCTCAGGCCGGCGGATCTCCGAAAGGGCCAGCGGATCCTCATCTACGGCGCCTCGGGATCCATCGGCACGGCGGGCGTGCAACTGGCCAGGTACTTCGATGCTCGCGTGACCGCCGTGTGCAACACCAAGAACCTCGAACTGGTGCGATCGCTCGGCGCCGACGAGGTCATCGACTACACGCAGGAAGACTTCACCAAGAACGGCCAAACGTACGACGTCATCTTCGACGCAGTCGGCAAGCACTCGTTCGAGCGCTGTAAGGGATCGCTGAAGCGGGGCGGAGCTTATGTGGCCACCGACGACTTGCTGAACCTGGTCCGAGCCTTTTGGACCTCCCGGATTGGGGACAAGAAGGTGCTGTTTCCAATCCCGCCGCGTTACACCAAAAAGGACGTCCTCTTCCTCAAGCAGCTCATCGAGGCTGGCAAGTACCGGGCGATCATCGATCGCTCCTTCCCTCTTGAGCAAGTGGTCGACGCGACGAGGTATGTCGAAACGGAGCAGAAGACAGGAAACGTGGTCCTCTCGGTTAGCGCAACCGCCGGGCCCGAGGCTCAGAAAGGCAGCGTCCAGATCGCCTGAGCTGACCGCGCATCCGTCTACTGATTCGCCGACCCGACCCAGCCGGCTATTTGGGCACGTGAGTTAAATCCGAGCTTATTCAGGATGCTGCCGACGTGGCTTGCAACGGTCTTCTCGGAAATGAATAGCCGCACCCCGATCTGCTTGTTGGTCAGGCCATCCGCAACCAGTCGGGCCACCTCCGATTCTCGCTTCCCGAGCACCCCGCCGGCCACACCCTGTGCGTGGGAAGCGACTTCCCGACTGGATTCACCGAGCGCCAGATGCAGCGCCTCATCACGGCTCAGGCCCCTTCCAGCACTGAACTCGGCGTCGAACTTCCCTCGTCCCAGCGCCGCGACCGCTGTCTCAGTAGCCTGATCGAGCACTGGAGCCAAGAATTGCATGGGCGTCGCTCCGGCGCCCAGCCGGATGGTTTCAGCAGCTCCGAGCAACCGCGCCGCAAGTCGGGACTGCCCAGAGCTGGCAGCGTGAGAGCCCAGCACATCAAGGAGATAGAACTGTGCCACCCGGTCGTCGATCTCGCGCGCGTATTGCAAAGCTTCAGTTAGGTAAGGCTTCGACTCGACCAGATCACCAGCGAAGAGTGCACCGAGACCTCGGTTCATCAGCATCATGTCGAGGGTGTACACGTCGCCCTTTTCGCGGCTGAGGCGAACGCCTTCGGACGACACCGATTTCACGGTGGGAAGGTCACCTTCGAAGAACGCGTTGAAGACCTGCGCCTGAAGCAACCCGAAGGTCGCTTCCTGGTCATGGAGAGGCACGGTGACTTGCTGCGCCTCGTCGAGCAATCGCCTGGCGGCGACGCGCTCGCCGGTCATGTTGGCGGCGATCGATCCCATGGTCAGGGCGGCCGACAGCAGCCGCCCGTCTCCGGTTTGTCGTCCGGCACTTATCGCGCGATCAAGCATTGACCTGGCAACGGTCGGGTCCCCCAGCAGCAGCGCGAGGAAGCCACGGACGAAGGGCATCCAGGCACGCGTCTCAGGATCGCCTCCATCGAGCGCCATCAGCTGATCGAGCCAGCGGACGCCTTCGGTCGTCCCGCGGGTAAACCAGTACCAACCCAGAAAGCGTGCGATGGCGAGCCCGCGCGATGCGTCCCCGCTATTGAGGCAGTGCCTGAGCACGGCACGGACGTTGTCGATCTCGATGTTCATCCATCCTAACCACGCCAGAAGCTTTGCTCGAGCGTCGAGTCCCCGCTGCCGGCACGCCGCCACGTAGTAGTCGGCGCAGCGCAGCCCCATCGACTCGACCTCGCCGGCCTCTCGCAGCTTCAGCGCGGAGTATTCCCGCATCGTCTCGTGGAGGCGATAGCAGGCAATGCCGTAGGCATCCTCTTTAATGATCAGCGACTTGTCCAGCAGCGAAGAGATCAGGCCCAGGGTTTGGCCGGCCGTCTCGCCGACGGGGATGCAGACGCCCTCGACGTCATCGAGCGTGAACCTCCCGGCGAATACGCACAACCGCCTCAGCAGCCGCTGCTCGTCTGGGGCCAGCAGATCGTGGCTCCAGTCGATGGTGGTTCGGAGCGTTTGATGACGCGGTAGGGCAGCCCGGCCTCCAGCCGTCAACAGCTCGAAGCGATCGCTCAGCCGATCGAGGATCTGCTCCGGAGTCAGGACGCGCGTCCTGACGGCCGCGAGCTCGATCGCCAGCGGCAGGCCGTCGAGCTGGCGGCAGATCTCGACGACAGCAGGTCGGTTCGCGGCGGTTAGCTCGAATCTCCCCGATGCGGCGTCGGCCCGGTCAGTAAAGAGCATGATCGCCTCATTCAGTCGGAGCCGATCGAGGGGCTGGCCGGCTTCGGCTGATGGAAGCTCGAGGGGCGGCACGGGAACCACATGCTCGCCCGGTAGGGACAGCGGTTCGCGGCTGGTGGCGATGACGCGCACGCCCGGGGCGGCCCGGATGACTTCTCCGATGAGCTGGCCGGCTGCTCCCAGAAGGTGCTCGCAATTGTCCACCACCAGCAGGACCTCTCGGTCGCGAAGATATCTGAGGACAAGGGTCGACGGCTCAGTGGCGGCCTGGTCACGGAGGTCGAGCGCAGCGAGCGTGGCGTTGGGCACGAGGTCAGGGTCCCGGACTTCGGCGAGCTGGACCAGCCACGAGCCATCTTTGAATCCGCGTGCCAGGTCGGTCGCGACCCGGATCGCCAGGCGGCTCTTGCCAACGCCGCCCGGACCGACGAGACTGACCAGCCGGGCGCCGGCCAGCTTCTTCCTGATCTCGGCCAGCTCGCGGCGCCGGCCGACGAAGCTCGTGAGCTCAGCCGGCATGTTACCCGGACGGCGGGTTGTTCGGGCCATCTTGGTTAGAAAACCAGTACCACGTATACGGAATCAGCGCCGGTTACGCATTCAATCAGTAATTCAGCGGATTTCGCGCTGCGGCCCGGCGCGTAGCGTGACGATCATGACCGAGGAGCTGACGATACGCCGCGTGGAGGTCAGTTTTGTGAGCCCACCTCCCGCCCAGGTCATCGAGCGCGCGCGAGGAGTCAGCGACGTAGAGATAGACGGCCAAATCGTGCGCTGTGTGGTCTGTGGCAGCTTTCAGCCCTTTCTCGAAGCGCTGCGCGGCCACGAGGTTCTCTCCTTCGAGTCGACGCCGGAACCGCAAGGCGACAGCGATAACCGTTCAAAGGGATTCACCGAACAATGATGGTCCGTGTCAGCGGTGCCCTCCTCCGCTTCACCGACTACCGGCGAGTCATCAGCGTGGCTGCGCCGACGGTCGAGGCAGCCCTGACCAGGCTGGCCGATGAATACCAGCCGCTCAAACCGGTGCTGTTCGATCGCGAGGGCAGGGTTCGAGCGACGCACCGGATCTTCCTGAACGGCGAGCCCCTGAAACCGGAGCAATTGACCCGTCCCGCCGGCGATGCCGATTCCGTCGATCTGCTCCTCGCGATCTCTGGAGGCTGAGCCATGCCGAGGTGGGACGCGTACCAGATGCCGGTTGACACCGGCCTATTCACGCCGCTCGGTCTCCAACCGACCGCCGTCTGCCGCCTTGGCTTCAATGCAGCGGGACGCTGGCTCAGCGAGCACGCCCTCAGCCATCGCCGCCTTGTTACCGAGTACCGGACCGGCTTCGTGCTCTGGTCGGCCCAGCTCATCTTCGATGAGCCCGTCAGCTTCTTCGACTCCGATTGCCTCGAGATGAAGGTGACGGGGCGCATCCGAGGAGGCGGCACTCAGTTCGAGTGTGAGGTCGAGGTCGATAGCGCGCGCGGCACCACGACCCGCATGCAGGCGTGCTGCGTTCCGCTCCGCCTTGATGGCGACCCGGCTCTCTCGGGCGCGCCGGCCAGGCTCGGACCGGAGGTGATGGAGGCCTTTCTGCCCGGTGAAATCGAGATCCGTCCGCATCGCTCTCCCACGCCCGGGCTTCGCGCTGCCATCGTGAGAGACGGCACTGTGCTGGCGCGGCGCCGGACGCCGTTTGTGATCCATCGCCATCAATGCGAGGTCGCCGACCAATGGTACTGGCCGGAAGCGGTCTCGCTCGCCAGCGGTGGGCGCGAGGAGCTCGTCAGGGTCGAGTCGGGGAGGGTTCCCGGGCTCCGCCTCGCTCTGAGTACCCCATTGCGGCGCCTCGACCTTCTTTTCAACCGTCCCTTCTTCTTGTTCGACGAAGGCGCGGTCCTCTCGTCCGCCCTTAAGTGGCAGGGGCGCCTGGTCTTCGTTCATGAGCTGGTCGGCATTGAGGGCGGCGAGGCGCGAGCGCTGGCAATCGAGCAATTCACCCTTCCGCCGGAGCACGCGTGGAACTGATCTCCGTTCTGCCGGCCCACGCGCCCGCCCGCGACCTGGAGCGGGTCCTCGGCGACCCTTTCAACCCAGACGCTCCGATTTCGTTCCGGAGGCTTGTCAGGCACGACGAGCGGGAAGAGCCGCCTTCCGAGGCGTTCGAGAAGCTGCGCGCCGGGGGCGTGCACGCTCAGCTCGTCCCGCGAGCCATGGGCGGTCGTCTCACATCGTTCGAGGAGCTCCTGGCCCTGGTCCGCGTGCTCTCTCGGCGCGACCTGGTGCTGACGACCGGACTGGGCTCCACCATGCTGGCCGCGATACCGGTTTGGGCCTGGGGCAATGACGACCAGCGACGCCAGGTTGCACACATGCTGCTCGGCGCCGGCGCCTTCGGTTCGTTCGCCGTCTCCGAGCGGGAAGCCGGCAGCGACTTCCTGGCCACCACCACGCGGGCGGAGGCCGCCGGCGGCGGCTACCTGTTGACGGGTGAGAAGTGGCTGATCGGGAACGCGTCCCGCTGCTCGTTCATTGTCGCGCTGGTGCGGATGCAGCCTGCGCTCTCCCTGCTCTTCATCCGCCCCGACCAGCTCCCGGCAGGCACGCTCCGACGCCTGCCGAAGATCCGGACACTCGGGCTGCGGGGCCACGACATGGGTGGGATGTCCTTCGAGGACTGCCCTCTGCCGGCAAGCGCGCTGCTCGGGCGCGCTGGACGCGGGATGGAGATGGCGCTCACCACCCTGCAGTACACCCGGACGATGATCGGGGGCATGGCCCTGGGCGCCGCTGACACGGCGCTGCGCCTGGCACTCGGCTGGGGGCGCGACCGCCGGCTGTACGGGAAACCTATCGTTGATATTCCGGCGGTCCGATCTCTGCTGCTGGGTTCGTTCATTGACATCCTGATCGCGGAGTGCGTGACCACGATTACCGCCCGGGCGCTGACCCTGGCGCCGCGGCGGACGTCGCTGTGGGCGGCGGTGACCAAGTACCTGGTCCCGAACCTGAGCGAACGTGTCGTGCGAGACTCGTCGGTCGTCCTGAGCGCCCGTTCCTATCTGAGAGAAGGAATCGCCGACGGGATCTTCCAGAAGATCGCCAGGGACGTCGCCATCACGAGCATCTTCGAGGGGACCCAGCTGGTCCAGCTTTCCATGATCGCGTCCCAGCTCGCCCAGCTGATGCGTGTTGGGCGTCGCGATGGTGAGCGGGTCGACCTGGACCGGCTCTGCGACCTGGGTACACCGGCGCCCGCCTGGGACCCGTCGAGCACGGGCCTACGCGTCGCCGACCCGGGCGGCGACGAGTTAGTCGAGCGCTGGTTCGGGCGGCCCGACAGCTCGGAGGAGGACGTGGATGCCGGGCCTCGCGCCGCTGACGCGCTGCGCTCACTTCGGGACGAGGCAACGGCGCTGCGAAGAACCCTGGCCAAGATCCCCACACCGAACGACCTCTCGCTGGCGCGTCGCCACTGCGTCCTGCATGCCGCGGCCTGCTGCCTGGAGGTCTGGCGGACCAGCCGCTACGTGCTGGCGCCCGAGGCTGCTGGGGGTGAGTGGCTGGCGCTTAGCCTCGAGCGGCTCGCGTTCGGCGATTCGGCTCCGGCCGGTGCCGACCTGGAGGGGACGGTCTGCGCGTGGATGTACGGGCAGCTCGATCGAGGCGAGCTGTTCTCGATCATTCCGTTCGAGCTGGCCGAATGAACCGCTCGACCTTGCCCGAGCTGATCGCCGAGTTGCAGAAAGCATTCGCGGGCTTCCTCGGCATGGATCCAGCCGAAGTAAACCCCGACATGTCGATCAAAGAGCTCGGTATGGACTCGCTGACCGCGGTCGAGCTGGCGATCGAGATCGAGGAGCGTTTGGGTGTGAGCTTGTTCCTGAACGATTTCACGGGCCGCGAGACAATTGCCGGGCTGGCGGCGTCCTTCCTCGCGGAACGGGTCGCATGATCGCACTCGGCTCGGAACACGACACGGAGCGGATCGCCGCGCTGGGGGCCGAGGCGGAACGCCGCTTCGGGGGCTTCATCCGCGAACGCGTCAATCCGGGCGCCGACGACCGCGACCGGATGAGCGAGCCTCTGCCGCGGTCGTTGCTTGGTGAAGCCGGACGGCTCGGACTGCTGGGCTTCTCCCTGCCACCAACGATCGGAGGCGAGGGTCGGGACAAGTTCGAGTGGGGCATCGTCCTGGAGGAGGTGTCGCGCCTCTCCCGGGACACGGGTTTGGCGTCGGTGATCGATGTGAACGCCGGCGTTGCCGAATTGCTGTTAGGAACCGGCCGGCCAGATCTGGCCGAGCGCTATGCCGCCCGGATGGCGGCCGGCCTCTTTATCTGTCCCCCGGCGGCCTATGAGAGCCGCGACCCGTTCGACTACCTGACCACCGCATGTGAGGTCAATGGCGGCTGGCGGCTGGACGGGACCAAACCGTTCGTCGGCGGAGCCGTCTTCGCGGACGCATTCCTCGTCTATGCGAAGGACAAGGAGTCGGGCGACATCCTGGCCTTCCTGGTCGAGCGAGGGGACGAGGGCGTCTGCGTCCATCCAGTTCCCACCATGGGCCTGCGCTCGATGGGGTTCGGAAGCCTGAGCCTGGACGGCGTCCACCTCCCAGCGGACCGCACGGTGGTCGGAGCCGACGCCCTTAGCACCATTATGCGCGCACTCTTTGATGCGTGCCTGCCGGCGCTAGAGGACCGCCAGCGCGGCGGCCGCGGCGTGCTCGACTTTCCCAACGTGCAGCGCACGGTGGGAGAGATGTTCGTCGCGCTGCAGGCCTCGCAGGCGATCGTCCACCGGGCCCTGGCGACCACCTACGGCTCGCGCGACGAGTTCTTCGACCCCGTTTCAACGGCCGCCAAGGAGTTCGTCGCCGAGCAGGCGATCAAGGTCGGCCTGGCGGCCATGAACCTTCATGGCGGCCAGGGCTACATGAGCCAGCACCCGTGGGAACGCTACATGCGCGACGCGCTCGGTCTGATCGGCGGCCAGGGCGCTCAGGAGCTGCTGCTCATCCAGCTGGGGCAGCACGCAACGTTCGAGATCAAGGGACGGCACCGCACTCCGCCGTGATGAGTGCGCGGGAGACGACCGGACGGACGGCCAGGGATGCGCCAGCAGACACTTTTTAAAGGTGGCAGGGATTTACCGATCGAACACCTACAGGTGCTTCATTTGGATTCATCGGCTGCCTCCAGCCGATAGAGGCGCCAAGTGTTCGAATCCCCTACGGGCGGCAAGATCGCCGACCGGCAACGGCCAGCACGCACTGATGCGGTTGTTGGGCAGTGCCGGCGCCCCGGCGCGCTCTTAACAGTGGAACACCCACCAGCAGATGTCGTTCCGCAACCGCTGGTCGTCGAGTACAAGCTCGCGGATCGCCTCCGGGAGCTGGTCGCGCTGCCACTGGCACTCGAGTCGCCCTGCCCTCTCGCCGTCTCCTTCCGGAGCAGCGGCACGTGCGGCCTTGATCGCATAGGCGGCCGCACCAAGCTCGTGCGCCGCGACGTGTGCGACGACCGCCGCCTGGCCGGCGGCGTACGCGGCATGACGTGGCGCCCCCCTCAGATCTCTGGCCGCGGCCATTGCATGGCCTCCGGCCGAGCGTGCCTCGGTCATGGTGATCTCGCCGCGCGCCCAGGCCCGCCCGAGTTCGATCGCGCGACGCGGTCGCGGGTCCTCAGGCCGGGCCGACTCGAAGAGGTCCAGGACGTGTTCCGCGCACGATGCCGCCCACAAGGCGAGGAGATGGTGATCCGAATCAGTAAGGGTCCCACCGCGGCGGATCGTCACGAAACGAGGGTCGCGTTCTTTCGGGAGGATCAACCCAGCACCTCTCCTGCTGGCATCTGCCTAACGGCTACCACGATGTCCCCCTTCACCCGAGCCGCGAGATCGCTGTCAGCTGACCGCTTTCATCACTAGCTTGGCGATCTTCGCCTCGTGGGCGGCAGTCAAGGTCTTGATCCCGTAGTACGTCGGCCACATCTCGCCATCGTCGATATTGGCCTTATCGGTGAACCCGAGAGTGGCGTAACGCGCCTTGAATTTTGCGGCGCTTTGGAAGAAACAGACGACGTTGCCGTCTCTGGCGTATGCGGGCATCCCGTACCAGGTCTTGGGTGCAAGCTGGGGTGCGTTCGAGGCGATGAGTTTGTGGAGCGATTCTGCGATCGGACGGCGGCATCTCGGCGATCTTCGCCAGGCAGTCAGCTTCGGCCTCTGCCTTGTTGCCACTCGCCTTTCGTTCCTTGATCAACTCCTTCATAGCCGCCTTCTCTTCCGCGGTGAATACGTTGGAGGCAGCGCGGCGGGTGGGCTTCTTTGTTGCGGCCATTGGCACTTCTCCTTTTAAGGTCGGTGTTCGAGACACTCATCGTGCGCGGCGGCCGCATCGCCGAGCCGCGCTACGCGGCGCCGTTCGGCATGGTCTTCGGCACGTCCGAGTTCGAACAACGAAGTCTGGAGCGGGAGACGAGTCTCGAACTCGCGACCTCAACGTTGGCAACGTTGCGCTCTACCAACTGAGCTACTCCCGCGTCGCCCACGAATTATAACCAGCACTTGAGATCCTGATCGGCGCTGGTCCCGGCGCTGAATCCGGCGTTACAGGCACGTCGCGGCTCCGTCACCGGGGCGCGGGGAAGGCCGCAACACTCCGGCGCTATCACTGGCAACATGGGTCTGAGGGGGACGGCCATCCGCTTGCTCGTGGCTGGCGGGGTTGGCTTCAGCTTGCTGCTCACCACCGCCGCGCCCACCGCGGCCGACGACATTACGGATGCCCAGGCCCGGCTCAAGGTCATCAATAAGCTCAAAGGCGATCTCCAGGACAACCTGCAGCGCGCTCAAGCGCAGGAGATCGCGCTGCTGCAGCAACTTCAGGAAACCCGCGACACCATCAACCAGACCATCGACAAGATCACGGCCGCCGAGCGCCGGATCGCGGAGCTCGAGCGGCAAATCGCGGCCCTCCAGGCCAAGATCGCCGAGGAACAGCTGGAGTTGAAGCGGACCAAAGAGGAGTACGGCGGCTTCGTCCGAGCCGCCTACAAGAGCGACGGCGACGTGCTGTCGCAGCTGCTTGCAGCTCCGGACTTCCAGGGCTTCTTGAACCGCGCGGTGGCCATCGAGCACCTCAGCTACCTGACCGGCAAGCTCATCGAGCACATCCGCGACGTGGATGCCCAGCTTCATGCCCAGCAAGAGTTGGTGCGCAGCAAGAAGCAGGAGGCTGACAAGGACCGTGCCGATCTCCTGACCCAGAAGGCGGCGCTCCTGCAGCAGCAGGCTCATCAGCAGGACCTGGAACGGCGGCTGCGCCAGAGCATCAGCCAGGTGAAGTACGAGCTGGTTGCCATCAACGGGCAATCGGCGACCCTTGCCCAGCGTATCGCCGACATGGAAATCGCCCGCCAGGACCAGATCATCGCCGAGGCAGAACAGGCAGCCTGGCAACAGGCGCAGTTCTGGATGCAGCACAACCTCTTCATGCTGCCGGGTGCCAATGCCTCCCACTCGACCAAGTACCCGTTGATCTGGCCCTTGCAGCAAGGGACCATCACGCTGCTCTTCGGACCCTGCAGTCAGGTGTTCGAGCCACCGGGCTTTGGCTATCAGCACTTCCACACCGGCGTCGACGTCGCCTACAGGCAGGGCAGTCCGATCCTGGCCGCCGATGACGGGGTCGTCGTGGCCGCCGACACGAGCGTGGTAGGCGGCCAGCTGGTTGGCTACGGGAACTACATCATCGTGGCGCACCGCAACAACTTCTTCTCCCTCTACGGCCATCTGCTCGGTTTCCAGGTGAAGGCGGGCGATAGCGTGCACCAGGGGCAGCTGATCGGCTATGAAGGATCGACGGGCAACTCGACCGGCCCGCACGTCCACTTCGAGTACCGCTACGGCGGGCAGCCGACCAACCCGCTCCCGTACCTGCCGCCCAACGGGCCCAACAACTTCAGCCAGTAAGCGCGAAGGCGCGCCCGTGGTCGGTTCCAAGCCGCCGATCGAGGCGGCCCAGGCGCCGCTCGAGATCTTCCCGCCATTGCGGGTTCGGTACGGCCGCCAGCACCAGCAGCCCCAGGGCGTCGCTCACGATCCGGCGCGCCGCGCTCAAGTCGCGCGCCTGGTGCTCGAGCAGCTTCGCCAACTCGATAGCGGCCGGATAAGGATACGACTGCGTCTGCCAGCATTCCTCCAGCACGTTTCGCGCTTCTCGCCAGCCCCCGTCGCGCCGGAGCAGGCGAGCCAGCCTCAAGCCGACGGCGCCGCGCGCCATCAGGCGCCCCGCGTGCCGGCCTTCTGACCAGAGCCAGCGATACTCGCGGATCGCTTCGCGCTCAAACCCGCGCGCTTCCAGGAAACGCGCGCGCCCAAAGCGATCGAGTGGATCAAGGCCGTCGGAGCTGCGGAGCACCGTTTCGAACCGTGCCAGCAGCACCGCCATCGAGAGCACGTCCTGGCGGTTGTGGACAAACACCGGATCGAGCACGCTCGGATCACCATTGCGCAGCCAGGCGAAGAAGCGGCCCGGGATCAGGGTGCCAGGCAGATCGTCGGCGCGATGCAGGTCGAGCACCGCCTGTTCGATGGTCTGTAAGGCACAATCCGGCAAGCGGGGCTTGAAGATTCGGCGGGCAAGGGTCAGCAGATCGAGGTGGGGCGGCGAGGGCCAGGCCGGGTCAGCCCGCCGCATCACCAGCCGGGTTTGCAGCAATGGCCAGTCGAAGCTGCGGCCGTTGTAGCTCACCAGGACGCCCGCATCGCGGACACACTGCCCGACCGCCCACAGCAGGGCACTCTCCTGGTTGAAGTCGCTCAGGAAATATTGCACCAGCCTCAGGCCGTCCCCGTCGCGCCAGGCGAGGCCGACGAGGAAGGCGACCGTGCCGGTGCCACCCGACAACCCGGTGGTTTCAGTGTCAAGGAACAACGGTCGACGCAGCTCGTCGGGCGCAAGTCCCAGGCAGGTCGCCAGCGCACCAACCTCGCTGTCGCTCTGGTCAGCAAGCCACTCCCGGTGCACCAGCACCGGACCGAACGGTGTCAGCTCCTCGGAGCAGTTCGCCGGCAGCCGGCCCGCCGTGCCCCCACCCGGCCCTCCCCCGCCAGCGGGGGAGGGTGATCTAGCTGCAGTCGCTGCGATCCGGGCGCGCAGGGCGATGAGATCGGCAGTCACCCTACCCGCGCCAGCGCAGCCAGCTCGAGGAGACGCGTGGCCACGGCTTTTCCCTGCTCCCCCACCTCGAGGGCCGGCCCGACACAGGATGGACAGCCACTCTCGCACCCGCACTGCGACACCAGATCGTGGGCAGCACCAAGTACCGTCCCCGCGATCTCAAAGAGCCGCGCACTCATCCCGACGCCGCCGGGGTAACGCTCATAGACGTAGACCGTCGGCGCGCCGGTGTGTGGCGCGCGAATCTCGGGATGGGCACCAAGATCACGGGCGTCACACATCAGGAAGATGCAGGCGACCTGGCTGAGCACGTTGGCTACCCCCTGCAGCCCGCCTTGCATCGCGGGACGCGGAAACTGGCGGGCGACCTCCGCCGGAATCTCCAACCAGAAGGCGGTGGTATGGAGCTGCTGTTCCGGAAGACTGATCGGCCCGGAGCCGATGTTCTCGTGGCTATGGAAGCGGAGTTTCTTGAAGATGGTGGCCAGCGCCCGGATTTGAACTTCACCGTGATGGACGGCCACATCGGCCGTTGGGCGGCTGGCGAACGACTGCAGGACTTTGATGCTGACGGCCAGGTTGGCATCGGTGTAGTAGTCGACCTTGACCGGCCGGACGTACGCCTTCTTCTCCTCCCAATCCAGCCGGTCGACGTGGTACTGCGCGCCTTCGTGGAGGTAGATCGCCTCCTCGTGCAGATAGACCTGGGCGGAGAACTGATCCATCTCGCCGATGATGCTGGCCCCGCGAGTGATGTCGACGATCACGACGTTGTCGGCGTTTGCGCTACGCAGGCTGACGCCTTCGGCCGGAAAGGCGTCGGCACTCCAATGCCAGGTATCGCCCGCCTGGTGCACTGCACCGTCTTCTTCCAGGATCCGCAGCAGCTCGGCGGTGGGTGCCTTGCCAAAGGGCTCGCCGGTCGGTAGCGGCAGCTCGAATGTCGCGGCCTGCAAGTGGGCACTGAGAATCAGAAGGTTGTCCGGGTCGATCAGTCCCTGCTCCGGATCGCGACCGAGGAAATATTCCGGATGGTTGACGAGGTACTGATCCAGTGGGTTGCTCGACGCTACATAGACGGCCGCCGCCGCCCCTCGCCGGCGACCCGCCCGCCCGATCTGTTGCCAGGTGCTCGCGATCGTGCCTGGATAGCCGCAGAGCACAGCGGCATCGAGGTGACCGATGTCGATGCCAAGCTCGAGGGCATTCGTGCTGACCACGCCCCGCACCGAACCGTCGCGGAGTCCGTGCTCGATCTCGCGCCGCTGCAGCGGCAAGTAGCCACCCCGGTAGCCGCGGATCGTGCCGCTCTGGCCGAGTCGATTCGCCAGCGATTGCTGCAGGTAGCTGAGGAGAACCTCCACCTGCAAGCGAGTTCGCCCGAAGACGATGGTCTGCACCCCACCTCGCAGAAAGGCCTCGGCGATGCGCTGGCTCTCCAGCGTCGAGGAGCGCCGGATCCCCAGCTCCCGATTCAGCACTGGTGGGTTGTAGAAGAGCAGGCGCTTGGGCCCGCTGGGTGCGCCGTTATCGTCGACCAGCGTGATCGGGCGGCCGGTAAGCCGCTCAGCGAGCTCCTTCGGATTGGCGATGGTGGCCGAGCAGCAGATCACGACCGGGTGACTGTCATAGAAGACGCAGACCCGCCACAGGCGGCGGAGCACGTTCGCCAGGTGACTGCCGAAGACGCCCCGGTAGGCGTGCAGCTCATCGATCACGACATAGCGGAGGTTGGCGAACAGTTTCACCCAGCGGGTGTGATGCGGCAGCACGCCGGTGTGGAGCATGTCGGGGTTGGTGACCACGATGTGGCCGGCCTGGCGGATGGCCTGCCGGGCGCTGACCGGGGTGTCGCCGTCGTAGGTATAGGTTTTGAGGTCGATCTTCAGCTCGCCGACCAGGCCGTGAAGCTCGGCCAGTTGGTCCTGCGCCAGGGCCTTCGTCGGGAAGAGATAGAGCGCCCGCGCCTCTGGATCCTTGAGCATCGCCTCCAGAACCGGCAGGTTGTAGCAGGCGGTCTTCCCGGACGCGGTCGGCGTCACCACGACGAGATCCTTGCCCGCCAGAGCGAGGGCGGTAGCCTGCGCCTGGTGGGTGTACAGGCGGCTGATCCCCCGGGCCGCCAGCGCCTGAGCCAATCGCAGATCGAGGGAGGCGGGAAACCCGGCGTATCGCGCCTGGCGGGCCGGCATGGTGTGATCAAGCGTTAGATGACGGCGGAATTCATCCTGAGTGAGGAGCCGATCCAGCACGACCTCGACCGACATGTCCCCGCATCTTAGCGAACAAATGTTCGTAAGGCAAGGACCCCCACCCTGCCCTCCCCCTGCGAGGGGGAGGGTAAGCGAGATATTCCTAGAGCAGTCGGGCGATCAAGGCGACAGCGAGCACCACCGGCAGGATGCAGCCGCCGTAGCCGAAAGCGCGGGCGCTACGGAAGCGTTCGAGATCCAGCCAGGGTTCCTTCGGCCTTGGCGGCGGCGCTTCGTCGCTCACCCCCGTAGTTTGAAGTACTTGAAGCCTTCGGCTACCGGAAAACCCTGGCCGGAGGCCATCTCGGCGGCGCGCTCGCGAATCGTCTGCTCCAGCTCGGGCCAGTCGCCCACCTGGCTCTTGTGTTCACGGAGCGCCTCGATCTTGAGGTCGATCGTGTCGCTGATGTCCACCCAGGCATCCGGCTCGTTCGACCCGGACAGATAAACCTCTTTGACCTGATGTGGTTCCAGGCCCTCGTCGAGCAGTTCGGGAAACACGAGCCGCGTGTCCGAGCCCGGGATGATGGCATCCAACGTCGCTTCGCCGGCGGCGCGGTGATCCGGGTGGTTGATGTAGCGCTGCCCGGTCCAGCGACGAGTGGGGTCGGGCGCAACGACGACGTCTGGCTTCGTCCGCCGGATCCACCGCGTGATCTGCCGCCGAAGATCGAGGGTCGGCTGCAAAGAACCGTCGTCGTAGCCCAAGAAGAAGACGTCCTTTACGCCCAGCTTCATGGCAGCCGCCCGCTGCTCCGCGTGGCGGATCTGGGCAAGGCGTTCCGCCGTCATCGCCGGATCGCTGCTGCCGCGATTGCCATCGGTGAGGATTAGATAGGTCACCTGCCGGCCCTCCTTCGCCCATTTCGCCACAGTTCCGGCAGCCCCGAACTCGGCGTCGTCAGGATGCGCCATCACGACCAGCACCCGCGCGAGGCCGTTCGGCGACGCTGGCATCAGGCCGGCGTCGGAATCGCGGTCGAGACTTCGTAGTCGACGAAGTCCTTGAAGTGGGCACCGTCGCCGCAGACGGGGCAGTTGGGATCGCGCTTCAGCCGCAGCGTCCGGAACTCATCGGCCAGCGCATCGATCATCAGCAACCGTCCGATCAGGGGATCGCCAATGCCGAGCAGCAGTTTGACGGCCTCGTTCGCCTCAAAGAGACCGACGATGCCGGGCAGGATGCCGAGCGTGCCGGCTTCGTCACAGCTCGGGGCGAGCTCGGGCGGCGGTGGCTCGGGGAATACGCAGCGATAGCAGGGTCCGTCGAAGGGCTTGAAGACGCTCACCTGGCCATCGAAGCGGAAGATGCTGCCGTGCACGACGGTCTTCTTCAGGAGCACGCTGGCATCGTTGACCAGGTACCGTGTCGGGAAGTTGTCGCTACCGTCGACGATCAGGTCGTACTCCTTGAAGATGTCGATGATGTTGTCCCGCGTCAGGCGGGTCTGATACGGCACGACCTTGACATCGGGGTTCAGGTCCTCCAGCGTTTGCTTGGCCGAGTCGACCTTCGGCTGCCCGATGCGCTTGCTGTTGTGCAGGATCTGCCGCTGCAGGTTGC
>VBEW01000022.1 GCA_005889225.1 Chloroflexota bacterium | reverse complement strand
TACGGGATGGAGATACCTGACGAGGACGCTGAAAAGATTCAGACCGTCGGAGCCGCCTGGGACTACGTCCAAGAAAAGCTCGGCATCGCCACCTGAGCCGAAGCTCGCTCAGGCCGACGAGCCTTTACAAAAACTCCAGCGGACGCTCCGTGTTCGATTTCACGACGTCACCCTGCTGCGGCAGGCGCTGACGCATCGCTCCTACAACAACGAGCACCCGGAAAGCGGATCCGCCGATAACGAGCGGCTCGAATACCTGGGTGACGCCGTGCTCGAGCTGATCGCGGCTGAACACCTCTACCACACTTACCAGACCTCGGACGAGGGCGAGCTCACCCGGTTGCGCGCCTCGGTGGTCAACACCAAGAGCCTGGCGCGTCTGGCCTCGCGGCTCAGCCTGGGCGACTATCTCTTGTTGGGAAAGGGGGCGCATAAGACCGGCGCCCGCTCGTTGCAGTCGATCCTGGCGAACACGTTCGAGGCCGTCATCGGGGCGATCTTTCTCGACCAGGGCTACCGCGCCGCCTACCGCCTGTTCAGCCGCAGCCTGATCGATGTGCAGGCGTGGCCGGATGACAACTACAAAGGCCGGCTGCAGGAAGTCACGCAGGAGCGATTCCTGACGACCCCGCAGTACGAGATCGTCGGCGCCTCCGGCCCGGGTCATCGCCGCGAGTACACGGCGATGGTGAGCTTTGGCGACGGGATTCATGGAACCGGCACGGGGCGGACGAAGCGCGCGGCGGAGCAGGTGGCGGCGCGCGAAGCGTTAGCGACCCTGGGCGCGCTCGACCATCCACCGGCCAGCGATGAAGTGCTGGAAGCTGTCGCTGCTCACGAGGCGAAGCGCGCGCCGGCTAACTAGAAGTCAGTCTGGCTCTGCTGCCAGGGCGGCGGCCAGCGCACAGCCGGGTCGATGACCACGGCTGTCAGGGGGCTTCGAACCTGAACACTCCGGACATGCCCCGGTGGATTTGATCGGGGTCAGTCCACTCCACTGGTGTTTGCTCAGCAGGCGGCGCAACTCGGCGTTCTCGACTCGCAGGCTGCGGACCTCCTCGTCGCCCATCTGAGGATTCTAGGCGGAAAGACATGCCGCCGAAAGTACCGAAATCAAAAGGATTTATGGCCGTGAATGCCGCAAATGCTAGAGTTTGTGAGCACGACACATGGCGACCTACAAGATCGGCGAGGTGGCGGCGCTGCTCGGGATCAGTGTCGACAGCGTGCGCCGGCTGGCGGACAGCGGACGGTTGGCGACCGTCAGGACATCGGGCGGACAGCGCGTCGTCGAGGGCCGGCAGCTGGCCAGATTCATGGCTGCGTCGCCGGAGCAGAAACCGGAAACGACGGTCGGACGCTCGGCCCGTAACCATTTCCCCGGCATCGTCACGCGGGTGGTCAAGGATCGGGTCGCCGCCCAGGTCGAGATCCAGGCCGGACCGCATCGCCTCGTGGCCCTGATCACGCGTGAGGCGGCCGACGAGCTGGCCCTCGCCCCGGGGGTGCGGGCCGTCGCGGTGGTGAAGGCGACGAACGTGATCGTCGAGCTTCCAAGACGCTAGGCGCCGAATGCCGTCGAGGGTCGCCGTAGGGCTGATCGCGATGCTCCTCGGCGCCGGCCAGAGCGCATGCGCGGCTCCGGCGGCGTCCACCGTCGGGGGTTCGATCACGGTGTTCGCGGCGTCATCTCTCACCCATGCCTTTACCCGGATCGGGGCGAACTTCGAGAATGCCCATCCGGGAGCAGTCGTTCACGTCACATTTGCCGGCTCGTCTACCCTGGCGGCGCAAATCGAGCAAGGTGCGATCGGCGATGTCTTCGCGTCAGCAGACCAGCCGACTATGCAGAGGCTCGTCAATGCCGGTCTGGTATCCGGCTCGCCGTCGATCTTCGCTCGCAACCGACTCCAGATCGTGGTGGCCGCCGGCAATCCCAAACACATCGGCGGGCTCGCCGACCTGAGTCGAGCCGGGCTGGTCGTCCTCCTCTGCGCCCCGGCGGTCCCCTGTGGGCGGTACGCGATCCAATCCCTGCGCGCCGCGGGCGTCACGGTCGCGCCCGCCAGCCAGGAAGCCGACGTCAAGGCGGTTGTCAGCAAGGTCGCACTCGGGGAAGCCGATGCCGGGATCGTCTACGTCACCGACGTGAAGGCGGCCGGGGCGGCGGTGCAGGGGATCGACATTCCAGCGCGCTTCAACGTCACCGCCGACTATCCGATGGCGCTCTTGAAGGACTCGCAGGACGCCGTCCTGGCCGGGACCTTCATCAGTTACGTGCTGGCCGATGGCCAGCACATTCTGGCCGGAGATGGCTTTGCCGCCCCCTGACCGCCGTGGCTCGGCCGCGGCGCCCGTCCCGTTCCTCATCCTGGCCGGCGCCGGGGTCGCCTTCTTCGTCCTGCCGTTGCTCGGCCTCCTGGTTCGGACGCCCTGGGGATCCGCCCGGGAGCTCCTCACCTCATCCGAAGCGCTGACGGCCCTCCGCCTGTCGCTGATCGCCTCGCTTTCGGCGACCGCGATCGCGCTCCTGCTAGGCGTTCCCCTCGCCTGGATCTACGCGCGGGTTGCCTTCCCGGGTCGCGCCATTTGCCGCGCCCTGACGGTTCTGCCCATGGTCCTGCCACCGGTCGTCGGCGGGGTCGCGCTCCTGCTGGCCTTCGGGCGCGGAGGCCTGCTCGGCGGCTGGTTAGCGGATGTCTTTGGGATTCACCTGCCGTTCACTACGGCCGGCGCCATCCTGGCCGAGACCTTCGTCGCGATGCCGTTCCTCGTCATCACCGTCGAAGCCGGCCTGCGTTCGATGGATACGCGGTTCGAAGATGCGGCGAGAACACTGGGTGCCCGCCGCTGGACCGTGCTCTGGCGCGTGACCCTGCCCCTGGTGCGGCCGTCGCTGGTGGCGGGGGCTATCCTCTGCTGGGCGCGGGCGCTGGGCGAGTTCGGCGCCACCATCACATTTGCCGGCAACTTTCCGGGGCGCACGCAGACCATGCCCCTGGCGGTCTACCTGGCACTGGAGACCAGCCCGGAATCGGCGATCGTACTCAGCCTCGTTTTGCTTGTGGTCTCGCTCGCTGTTCTCGTCGGGCTGCGTGACCGCTGGCTGGGAGCCTCGTGAGCCTTCAGGCGCAGATCCGGGCAACGGTGGGAAGCTTCGACCTGGACGTCGACCTGACCATCGCGCCAGGCGAGCTCGTCGCGCTGCTGGGGCCGAACGGCGCCGGTAAGACGTCAGTGCTGCGCGCTCTTGCCGGTCTCCTACCGATTGATGCCGGGCACATTGCTCTCGACGGCCTCGTGCTGGACGAGCCGGCGATCGCGATCCGCCTCCCCGTGGAGCAACGACCGATCGGGATGGTCTTCCAGGACTACTTGCTGTTCCCGCACCTGTCGGTGCTGGAGAACGTGGCATTCGGACTCCGGTCACGCGGGGTCGGGCGGGCGGCCGCCACTGCCAGGGCCCTCTCGTGGTTGGACCGCGTTGGCCTCGGCCCGGAGGCCAATCGAAAACCCGGCTCGTTGTCGGGTGGCCAGGCGCAGCGCGTTGCGCTGGTCCGGGCGCTGGCGACCGACCCGGCGCTTCTGCTCCTCGACGAACCGATGGCGGCACTGGATGTCAGCACCCGGGTCGAGCTACGCCGAGAGCTGCGACAGCACCTGGAGTCGTTCCGTGGGGTGCGGCTGCTGGTGACGCACGACCCGGTGGAGGCGATGGCGATGGCGGACCGTCTCATCGTCCTCGAGCAGGGGCGGGTGCTGCAAACCGGATCGCCGGCGGAGGTGACCCAGCGACCTCGCTCGCGCTACGTCGCTGACCTGGTGGGCGTCAACCTCTTTCGAGGAACGGCACGACACGACGTCATCACGATCACTGGCGGCGGCTCGTTGACCGCCGTCGGCGTGACGGATGGCGATGTGTTCGCCGTCGTCCATCCCCGAACCGTCGCCCTCTATCGCGCGCGTCCGGATGGGACACCGCGAAACGTCTGGAAGGGGCGGGCCACCGACATCGACCTGCAGGGAGACCGGGTTCGCGTTCGGCTGCAGGGATTGCCATCCATCGTTGCCGAGGTCACGCCCGCGGCGGTGCGGGAACTGGGACTCGACCGCGGCGACCAGGTCTGGATCGGCGTCAAGGCAACGGAAGTGATCGTCTATGCGGCGTGATGAGCCCGTTGCCTTGGGCAACGGGGACGTGCTCTAATACACGGGTGACCCGCGCCGTGGTCCATGCTTACGTCACTGAAGGGCGCGAGAGCCCTGCCATGTCTTTCTTCATTTAGCCCGTGCACTTGAAGGCGCTTCGGTTGCAAGGGTTTAAGACCTTTGCCCGCCGAACGGAGCTGCCATTCAGTCGTGGCATCACGGCCATCGTCGGTCCGAATGGCAGCGGCAAGTCAAACCTGGTCGATGCCATCCGCTGGGCGCTGGGGGAGCGCAACGCGCGCGGACTGCGTGGGCATCGAATGGAAGACGTCATCTACTCTGGCGGGCCGGGGAAAGCCGCGGTGGGCATGTCCGAGGTGACCCTGACCATCGACAACGCGGACCAGCGACTCAACGTCGAGTTCACGGAAATCGAAGTTGCTCGGCGCCTCTTCCGTTCGGGTGAGAGCGAGTACCTGATCAACGGCACGCGCGCCCGGTTGAAAGACATCGATGCCCTGCTGGCCAGCACCGGGCTGCGCCAGGATGGCTACGCCGTCACCGCGCAAAACGACATCGATTTCGTGATCCAGGCGGCGCCGGCTCTGCGCCGCGAGCTCATCGAGGAGGCCGCCGGCGTGCGCCGGCTTCGCGACCAGCGTCAGGAGGCGTTGAACCGGCTGGCCGAGGCAGACCGCGACATGCGCCGGGCCCGCGACATCCTCAATGAGCTCAGTCCGCGGGCTGAGGAGCTGCGCGTGCAGGCAGTGGCGGCGGAGGAATATCAGAAAGTGGCGGATGCCCTGAAGGCGTTGCAGGGCAGCCTGGCACGGGATGCCTGGCGGAAAGCGATGGTCCAGTTGCGCCGCGCCCAGGCCCGGGTGCAAACGGCTGAGAACAAACGCGCTGCGATGGCCCAGGCGGTCAGCGAGTTCGAGCCGCGCTATGCCGAGCACCGGTCAGTGCTTCTGTCCGCCCGCGAGGCGCGTTGGCATCATCAGGAGGCCGTGGCCGATGTTCGCCTTCGGCTGGCAGAGAGTCAGCATCAGGCGCGGATCGCCCAGGAGCGGAACGCGGCGGCGGTCCAGGCCCATGAATCGCTGCAGCGAGAGCTGGCGCAATTGATGGCCTCGGAACAGGCCGGTAGCCGCGTGGTTGATGAACTGGCCCGCGCCGTGGAGGCCGCCCGGGTTGAGCTCGAGGCGGCGGATTCGGCGCTGCAGACCGCGAGGGATGGCGAGCGTATCGCTCGGGAAGCGCAAGCCGTGGTCGAGGCGGAGCGCGCCGCCGGGCAGCAGCTCCGCCAGGAACTTCAGCGCGAACGCGTCGCGGTCGACGCCGAGCTTCGCCAGCTGGAAGGCCGGCTGCAGTTTCTCGGTGAACAACAGCAGCAGGTGCGCACGCAGCTGGAGGCATGGTCGCTCCGGCAGAGCACGCTGACCGACGAGCTCGAGCGGCGACGCGGCAACGTTGAGACCACGGATCGCGAGCTACGCGAGGTCGACGCCATGGCATCGATCATCGAGGCAGGTGTTGGCGAAGCCGACGACGGCCTCGAGCTGGCCCGGAAGGCGGTCGTGGAGCACGAGGCTCGCCTCAAGGCCGTCGAGGCCGAACTCGTCGCGCTGCGGACCTTGCTCGACCACGCCCATCGGCGCGGGCCGGTCAAGCGCGGTGACAACTGGGAGCGGTTGCTCGAGCTGATCGAGGTTGATCCGGTTCACCGGGCCGCCGTCGAAGCCGCGCTGGAAGGATGGCTGCACAGCTGGGTGGCGCGTGATCGGCAGGGCTTCGAGAGCGGTGCGACGGCACTGGCCGGCGCCGAGGACGCCCGCGAGACGCTGCTGTATGCCGAAAATTTGGCCCCGCCGCTCGCGGTACCCGACGGCCTTACGGCGGTCGTCGACCTCGTGCGGGCCCCGGGCCACGTCGCCCGCCTGATCGCGCAACTGCTCCGCGGTGCGGTGCTGGTGGCCGATCGAACGGCGGGCACACGCGCCGTCGCCGAGCATCCCGAGCTGCGGGCGGTGACGCCGGCCGGTGAGATCATCACCGCCGTTTCCTATCGCGGCGGAAAAGCGGCCGACGCGCTGCTCGAGGTCCAGGCCAGGATCCGCGATGCCGAGGATGCGCTGGACGGAGAACGTCAGGCTGCGCTTCTCGCGGCGGAGGAGGTCGAGCACCAGGCAGCGACGCGGGCGTCCCTCGCCCGCGAGCGGCAGACCATCCTCGCCAGGATGGACGCGCTGCGGACGGCGGCGGCCCGGGCGGCCGGGGCTCTGGCCGCGGCGGGCGAAGCGGTTCAGCGCGAAACACACCAGGAAGCGCAACTCCGGCAGCAGCTCGCTCGCATCGGCGGATTGGTCGAGCAGGCCGAGCAGTTACAGGTCGCGGCCCGCGGCCGGCAGGGGACGGTTGCCGAGTCGGAGACCGCCGTCGCGAGCGACCTGGCGCAGGCGGAGCAACGGATTCACGAGGCGTCAGCAACCACGTCCACGCAGGTGGGGCGGCGCCAGGAGGCGGAACTTCGGGCGGCGCTCGCACGCCAGCGGTCCGATGATTTGAGCCGTCAGCTCGAGCGAGCTCGGCAGGTGCTCCATTCCCATGGCAGCGAGTTGAGCCAACGGCGCGCCGCCGAAGACGACCTCGCCGTGCAGCCGGCCATCATCAATGAGGAGCGCCGCCGCTGGCTCGAGCAGGCCGAGACGCTGCTGGCCGAGCTTTCGTCATTGGAGGCCGCCCAGCTGCCCGATGGCGCCTCGCTCACGGCGCTCGAGGCGCAGCTGCGGGAGGACGAGCAGGCCAACGTCGCGCTGCAGGTCGAGCTGGCCCACGCCGACGACGCCTGTGCCGCGGCCGCCGGCGAGCGCGAGGCGGCGCAGATCGAAGTGGAGCGCTGCGCCAGCGCGCTGCGCGATGGTGGCCAGCTGGTCGACGACGGGGAGGACGCCATCGAGGAGGTCGACTGGCAGAAGACCGAACGCGAGGTATCGAGGCTGCAGCGTCGCCTCGACGCGATGGGCGCGGTCAACCTTCTGGCGCCCGACGAGTACGCGCAGGTTCGCGAACGCTGCGAGGGGCTCGCCGGCCAATTGGCAGACCTGGAGGCGGCGTCCGCCCAGCTGGGCGCGCTGCGTGAACGGCTCGAGGCCGAGATCGACAGCCGGTTCCGCACCGTCTTCCAGGCGGTGGCCGTGAACTTTCAGGAATTCTTCGGAGAATTGTTCGAGGGCGGGCGCGCCACCCTGCGGCTCGAAACCCAGCCGGACGGCAACCCGCTCGACGACGGCGTCGAAATCCTGGCGCAGACGCCGGGCAAACGGTTGCAGCCACTCACGCTTCTGTCCGGCGGCGAGCGAGCCCTGACCGCGCTGGCGTTTCTGTTCGCCCTGCAGGCCGTCAACCCCAGCCCGTTCTACGTCCTGGACGAGGTGGATGCCGCCCTGGACGACGCCAACGTGGTCCGCTTCAACCGCGTGCTGAAACGCCTTGCCGTCGATCAGCAATTTCTGATTGTGACTCACAACCACTCAACGATGGCGCAGGCCGAGGTGCTCTATGGGGTAACCCTCGCGGAGCACGGCATCTCGCGCATCGTGTCCGTCCGCCTCCAGCAGGACGCCCTCGTCCCGGTGGCTGAGCGCACTGCGTAGGCTGACGGGTGATGCCGGCTGAGCCGGAGACGACCGAAAAACAGGGTTTCTGGAAACGCTTCTCGAAGAGTCTCGAATCCGGCCGGCAGGCCTAC
>VBEW01000021.1 GCA_005889225.1 Chloroflexota bacterium | reverse complement strand
GGGCCGAATGACTCCGGAAGTATAGGGCATCCTGTCGCGCATTGCTGCCTCAGTTCACCGTGCGTCCAAAGCTGGCCCCGCCACCCTCTTTATACTCAGCCGAATGCCCAACTCGGCCGCTCCACTGGTGAGTGTCGAGCGGGCTGGTGTGGAGGAGGCCATCCATCTCGGGCACCTGGCCGTCGTCGGGGCCGACGGCCGGGTCCGCGCAAGGCTCGGCGATCCAGACCACCTCACCTATTTCCGCTCGTGCGCCAAGCCCTTTCAGTCGGTCGGGAGTCTTGGGTCCGGCATCGTCAATCGCTTCGACCTGCGCCCGGAGCATGTGGCGATCATGTCGGCCTCCCACAACGGCGAAGCCCGCCACGTCGAAGTCGTTCGCGACCTGCTGGCGCGCGCGGCCGTACCGGAATCGGCTCTGCAATGCGGGGCCCACTGGCCGATCCACGAACCGTCGGCGGCCGCAGCTCGCCGGCAGATGGACGAGCCGCTACCGATTTTCAACAACTGCTCGGGCAAGCACGCCGGGATGCTGGCGGCGGCGAAGGCGCTCGAGGCCCCGCTCGAGACCTACCTCGAGCGCGATCATCCGGTCCAGCGGCGAATTTCGGAGGTGATCGCGGAGTACACCCGGCGCCCATTGGCCACGACCCACTTTGGCGTCGATGGTTGTAGCGCCCCGAATCCGGCGGTTCCACTGGCGGCGATGGCTCGCAGCTTCGCCGCTCTCGTCCAGGCGAAAGACGGTGCCCCGCGCGACGTGGTCGCGGCCATGACCGAGCACCCCTTCCTGGTCGCCGGGACCGATCGGTTCGACACCCGGCTGATGGAGGCGACGCGCGGCCGCTTGCTGGCGAAAGCCGGCGCGGCCGGTGCCTACTGTACCGCCGATCGCGAATCCGGTCAGGCCCTCGCCATCAAACTGGACAGCGGCGACGGGACGTGGACGGCGGTCGCGGTGATGGCCGCGCTCGAACGCCTCGGCTGGTTGCAGCCGGGCGAGGGCGAGACGCTCGGCGCGTTTGCCCGGCCGACGCTGCGCAACCACCGGCGGATGGCCGTCGGGACCGTCCGTCCGGTCCTTCAGTTCGCTGTAACGGCCATGTAACAGCAGGCGTGACCTGCGGGCGTCCGCGGGTTATATGGCCGTGCGGCGATTGCTGGGCTGGCCCGACCCTGGTCAGGTTGCCCTGAGCGCCCTGATCGGCATCCTGCTGGCCTTCTACGCCGCGCGCTTCCTGCTGCCGCTGCTGGCCCCCCAGGCGCCCCGCGCCGACGACTTCCAGGACTACCTGTTCGCCGCCCATCAGATCGCGGCCGGTGGCGACCCCTATGCGAACTTCATCCGTAACCACGTGCCCTGGGACTGGTCGCTGAGCAGCGGGTACCTGTATCCGCCGGCCTTCGCTGTCACCTTGATTCCACTGACCTGGGTCTCGAACGACATTGCGGTCCGGCTCTGGTTGTTCTTGATCCAGGCAGCGGTCGTGGCCAGCCTGGTGATCGTCTACCGGGTGATCGGAGGGCCGCGCCGCGCCGAGCTGCTCGCGATTGTCGCCGTGCTGACGACCTTCTTCCCGCTGGCCAACTCGGTATATGCGGGAGCGATGAACTCCCTGCTCCTCCTCCTGCTAGCGGGTGCCTGGGCCTGCTGGCAGCGCCGCCAGGACCTCGCCGGCGGCGTGCTGGTCGGCACCGCCGCGATCTTCAAACTCTTTCCCCTCGCCCTTCTGCCCTACCTCGTCTGGCGCCGGCACTGGAAACTGATCGGCGCCCTGTGCCTCACCGGCGCGGCCGGGCTCGGAGCCGGCCTTATCGTCACGAGCCTCGACCACAACATCTATTACTTCCGCGATATGCTGCCGCACCTGGCGGCCGGCACCGGCTACCGGGAGAATCAATCCCTGGCGGGATTCACGGCACGGATCTGCCAGCCCTCGACCGCTGACGCCGGTGGCAGCGCCGGGTGGTGCGGCCGCGTGCTGGACTGGCCGCTGACGCTGGGGTTGCTCTTCATCGTGCTACGTGTCACGTCGCGGACCTCACGGAGCGGTCTGGAGTTCGCGCTGGCCATCAGCGCGCTGCCGCTGGTCAGCAGCGTGACCTGGAGCTTCCACCTGGTCATCCTCATCCTGCCCATCGCCCTCCTGATCCGCCTGGCGTTCAGCGGCAACCTGTCACGAACGGCTGGTCGGTTCCTGATTGCGGCCTGGCTCTGTTTCTCGGTGCTGCCCGGGCTGCATTACCTGCTGATCGTCCACCCTCTCCCCCACTGGCCGGGCTTGCTCGACGTGGTCTTAGTGGGGGTGACGCGACTCGCCAGCGAGGCCTATTTCATCGGGACGGTCATCGTCTTCGCCAGCATCTGGGTGGCTCTTCGAAATGAACGCCAGCTCCAAACCGCGGCGCAAACGCCTGCGCTCGCCGCCTGAAATAAGCTCTGCACGTGGCTGGCCTTTCCTTTCAGGCCTCGGTCGTTGAGCTCGATCCGGTTGAGAACGCAACGGGTTGGGGGGCAGACCTCGTCGCGATACCCAGCCGCCGGGAAACGTGGTTCAGCCGCTTCGAGAAGACCGTCACCTCCCGCCTCTACCGATTCGACGTTCAGACGCGACAGGTCCACCGGATCAAAGGTTTGGCGGGCGAGCTACGTGGCGCCACGCTGTCCGAGGACGGGCGGCGGCTATGGCTCCTCGCAACGTTTGGGGTACAAGAACTCGACCTCGCCGCCATGCAAATCGGCCGAACCTTGCGTGCCGGCGTGGGCAAGTATCTGCAGCACCTCCATGCTCTCGACGCAGATCAGGTCAGTCGATGGGCTGTGGTATGGCGGCTCAACGTCGCTGCCCCGGATCTGATCTGCCGGGACGGCGATCGCTACATTGCGTACTCCTTCTTCAACGGAAGCGTCGCCTTCCTCGACGCCGTCTTGAAAAGCGCTGCACCCACGCGAGTTGTTCCTTTATGCCTTACGCCGGTTGTGTACAGGGACGCAATCTTTGCCCTGGCCGCCGAGAAGCGACCACTCGGACGAGACATTTCAACAGACCGCATCTACAATCTCGTGCCGAAACAAGAAATTAAGGTTTTCGAGGTCGCTACCGGTCGCCAGTTAGATCGGATTCCAATAGAAATCAGTTTTGATGGGCTCCACGGAATCGACGGAGCGGGTCGGCTGGTCGTAAGTCATGATCGCGAATTGCTCCTTTTCGATCCGCGGCGCCGGCAAGTGATCGCCGGTTACCGCATCGAACCCCGGCATCCGATCGAGGCTACGGTTCCGCGCCCCTCTTCGTTTCTTTTCAAGCTTTATGCCGTCAGCCTTGTCGGCTCCTTCGAGGCGGTCATCATTCCGGACCGCAACATCCGGGAGTTATGGCATGTCAGTTGGTCGGATGATACCGACGCTCGAGGACTGCACGCGCGCCGGCCTTAGGCGGCCTTGCCTTCACGGCCGGCGTCCCAGCGGAGGAAGGCCTCCATGAATGCCTCGAGGTCGCCGTCGAGGACCGCCTGGACGTTGCCCACCTCGAGACCGGTGCGATGGTCCTTCACCAGGGTATAGGGGTGCAGGACGTAGCTGCGGATCTGGCTGCCCCATTCGTTCGATTGATGCGCGCCCTTCAGCTCCTGCCGCTGCTCTGACCGCTGCTGCTCGCGCAGCGCCACCAGCCGGGAGCGGAGCACCTTCAGCGCCATGTCGCGGTTCTTGATCTGTGACCGCTCGTTCTGGCAGGTGACGATGATGCCGGTCGGCAGATGCGTCATGCGAACCGCCGATGAGGTCTTATTGACATGCTGGCCGCCCGCCCCACTCGAGCGATAGACATCGACCTTGAGATCTTCGGGTCGGATCTCGATCTCGGTGGCCTCCTCGATCTCCGGGATGACCTCCACCAGCGCGAATGACGTATGGCGGCGGTGCGCCTGGTCGAATGGCGACAGCCGGACCAGCCGGTGAACGCCGCGCTCCGCGCGGAGCCAGCCGAAGGCTCGCTTACCCGAGATCCGGACGGTGACGCTCTTATAGCCAGCCTCTTCCCCCGGCGACTCGTCGAGAATCTCGCTCTGCATCTTGTTGCGCTCCGCCCAGCGCAGGTACATGCGCAGCAACATCTCCGTCCAATCCTGCGAGTCCGTCCCCCCGGCGCCGGCGTGAATGCTGACCAGCGCCGGGTGCTCGGCATACGGATTGGCGAAGAGCAGGTCTACTTCCTGTTTGCCAACGTCGACATCGAGCGCCCGCAGGTCCTGCTCGAGCGTGCTCCGCAGCTGGCCGTCGTCCTCGGCCATCGCCAGCTCGGTCAACCCGATAAGGTCACGGGCGCGCGCTTCGAGCTTTCGCCAGACCTGGACCTCCTCCCGCAATCCCTTCGATTCCTGGGCGAGCCGCTGGGCTCGTTGGGGGTCCTGCCAGATGTTCGGGTCGCTTAGCTCGCGTTGCAGCGCGTCGAGGTGCTGGCCTTTTTGGGGCAGGTCAAAGATGCTCCTGGAGCTGCAGGATCTTCTTCAACAGGTCGTTTGCGTGCTCGAGGATCTCTTCCATGGTTAGTGTCCGTGGCAGTTCTTGAATCGCTTGCCGCTGCCGCAGGGGCAGATGTCGTTGCGCCCGACGCCGGCGAAGTTCAGTGATTGCGGGCGGCGGAACGGCAATCGCGCGGGCGTTGCCGGCCCGGCGCTGCCGGCTTTTGGCGCCGTGGGCGGCTGGACGACGTCCTCCGCCGTCACCGGGTTGGCGGCGGTGGCGGCTTTCGTGCGGTCACTCTTACCCGGACCGGCCGGGCTCTTCTTTGCAGGCATCGCCCGAAATCCTACCCGAAGATCCCCAGCTTAATCCTGGCTAGCGGCCGTGGCACTTCTTGTATTTCTTGCCGCTGCCACACCAGCAGGGGTCGTTGCGGCCAATCTTCCCCGCCGGAACCGGCGCCGGGCTCCCACCGCCGTTCGGGCTGCCCGCGCCGGCAACCGCCGCAGGGCCCGCGATGCCCGCTTGCCGAGACCGGCCGGTGAGCACCGCCGGCGGCGGCGTCGGGACCGGCGGCTCCGCCCGCACCTGCACCCGGTACATGTTCGACGCGATCTCGAACTGGATGTCGTTGAGCAGCTCCTGAAAGGCCTGAAACGCCTCGTTCTTGTACTCGACCAGCGGGTCCTTCTGGCCGAACGCCCGCAGCCCGATCCCTTCTTTGAAGTGTTCCATCATCGTCAGGTAGCTGATCCACCTGGAGTCGATGGTCTTGAGCACGACAAATTGCTCGACCTGCCGCATCATCGGTTCGGTGAGCTCGGCCTCTTTCGCCTGGTAGGCCGTCTCGGCGTACTGCATCAGGCGATCGATTACCGCTTCCTTCGTCTCGCCGAACTCGTCAGATGGGATCTCGCCGAATGGTGGTAGCGGAAAGACTGTTCCCAACTGTCCAACCAGCCCTTCGATGTCCCAGTTGTCGGGATGCCGAGACTCGCAGCGCTCACTGACCGCATCCTCGATGACCTTGCGCACCCAGGAGAGCACGAGGTCCCGGAGCGCGACACCCTCGAGCACCTTGCGCCGCTCCCCATAGATGATCTCGCGCTGCTTGTTCATGACATCGTCGTACTCGACCAAATAGCGGCGAGCGTCGAAGTTGTGGCCCTCGACTTTGGTCTGTGCTGACTCGATCTGCTTCGACACCAGCCGCGACTCGATCGGCTCGTCGTCGCCGACGCGCAGCATGTTCATCATGTTTTTGATGCGCTCGCCACCGAAGATGCGCATGAGGTCGTCGTCCAATGCCAGGAAGAAGCGGGATGAGCCCGGGTCACCCTGGCGGCCGCTGCGGCCGCGCAGCTGGTTGTCGATCCGACGGCTCTCATGCCGCTCGGTGCCGACGATGTGCAGCCCGCCGGCTTTCGCTACCCCTTCACCCAGCACGATGTCGGTCCCGCGACCCGCCATGTTGGTGGCGATGGTCACCGCCCCGGCCTGGCCCGCCTTGGCGACGATCAAGGCCTCGCGCTCATGCTGTTTGGCGTTGAGCACTTCGTGCGGCACCCCACGCTTTTCCAGCAACCGGGCGAGTCGCTCCGATTTCTCGACCGAAACGGTTCCGACCAGGACCGGGCGACCGGTGCCGGCCGTCTCCTGGATCTCGTCGGCCACCGCCTTGAACTTGGCGTCTTCCGTCTTGTAGATCAGGTCCGCATTGTCCGCGCGGATCATCGGCTTGTGCGTCGGGACCACGACCACCTGGAGCTTGTAAATCTTGTCGAACTCCTCGGCCTCGGTGACGGCGGTACCGGTCATGCCCGCGAGCTTTGTGTAGAGGCGGAAGTAGTTCTGATAGGTAATGGTGGCGAGCGTTTGGGTCTCCTGCTGGACCTTGACCCCTTCCTTCGCCTCCACCGCCTGGTGCAGGCCATCCGCCCAGCGCCGGCCCGGCTGCTGCCGGCCGGTGAACTCGTCGACGATGATGACTTCGCCGTCCTTGACGAGGTAGTCACGGTCGCGCTTGAAGAGGGTGTAGGCCTTCAGCGCCTGGTTGATCTGATGGGCCTCGTCCACGTGCTCCAGCTCGTAGACGTTCTTGATCCCGGTCCAGCGCTCGACCTTCGCGATCCCATCCTCGGTCAACGATGCCGATTTCGTCTTCTCGTCGACTGTGTAGTCCTCGAGCGAGAGCCGCGGAATCAGGCGGGCGTACTGGTAATACTTCTCCGTCGACTCCTGCGCCTGGCCGGAGATGATCAGCGGGGTGCGCGCCTCATCGATCAGAATGCTGTCGACCTCGTCAACGATGGCGAAGTTCAGCCCGCGCTGGACACACTGCGTGAGATCGACCGCCATGTTGTCGCGCAGGTAGTCGAAGCCGAACTCGCTGTTCGTGCCATAGGTGATGTCGGCCTGGTAGGCCTCTCCCCTCGTGATGGGACGAAGATGCTGCAGGCGCGGGTCGGGGTGCGTTTCGTCGAGGTAGTCGGGGTCGTAGAGCAGGGACATCTCGTGGCCGATGACGGCGACGCTCATCCCGAGCGCCTGGTAGATCGGCGCGTTCCAGCCCGCGTCGCGGCGCGCCAGGTAATCGTTGACGGTGATCAGGTGGGCGCCCTTGCCTTCCAGCGCGTTGAGGTAGAGCGGCAGCACGGCAACCAGCGTCTTGCCCTCACCGGTTTTCATCTCGGCGATCTTTCCCTGGTGCAGCACGATGCCACCCACCAGCTGAACGTCGAACGGGCGCAGCCCGATGGAGCGGCGGGCGGCTTCTCGCACGACGGCAAAAGCCTCCACCAGGACGTCGTCGAGGCCTTCACCCTGCGCTAACCGCTGACGGAGCTCCGCCGTCTTAGCCTTCAGCTCATCAGCGGTGAGCTTCTCCATCAGCGGCTCGAGCTCGTTGGCATCGGCAACCCACTCCAGGTGCCGCTTGACCTCGCGCGCGTTGGGATCGCCTAAGACCTTGGTAAGAACGCTCATGGATTACACGCTATGCCGCAACCAGTAAGCATACCCGGCACCGGACGGCCGAAACGGGCAATCCGATTCAGCCGATCAACTCAAGTCGGCCTCGACCAACCCGAAAGTCCCGTCATGTCGCCGGTAGAGGAGGTTCAGCTCCTGGCTGTCCTCATTGAGGAAGAGGAAGAAGGCATGACCCAGCTCCTCCATCTGCTGGCGGGCCTGCTCTTCTGACATCGGTCGCATTTTGAAGCGCTTGATCTTGGCCACTCCGTTGGGTCGCACGACCGCGCCAGCGGGCACGGAAGGACCCTGGGCGGCAAGCACGGCCGGCTTCGCTTTCCGGTGATCCTTGAGCTTCTCCTTGTGCTCCCGAATCTGGCGGACCATCTTGTCGATGACCAGATCGACCGCCTCGTTCATATGACCGGCCGACTGGGCGGCCTTGAGGATGTTGCCGGTGCGCCCGGTGACGTGCACGGTCAGCTCGGCCACCTTCATGTTCTCCAGGCTCTTGTTCTTCTCGGTGCCCAGTTCCATGCGCGCCTCGAGGATATGGTCGAAATGGCGCGCCAGCTTTTCGAGCTTAGCCTGCGCGTACGCCTTGATCTGGGGATCGGCCGCGGACTTCTTGGCCTGGATCAAGATCTCCATGGTCGCCTCCTGTGAGATCTTTGTGCACCCGAGTATAGATCACGCGCTTTCAGGGTTCGGCGCGACGGCCGGCCTCGGGCGGCGGGCGCGGTCCTGGGTCTTTAGTGTCCCGGCCGCTCGGAAGCGCGACGATCGGGGAAGACCCGCGACAGCTCCGGCGGGATCGGCACCCCGGCCGCGAAGAGCTTGTCCATGATGTGCGGCCGGATGCCAGTTGGCCGGAAGACGCCGGTCATCACGCCCTCCTTGCTGATGCCGTGCGACTCGTAGATGAAGATCTCCTGCATCGTGATGGTGTCGCCTTCCATGCCGGTGATCTCGGTGATGCTGGTCACCTTGCGCTGACCGTCGCGCATACGAGAGAGCTGGACGACCAGGTCGACGGCCGAGGCCACCTGCTGCCGGATCGCCTTAGTCGGCAAATCGATGCCCGCCATCAGCACCATGGTTTCGAGACGAGACATGGCGTCGCGGGTGGTATTGGCGTGGAGGGTAGTCAGGGAGCCGTCATGACCGGTGTTCATCGCCTGCAGCATGTCCAGCGCCTCACCGGCACGGCACTCGCCGACCACGATCCGGTCCGGGCGCATACGCAGGGCGTTTATGACGAGCTCACGGATGCCGACCTTGTTCTCACCGTTGAGGTCGGGCGGGCGGGATTCCATCCGGCAGACATGCTCCTGGTGAAGCTGCAACTCAGCGGCGTCTTCGATGGTCACGATTCGTTCGTCGGGCGGGATGAACGACGAGGCGACGTTGAGCAACGTCGTCTTGCCGGTCCCGGTCCCTCCCGAGATCATGATGTTCGCTCGGGCCATGACGCACGCCTTCAGGAAGCCGACAGCCTCAGTGGTGATCGTCCCGAAGTTGACGAGGTCCTCGGACTGGTAGGGATCGCGGGAGAACTTTCGAATCGTCAGCATCGGCCCATCCAGGGCGATCGGCGAGATGACGGCGTTGACACGCGAGCCGTCCAGCAGTCGGGCGTCGACCATCGGAGAGCGGAAATCGATGCGCCGGCCGACGGCGGAGACGATGAAGTCGATCACGCGCAGCAGATGGTTTTCGTCGTCGAACTTGCGGTCCGTCAGCAGGATCTTGCCGTTGCGCTCGACGTAGATGTTTTCATAGCCGTTGACCATGACTTCCGTCAGGCTCTCGTCGAGGACGAGGTCCCGGATCGGTCCCAGCGCCTCGTAGTAGCGGGCGAGCTCGTCCTGCGAAACCTCGGACGCGTTGACCATCTCAGCCACAATCCCCCAAAAACAAGATTCAGGGACAGGTCGACTGTCCAGGCAATGTAACGGCGAGTGCCGGCAAAGTTTGCGCCCTGGCGAGCGCCAGGAAAGCCGTGATCGACCCGCCGGCTCGGGCCACGGCGTCGGCGCCGGCTGCCAGGGTGGCGCCCGTGGTGCAGACGTCGTCGACCAGCGCCAGCCCCTCCGGGGGCGGCTGGGCCGCCGACCAGCAAAAGGCCCCCACCACGTTAACGCGGCGCCCGGCCTCCCCCAGGCCGACCTGGGCGGGCGTGGCCCGTACCCGGGATAGGCCCGCGATCACGGGCAGCCCCAGGGTCTGGCCGAGGCGGCGGGCCAGCCGCTCAGCCTGATTGAAGCCGCGCTCGCGCTCCCGGGACGCATGCAGCGGCACGAAGGTCAGCACCGCGATCCGGACATCGACCGTCCGAACCACCCCGGCAAGGCATTCGGCGAGGGCGGTCGCCAGCTCGGGCCGTGGCCGGTACTTGTAGCGATGGATGGCACGCTGCAGCGGACCGTCCAGCCGGCCAACGGTGATCAGCGGAATCCCCGCCACCGTGCCGGGTGGCAGCCAGAGGACCTGCGCCGCACAGCCCGCGCACCAGGTCGCGCCGTACGCCCCACATCCGCCGCAGCGCGGCGGAAAGATCAAATCGAGGAAGCCCACTCAGGCGGCGATGAGCAGCTGGTCGCCGGCTTTGATCGCGTGCCGCCGGATGGTACCGACGGGCAGCTCAGCGACCTTGTCGGCGCGCCAGACGAGCGGCACCAGCCCGATCCACGGTAGCAAGCGCTCGTAGGTCTTGATCACGAGGCCTTTCCTGTCGACAAATACGGCATCGATGGGAAAGCGCATGAACATCATGTGGATCCCATTGCAGCCGTGGATCAGCAGGCCGCCGTTCTCCGGCAAGCGCCGGCGCCCCATCAGCCCGACGCCGCGCGCGATGAAATTGCTCGCGATCTCCAGGGGCTGCGCGACGACCGTCCCGTCCTGTTTAGTTAGTCGCAAAACTCTTTCTCCGTATTATACGGTCGCAGCGGCCCTGGGGCGCTCTATTTGTGTTGGAACGTGTGGATGATGATGATGACCGCCGGACCCATCAGCACGATGAACAGTGTCGGGAAGATGCAGCCGATCATCGGGAAGAGCATCTTCAGGGGCGCCTGGGCGGCCTGCTCCTCCGCCCGCTGACGGCGGCGGCGGCGCATCTCTTCCGACTGAATCCGCAACACCTTCGCGATTCCCACGCCGAGCTGCTCGGACTGGATCAGCGCCTGGATGAAGGTGTGCAGTTCCTCCACTCCGGAGCGGCGGCCCATGTCATCGAGCGCCTCGAGACGCGGCCGGCCGAGCCGGATTTCGTTGAGGACCTGGGCGAACTCATCAGACAGCGCGTTCTTGAACTTCTCCGTCAGCCGCCCGATGGCGGCATCGAAGCCGAGTCCGGCCTCGACCGAGATGGTCAGCAAGTCGAGCGCGTTCGGCAGGGCCAGCCGAAGTTCCTTTTGCCGTCCCTTGATCTTGTTGTTCAGCCAGACGTCGGGCAGGTACCGGCCCAGCAGGAAGCCGAGCCCGGCCGCGCCCACTCGCAGCGGGAAGCTGGTGCTGAAGATCACGCCGCCCAGCCAGAAGCCGATGAGGGCGACGATGATTCCGGCGATGACTTTGAAGACCTCGAAACCGTTGACGCTCAGCGCATATGGTCGACCGGCGAGGTTGATCTTGTTCTGGAGCACGATCTGGCGGTTCTTCGCCATGCGGGAGGTGAGCAGGCTGCCCAACCGTTCGAGGGCCGGCTTGATGAAGCGCTCGCTGAACGGCAGCGAGAGCTCGATCTCATCGAGGGTCAAGTTGTGATCACGGTACTGCGCCAGCCGTTCAGCGATCAGGTCCTGACGCGGCTTGGCGGTAACGGCCTGGATCGCGATGAAGACACCGCTGAAGGCCAGGAAGGCGAAGACGATAGTAAAAATGTTCATTCGCTACACCTGGATGTTCGTGATTTTCGAGATGATGCCGTAGCCGATCGCGATCGAGACCAGGCCCATCCCGATCAGGACGTAGCCGA
>VBEW01000054.1 GCA_005889225.1 Chloroflexota bacterium | reverse complement strand
GTCGGCGAGCATACCGACTACAACCAGGGATTCGTCTTGCCGGCCGCCATCGACCGGCACATCGCCGTCGGGCTCCGTCTCCGGCGTGATGATCACGTCGCGCTGCAGAGTGACCGTTACAGCGCGTCCGTCGCGCTCGAACGATTGCCCACTCGGCGGCAGGGGACCTGGAGCGATTACGTCATTGGCGTTGCGCGCGAGATCAACGGGCGTTTTGGCGCGGGTCCGGGCTTCGAGGCCGTCGTCGCGTCCGATGTGCCCGTCGGGGCAGGTCTGAGCTCATCCGGCGCGCTCGAGGTGGCGCTGGCGGTGGCCTTGCTGGCGGCACGCGGGATCGAGATGGCGCCGCTGGCGATCGCGAAGCTCTGCCAGACGGCCGAGAATGATTTCGTCGGCGCACGCACCGGCATCATGGACCAGTTCACGGCCCTGAGGGCTCGCGGTGGCAACGCCATTCTGCTCGATTGCCGGAGCCTGGAGGGTGAGTACGTGCCGCTGCCCGACGGACGGCTGGCCTGGCTGCTGGCGGACACCCGAGTCCGACACGAGCTGGCCTCCTCCGCGTACAACCAGCGTCGAATCGAGTGCGAGGCCGCCGCACGCGCACTCGGACTCAGCAGCCTGCGCGAGGCCACGGAGGCCGACCTGGAGCGGATCGCCGATCCGGTGGAACGTCACCGGGCTCGCCACGTGATTACGGAGAATGCTCGGGTGCTGCTGGCGGCGGACGCCCTGCGTCGGCGGGCGCCGCGCGGCCTGGGCCCCATCCTCTACGAATCGCATGAGAGTCTTCGCCTCGATTTCGCGGTAAGCTGCCGGGAGCTTGACTGCCTCGTGGAGCTGGCCGCCGGGATGCCGCAGGTGATCGGCGCGCGGATGATGGGCGGCGGTTTTGGCGGCTGCGTCCTGGTGCTAACCGAGTCCGTTGGTATCGATGATGTCGAGCAGCATCTCAGCCAGGGTTACGCTGACGAATTTCATCGATCGCCGGAGTTTTATCGGGTCCGTCCTGTCGACGGCATCATGCCGGAAGGACAAACGTGAAAAAGCGTCTATGCCTCTGAACGACTGCCTCTCGTTGTTTCCATCTCAGGCCCTGAATCGACAGGAGCTCAACGCCGGCTGGCGGATGGCGATCGCGACGCTCGGCGAGGGGGAGGATCGCGGGTATCCGAGACTTGACTGCGACGACGACGCCTGGGCGCCGGCCGTGGTGCCGCGGCTGCACGGCGCCACCAGCGGCAACGAAGCAATCTGGTACCGGGTGCGATTTCCGAGGCCACGGCATCGTCAGCGGACCCTCCTGCGTTTCGACGGCGCCTTCCTCGTCGCCAACGTCTGGCTGAACGGCCGGCTGCTCGGTAGCCACTACGGCTATTTCGCGCCATTCAGCTTCGATATCTCATCGTTCTTGCTGGAGGAGAACGTGCTGGCGGTCTGTATCGAGGCGCCGGTCGAGCTGGATCTGTCGGCGAAGCGCCACCTGATGGGTCTCTTCAATGACTCCGACACCAAGCCGTACCCCAGCCGGGAGCTCGGCAGGCTTGGCGAACAGTTCGTGTGGCACGTGCCCATGGGCCTCTGGCGTCCCGTGTCGCTGGAGCAGGTCGGCCATGTCGTCGCCGAGTGGCTGCACTGCGAGTCTCAAGTCCAGCAGGGCGACCTGGCACGGCTCGCTCTGCGAGCCCGCTTGCGCAACCTGGATGGACGGATCATGACCGGGGAACTGAACATCCGGGTCGCGCCCGAAAACGTCGAGGGCGGCATGCCGCTGGAGATGCGGCGCGCCTTCCGGTTGAACGGACACGATGTCCAGGAGGTCCTCGTCGAAGTGGGACTCGTCGACCCGCAACTCTGGTCCCCGTGGACGCACGGCGAGCCGGCCCTCTATCGCGCCGAGCTGGAGATCACCGCCGACGAGCGCCGCAGCGCCAGCCTGCGCGAGACGTTCGGGATCCGCGACGTCAGTTTGCAGACGCGCGCCGAAGGCTGGACCTTCGCCGTCAACGGCCGGCCGATGTTCATGCGGGGCGCTAATTATTGCTCTCAGTTCTTCCTCGATGCCGCAGCAGACGACCTGATCGCGTCAGATATCGACCTGGCGAAGCAGGCGAACATGGACATGCTGCGGCTGAACGCCCACGTAGAGCCGCCGGCGCTCTATGACAGCGCCGATCGATCCGGGATGCTCTTATGGCAGGATCTGCCACTGATCGGCTCGTACGTCCACCGGGGGGACGCTCGCTCGCTGGCTTTTTTCCGTGACGCGGTCCTGACCCAGGCCGAGGAGTTGATGCACCTGGGGTACAACCATCCATCGATCGTGACCTACGCGGTCCACGCCGATCCACCCTGGAGCCAGTCGCTCAAGTGGCTGGGGGAGCGTCACACGGAGCAATTGAATCGCGACGTTGACGAGGAAGCGGCGGCTCTGCTGCGTTCGCTCGACCCGTCGCGTCCGGTGCTTCCCGGCGCCGGTGACCAGGACCTGCATTGTCAGGTCGGCTGGTCGCACGGCCATTGGCGCGAGCTAGGCGACCTCAGCCCGGCGTTCGTCAGCGAAGTGGGGGCGCAGTCCTTGCCCAACAGCAATTCGTCGGTCTGGCGACACTTGAACCGTGGTTGGCCGGTCGCAGACGATGATGAGAGCTGGCGCTACGCCGGCTACCAGCCGGCGGAGTGGTCGTCGAGTGGCATCGGCCGCCCGTCCGCCCATCCCAGCCGGGACGCCTGCATCCGCGCGAGCCAGGAATACCAGGCGCATCTGCTGCACTTTGCCGTCGACCGGTTTCGGCGGCAGAAGTTCGCCCACTGTGGCGGGGTGCTGGTGTCGCAGCTTGTCGATGGCTTCCCAGCGATCAGTGCTGCGCTGCTGGACCACGCGCGCCGTCCGAAGCGCGCCTATCGGAGCGTTGCCGACGCGTTTGCGCCCCTGTACTTGACGGTGGACCTGCCCGAGAACCAGGCGGCCGTCGATGGGTTGCTGCTTCGCCTCCCGCGTGGCCGGCTGCAGCACCTACGGATCGTCTGTATCAACGACGATCCGAGGCTCGACGGCCGCGCGCGGCTTCGCTGGCGCATCCAGCGCGAACGCGCCCACGAGACGTCCGTCTGGCGGGAGCTTCGTGGCTGGTTCGCCAGGCGACGATTCTCCGGACATGATTGGATCACGATCCCCGACCAGCGGGATCCCGCCCTGGTCGTTGCCGAGCCGCTCGTCCGGCTGCACGCCGACGGCCTGTATCGCGTCACAGCTGAGCTTGACGTTGCCGGCAAGACGATTGCTCACATGGAGCATCGTTTTCTCGTCGGCGATCCAGCTCGTCCGTCCGAGCGGGTCAGCGCAACTCGGCCGGGCCGGCTGGCTCCACGCGATCAAGAGGCGCTGGCGGAAGCTCGGCGCTAACCGGCAGCTGATTGGTTCGACAAATCTCCGCGTAAAGCCGTGCGCTGGGCCGCAGCCGGCGTTCCTGTGTGACCGGATCGCATGCGATGAGACCGAACTTCGCGCTGTAGCCCTCGGCCCACTCAAAATTGTCAAAGCCCGTCCAGTGAAAATAGCCGCGGACCGGGACGCCGGCATCGATGGCGCGAAGCATCGAAGCGATGTGCGTGAGTACAAACTCTGGCCGTCGAGCATCATCCCGGTCCGCGATGCCATTTTCAGTCACGTAGATTGGCAGTCGTTCTTTCTGGAGCGAACGCAGCACCCGGTACAGACCCTCGGGGTACAGCTCCCAGTTCAGGTCCGAGCGGGGTGCTCCAACCGGGAGCACGCGTTCGCCGAATAGCTCAGCGCCATATCGACGATTGAACTTCACCAGTTCTCGGGTGTAGTAATTCAGACCGAAGAAGTCCTGGCTCGGCGTCGGTCCCCGGGCGTGGCCGGCGCGGGTGAGGGGAAACACCAGCCGGCCGAGCCGCAGTGACTGCAGGATTGTCTCATTGAAAATCCTGTTGAAGGCGGCGGCGACAACCCGGTCCTGCGGCGCGAGTGGGCGGGCCGGGTCAAAGACCCGTAGATGATGGGCGAACCCGAGCTGAAGGTCGGGGTGGCGCATCTTGATGCGTTCGTACGCCAGCCAGTGGCCCCGCAGCAGCGTCACCAGGGTGCGAGCGGCGGCGCCCAGGTCGCGCTTTCCGGGGGGCCACTCGCCGCGAACGTAGCCCTGGTAGGCAATAACCGTCGGTTCGTTGATCGTCACCCAGAAGCGAGCCAGCTGCCCCAGCGCGTCCGTGACGCGTTGCGCGTAACTGGCGAATCGCTCGGCAGTCTCGGGCGCCTCCCAGCCGCCCGCGTCAGCAATCCAGGTTGGATTCGTGAAATGGTGCAACGTGACCATCGGCTCCATGCCACGGTCGCGGAGCGCCTGCAAGACGTCGGCGTAGTGCCTGAGACTCGTCCTGGAAAACTGGCCCGGGGCCGGCTCGATCCGGCTCCATTCGAGGGACAATCGATGCGCGTTCTGGTGAAGATCTCTCAGTACATCAAAGTCAGTCAAATATCGCCGGTAGTGATCACACGCCGGATCCGACCGATCGCCGTTCTTGATGTGGCCCGGCGTCTGCTCCCAGGCCCACCAGTCGTTGGCATGATTGCCACCCTCGACCTGGTGGGCAGCGGCGGCGGTGCCCCAGAAAAAGCCCTCGGGAAATCGTCCGGCGCTCATAGGGCTGGCGGCGGCTGGCTGATGATGGCGAAGACGATGGCGAGAATGATCAGCGCGACGACCAGGACCAAGACGACCCCGGTTGGACCAACGACGGCGGCAACCGCACGCTCGGTCGACAGGCCGTAGTGCTGCCGGGTGGCCAGCACCAACAACGCGTTCTGCCAGAGAAAGATCGCGAGCCCCAGCAGACCCAGGAGCTGCCCGACTTGCAGCTCGAGGCGCCCATCGCCCCGGATCTTGAGCAGCGCATCGACGAGCGCGAGAGGCACGGCGATCACGCCCAAGAACGCCGTGTAGCCAACCAGTTTGAGAAATCCAGAGAAATCGCCACGACCCCGCAGCGCCCGCGCGATTACGTGGATCACGGCGGCCGCCAGCAGCCACAAGACGCCGCTGAACACCAGGCCGTACACCGGCAGCGCAAAGCGATTTTGATAAACCCAGCGTGCGTAAATATCAGCCCCCTGCGCCGTGAGCGAAGGTAGGGAGCCGAGGTTGGCAGGCGGACGAAACGGCCCCAGCGCCCCCAACTCGGACAGGGCTGCCGGCAGCGCCAGCGAGAGCGCGAGGGCGCCGACGCCGTGGGCCAGGCTCCGGCGGGCATCGATCACACGCAATGCCGAAAAAGGATGACGGACCAGCTCGACCAGGTCCGTCCAGAGGAACATCGCCCGGCATTGTAGCCGGAAGCAACCTATAATCCCGCGAGGCCATGGATCCACCCCGCTCCGGCGATCCGAAGATCGCTGGGCTGGCGGATCGTACGACCGCCCTCGTCGGCTGGACGATCGCGTGGCGGGCCACCAGTGCGATTGCGACGCTCGCCCTGGGGGCCCTCTTGATCCGCCAGCTTCCTGCTGACGAATACGGCCGCTATACGTTCGTCCTTAGCGTGCTGGTCTACATCGCGCTGCTGGCCACCTTTGGCCAGGACCAGGGATTGTTGCGGTATCTGCCCGAGGTGCTGGGGCGGGGAGACCGGGCTGCCGCAAACGATCTTTTGCGCAAGAGTGCCATCGCGATTCTTGCCGTCTGGCTCTTGACCAGTGCCGCGGTCTGGGTGGCGCGTCCGGCGATTGACAGCCTTCTGCACGCGCAGATTGCCGATCTACTCGCGCTCGGGACAGTCTTGTTGCTGGGTGGCATTGCTGCGGGGGTCCTGTCGTTCGCGCTGGTGGCGATCTACGACATGCGCAGCCAGGCGATCGCCACCCCGATCGCCGGGGCGCTGACGCTCGCACTCGCCATCGTGTTGCTGCGCCTGGGTCACGGTCTCGGCGGCGTGCTGGTGGCCGGTGCCGTGGGACAGTCCTGCCTGGCGGGTTTCTATCTGTTTATTCTCTTGCGGCGTATCCGGCGGGCCGAGGGCGTAGTGGGCGATCGGGTGGGGTGGCGACGATTGCTGGTTTATGCGAGCGGCTGGCTGCCGAGCCTGCTGATCGCCTCGGCTGTGGGCCTGCAGTTCGAGAATATTTTTCTTTTGCGCTTCTCCGGCTCGACGGCAGTTGCCTACTACGACACCGGCTACAGCATTCCGCAGCGACTCGTTGCCCTGATTCCCAGCTTGCTGACCGGCGCCTGGGTGGTGGGCACCCTGGAGGGCTGGCGCCGCGAGTCACAGCGAGTCCGCGCGTCCGTGATGGCGTTCTATAAAGGCATCTTCCTGGTGGCGTTCCCCCTCGCATTTGCGGGAAGCGCACTGATGGCGCCTGTCGTCCGGCTCTACACGGCTGGCCGCCTGCCCCCGGCCGAGCAGATTGCTCCCGTGATGCTGTTGTTTTTCATCGCCGCGCTGCTCGCGACCCCCTGGGGCCTGGTGGTCCGCGTGCGGGAGCTGGCCTGGTTGAACGCGCTGATCACAATCGCGCAGCTCGGCTTCGCGGCGCTCGCGGACTTCTGGCTGATCCAGGTATTCGGTCTTTCCGGCGCCGTCGCCGCGGTTGGCCTGACCACGGCGCTGACGCTGATCTTGACGTTCGTCGCCTGGCGCGCCGTCGATCGCGCGACGCTGGCGATTCCCTGGGGGTACGCGGGACGCTGCCTGCTCGCCGCGTCGCCATATCTCTTGCTGCTGCCGCTGGCGTTCGTGCGCCTTCCGACGCGTGCGCTGCTCATCGTCGCGTTCGCGCTCGTGGCACTGACCACGGTGGCC
>VBEW01000053.1 GCA_005889225.1 Chloroflexota bacterium | reverse complement strand
CACGCCGCTCAACGTGACGGCGTGCTCGGCAAGCGAATAGCGAATGCGGCGGCCGTCCCAGGCCGTCCACGTTCCCAGCCGCGGCCGGCTCCAGCGCGCCTCGACCCAGACTTCCACGGGGTGCCGGGCGGCCAGCTCTGCGTAAATCGTTGCCGGCGAGAATCCCTCGCCGCCGTACGCATTGGGCAGCCCATGCGAGCGGGCAATCGACAGAATCACCGGATAGTAGACGCCGTAGCCGGTCAGCGCCGTCTCGCTGCCATTGACGCTGCCGACGAAGTTCGTGTAGGGGTCGCCCCATTGCGAGACCGTGCCATTGGCTCCGACCAGGGCCCGCCGCAGATCAGGGTTCTCATAGGCGAAGAGTGCGTCCTGTGAGTAATACCGACCGTAGGCGGCGAGCCCCATCTGGAGCGCGCCGGTCTCGCAGTTCAAGGCGCGCGTCTGCCGATAGACCGGCACGCCGATCGTGACGTAGCCCGCCGGCAGGACCGCGCGGGTAGCGA
>VBEW01000052.1 GCA_005889225.1 Chloroflexota bacterium | reverse complement strand
CCGCCTATCCAGAGGTCACCGTGATCGAGACCGGCGGCAACCTCGGCTACGCCGCCGGCAACAACGTTGGCCTCGAGCAGGCACGCCGGCGGGCCGCGGATTACGTCCTGCTCCTGAACGAGGACACGGTTGTCGATCCGGCGTTCATCGGCCACCTGGTCGAGGCCGCCCAGGCGCGGCCGGAGCTGGCCTTTCTCGGACCGCTCGTGTATCACCACGACGAGCCCGATGTCATCCAGTCGGCCGGCGGCCTGATCGCGCCGGACTGGCGGACCTACCACCGCGGCCAGAATGAGCCCGACCGTGGCCAGTTTGCGCTGCCGTTTGAGGTGGATTGGGTCAGCGGCTGCTCCATCTTCATGCGGATGTCGGTCGTCGATCGCGACGGGATGCTCGACCCGGCGTTTTTCATCTACAGCGAGGAGGTCGACTGGTGCGTCCGCGCCCGCCGCGCCGGGTTTGCCGGGCTGGTCGTGCCCGCCGCGCGCATCTGGCACAAGGGCGTGCGCCGCGACTATTCGCCGTCACCACGCGTCACCTACCTGAGCGCCCGTAATCATCTCCGCCTCCTGCGCAAGCACCGCGCCGGCGCGCGGGCGCTGCTGGGGGCGATGGCGGGCGATCTTCGGACGCTGGCCAGCTGGAGCATCCGCCCCCGCTGGCGCGACCAGCGGGCCCATCGCGACGCACTCGCTCGCGCCATGGTCGATTTCTGTCGCGGGTCATACGGACCACCGCCGTTCTGATCGTGTCTTTCGGGGAAGGAGGCTTGTCGTGAAGAGATATCGCTCGATCGTGGTGCTCGCCGTGGCGTTGCTTACCGCGTTCGTCGCACTCGGGCAGCAGCCTGGCGTCGGGCGGGCGCTCGTGCCGCCATCGCAGACCGCGGTCTCGATCGAGGGCACGCGCTTCTTGATCAATGGCCGGTTGACTTCGCCGGGCAAGCCCGCCGAAGGCCAGCTGCTCAACACCCGAATGGCCCAGGCGATCTTCGACGACGAGAATCCGGCAACCGTCGGCGATTGGGCGTATCCGGACACGCACAGCTGGGATCCGCAACGCAACACGAATGAGCTGCTGGCGATGCTTCCGGTCTACGCCCAGCACGGGATCCGGATGATCACGGTCGGCCTCCAGGGCGGCTGCCCGGCCCACACGCCGCCGGCACTCACCTGTCCGGGCGGCGAGCATCCCTGGATCGTCAGCGGCTTCAATCCCGATGGCTCGCTCAAACCGGCGTGGATGACCCGGCTTGGCCAGGTGATCCGCGCCGCCGACGCCAACGGCATCGTGGTGATGGTCCAGTTCTTCTATCACGGCCAGGAAAGCAAAATCCTCGACCAGTTCGCCGCGGTGAACAACATCACCGACTGGCTGGTCAATGGCGGCTACCGCAACGTGCTGGTGGAGACAGCGAACGAATGCAACGCCGGCTTCTCGACCTACCTCGATTGCTCCAACGAGGCGAACGTCGTCAAACAAGTTCAGGACCGGTCCGGCGGCAAGCTCACGGTCTCGGCCAGCTTCACCGGTGGCGGCATGCCGAGCGACGACGTCATCAGCCAGGAGGACCTCGTCCTCCTCCACGGCAACGGGCAGACCACCCAGCAGCTCGTCGACCTGATCAACGGGCTGAAGGCGAAGGCGGCCTACCAGGCCAACCCCAAGCCGATCGTCGTCAACGAGGACTCGACCAGTCTCGACAACATGAACGCGTCGGTCGCGGCGGGGGTCTCCTGGGGCTACCTGGACACCGGGGTCAACAACTACGTCGACGGCTACCAGTCACCCCCGGTGAACTGGACGATCAACACCGCCGCCAAGCAAGCCTTCTTCGATAACACCCTCTTTCTGGCTGGTCCGAACAGCGTGGCGACCACCACCACCTACACCGGCTCAACGACCGCGGACTATAACGACCCCGCCGTCCTGGCGGCTCGCCTGCAGGACCTTCAGGGAACTCCGATCCCCGGCATGCCGCTGCGCTTCGCCCTCGGCGGTCAGAGCTGCGCCGGCACGACGAATGCCGGCGGTGTCGCGGCGTGCGCCATCACGCCATCCGTCGCGGCCGGGACCTATCCACTGACGGTGTCGTTTGCCGGGACCTCGCTGTTTCAGGCGAGCGGCGCGTCGGCATCGTTTAACGTGACCCGGGAAGAGACGGTGCTCGCCTATACCGGCGACACCAGCGTCGCGCTGGGGGCGACCGCGCACCTGGTTGCCACGCTGCGCGAAGACGGGCAGACAGCCATCCCCGGGCGAGCCATCACGTTCACACTCGGAAGTGGGGCCGCGGCGCAGACCTGCGCGGCGGCGACGGACGCGGGTGGGCGCGCCGCCTGCTCGATCGCGGGGCTGACCCAGCCGCTCGGCACCGGCACGCTGAGCGCCGTTTTTGCGGGCGACACCTTCTTCCAGCCCGCCTCGGCGACCGCCGCGACCTTGATCTTCGCGTTCCTGCCGGCGGGCGCCTTCGTCATCGCCGACCATCGGGCCCCCGGCACGACCGTCACCTTCTGGAGCAGCCGATGGGCCAGCCTCAACTCACCCGGCGGTGGGAATGCGCCGAGCAGCTTCAAGGGCTTTGCCGGCGCCGTTCCCACATTGGGCTGTGGGTCCGACTGGTCCAGCCGGCCGGGCGATAGCGCCGGTCCGCCCGTGACGCTCCCGACCTATATGGCCGTGATCGTCACCAGCACGGTAAGCAAGTCCGGCAGCTCGATCGGTGGCAACACCGCATCGATGGTGATCGTCAAGACCGATGACGGCTATGCGCCCGATCCCGGGCACCCCGGAACCGGCACGGTGATGGGCGTCGTATGCCCATGAGTTCGACACAAACCAGGAGGAGGGATCAGTGAACAATGCAACCCGTCGGTTGGCGGTGGGCGCACTGACCGTGTTCCTGCTCGCCGCCTGCATGACCTCGCTCAAATCGGCGACCCAGCCCGCGACGGCCGCCCCGTCGGGCGCCGGTCACACCGTGGTCGCGATCCAGGGCACCCGCTTTCTCGTCAACGGAGAACTGACCTCTCCCGGAAAGCCCGCCGAGGGCCTGCTGCTCAACACCCGCATGGCGCAGGCCATCTTCGACGACGAAAACCCCAGCACGGTCGCCGAGTGGGCGTACCCCGATGCCGGACGGTGGGATCCGCAGCGCAACACGAATGAGTTCGTGGCGATGCTCCCCGCCTACGCCCAGCACGGGATTCGCATGATCACGGTCGGCCTGCAGGGGGGATGTCCCAGTACCGATCCGCCCTGCCCCGGCGGTGATCACCCCTGGATCGTCAGCGCCTTCAACGCCGACGGATCGCTCAAGAGCGCGTGGATGAGCCGGCTGAACCAGGTCATCACCGCCGCGGACCACAACGGCATCGTCGTGATGGTCCAGCTCTTCTATCACGGCCAGAACCAGCGGGTCATCGACCAGGCGGCCGCGGTCGACAACATCACCGATTGGCTGCTCAGGGGCGGCTACACCAACGTGCTGGTGGAGACCGCGAACGAATGCGATGCCGGGTTCTCCGATTACCTGGACGGGGGGAACTGCGCCAACGAGGTCAACGTCATCAAGCGGGTCCAGGACCGTTCCGGCGGAAAGCTGAAGGTTACCGTCAGCTGGAAGGGCGGCGAGCAGCCCAGCGATGAGGTGATCAAGCAGGAGGCCCTCGTCCTCCTGCACGGCAATGGGATCAACGGCGCGCAGCTCCAGGCGCTGATCGCTTCGACCAAGAGTTCGGCCGCCTACAGGGCTGATCCCAAGCCGATCGTGGTCAACGAGGACTCGACGAGCACCGACAACATGAACGCCTCGGTGGCGGCGGGCGTTTCCTGGGGGTACCTCGACACCGGAACCAACAACTACCGCGACGGCTTCCAGCGGCCGCCGGTGAACTGGACCATCAACTCGGACTCGAAGAAGGCCTTCTTCGACAATGCCCTGCGACTGGCCGGCCCCGCCGCCACGAAGATCGCGTACCGCGGAGCGTCGGCCGCCGATTTCAATGACGCCGCGACCGTGGCCGCGACACTGACCGACGTTTGGGACAACGCGCTGTCGGGCATGTCTCTGACGTTCACGCTCGGGTCCAGCCTCTGCACCGCCAGGACCGAGGAGAGCGGCCAGGCCTCCTGCCTGCTGACGCCCCGCGGCGCGGCCGGGAGCTCCTCGCTGTCGATCGCCTTCGAGGGCGCGCGGATCGACAGCCTCGAGCAGTTCACGGCCGCCAGCGCGTCGATCCTTTTCACGGTGCTCAAGGAACAGACCACCCTGAGCTATGAGGGGGACACGACGCTGACCAATGGCAACCGGGCCCACCTTTCCGCAACCCTGGCCGAGGACGGGACGACGCCGATCGCGCAGCGCACCGTCACGCTGACCCTGGGCAGCGGCGACGCGGCCCAGTCCTGCCAGGCCGCAACCAGCGCGCAAGGCCAGGCCGCCTGCACCCTGACCCCGGCGGCCCAGGCGGTCGGGAGCAGCACGGTCAGCGCCAGCTTTGCCGGCGACGACTTCTACCTGGCGGCAGCGAGCAGTGCCACGGTCGCGGTCGTCACCATCCGCAGCGGTCTCTCGTACACCGGACCGCTGAGCGGCGACGTCGATGACGCCGTCACCCTGACGGCGCAGCTGAGTGCGGATTCCGAAACCGCCATCCCGGCGGCGACCGTCACCTTCGCCCTCGGTTCCGTGCACTGCACGGCGACCACTGACATCACCGGGACGGCGAGCTGCCCCATCACGCCCAACCAGGCGGCCGGGACCTATCCCCTGACGGTGGTGTTCGCCGGCGATGCCCGCTTCGGCGCCGCCACCGCGTCCACGACATTCACCGTGACGAAAGAGGAGACAAAGGTCGCCTACACCGGAGCCACCACGCTGCGAAACGGCGAGTCCGCCGAACTGGCGGCGACCCTGACCGCGGACGGTGTCCGTCCACTGTCCGGGCGGGCCCTCACGCTCGGCATCGGGTCGGGTAGCACGTCCCAGACCTGTACGGCCCCCACCAACGAGGCCGGCTCGGCAGGATGCTCGATCGCCATCGTGCACCAACCGGTTGGCGGCGGGGTGGCCAGCGCGACCTTCGCCGGCGATGACCGCTACCGGGCCGCCGGCGATCAAGCCGCGACGCAGGTCTCCGCGGCAGCCGCCAGTCCGGCACCCTCGGCCTCGCCGCCGAAACTGGCGACAACCGGCGAGCCCGCCACGATCACGCCTACCAGCGTGCTGATCGCCGGCTTGCTGCTGTGCATCGGCGGGCTGCTGCTCCTTCTCGTCCCACGCCGCCGTCGCGGCGACCCACCATCAATCGTTTGGAGGAATCGCGAATGACAACCGCATTAGTCACCGGAGGCGCGGGCTTCATCGGCTCGCACGTCGTCGACCAGCTGGTCGACGAGCTTGCGTTCGACGTCGTCGTCCTCGATGACCTGTCGGGCGGCTTCAAGGAAAACGTCAACCCCAAGGCCCGCTTCGTTCAGGGCTCGATCGTCGATTACCGGCTGGTGACCAGCCTGTTCGATGCGTACCGCTTCGACTACGTCTACCACCTCGCCGCCTATGCCGCCGAGGGACTGAGTCACTTCATCAAGCGGTTCAACTACACCAACAACCTGATGGGCAGCATCAACCTGATCAACGCCAGCGTCAACCACGACGTCAAGTGCTTCATCTTCACCTCGTCGATCGCGGTCTACGGAACGAACCAGCTGCCCATGCGCGAAGACCTGGTGCCCTTGCCCGAGGACTCGTACGGGATCGCGAAGTGCGCCGTCGAGCTGGAGCTGAAGGCCAGCCACGAACTCTTCGGCCTCGACTACGTGGTCTTCCGCCCGCACAACGTCTACGGCGAGCGCCAGAACCTCGGTGACAAGTACCGCAACGTGCTCGGCATCTTCATGAACCGCCTGATGCAAGGTGAGTCGCTGCCCATCTTCGGGGATGGTGAACAGCGGCGGGCCTTTACCTACATCAAGGACATCACCCCGGCGATCGCCCGCTCGCCGCTCGAGCCGGCCGCGCGCAACCAGATCTTCAATGTGGGCACCGACCAGCACTACAGCGTCAACGAGCTCGCCCTTGAGGTGATCGCCGCCATGGACATGCCTGGCCGGCTGGAGCACAAAGAGGCGAGGAACGAGGTCAAGCTGGCTTTCTCCGATCACTCGAAGTTTCGCGCCGCGTTTCCGAACAGTCGCTCGACGCCGCTCTCGGAGGGCATTCGGCGCATGGCGCTCTGGGCCAAGGCGAGTGGCATCAGGCAGAGCCGTGAGTTCGACGGCATCGAAATCCACAAGAACCTGCCCCCGGCGTGGGCCACCGTTGTCCGCGAGGAACCGGTCGCGGCCGGCGCGCGGGCGGAGGGCTGAGCGACGGAGATTCTGTTCGTCACGCCCTGGTTCCCCTATCCCGCCACCAACGGCGCCCGGGTCCGCTCCTCGAGACTGCTCGCTGCCCTCGCGGCGGCGGGGCATCACTGTCATGTCTTTGCCTTCGAGCCGCCGCCCAGGGACGGAGCCCATCCGGATGTCAGCAGTGTGGCCTTCACCACGTCCTGGAGGTCGCAGCTGCCAGGCCGTATGACATCGATGCTGGCGCTGCTGCAGCCGACCCCGCGCTACTTCCGGTTGATTTACCAGCCGGCCCTCTTCGAACAGATCCGGCAGGTCGCCGAAGCGCGCCAGGCCGATGTGGTCATCGCCTACGAGATGGCAGCCGGCGACTATGTGTCCCGGCTCGATGACGGCCGCTACATCAAGATCCTGGACGGCTGTGAACCGTTCGCCTTCCGGTCGCCGGTCGAGACGATTCGCAGCCAGGCCCGCGTCTGGAAGTTCAGGCGCTTCCTTCGGCAGATGCTGGACCATTTCGACGCCTACCTGGCCGTGTCGGATGCCGAGCTGCAGTGGATCCGGCGCGAGGTGGCGCCCCGGCGTGCCTGGGGCTGCACCGTCCCGAA
>VBEW01000051.1 GCA_005889225.1 Chloroflexota bacterium | reverse complement strand
TCGCGGACTACGAGCGGTTCGTCAGCTCGAGCGGCGTGCTCGCCGTTCCGCTGGTGCGCGGCGGTGGGACGCGCATCAAGGTCCTCGAGGCATTTGCCCTCGGCTGTCCGGTGGTGGCGACCTCCAAAGCGGTCGAAGGCCTCACGGTTTCGCCGGGGCATGACGTCCTGGTCGCGGACACGCCCGCCGCGTTCGCCGCCGCGGTCGTGTCACTGATGTCCGAGGATCGGGTGCGCCACAATCTGATCGACACTGCGCGCTCGACGGCCGCTCGCTACAGCTGGTCACGCGCCCAGGACGCGTTTATCGAAGCGGTCGATTGCTGCCTCGACCAACGCGCCTTCCTGCA
>VBEW01000050.1 GCA_005889225.1 Chloroflexota bacterium | reverse complement strand
CGCCTTGGTCAGGCCGATCAGTCCCGCCTTCGAGGCGCTGTAGTTCGCCTGGCCGGCGTTGCCCACGACGCCGGCCAGCGACGAGACATTGACGATGCGGCCGTATTTCTGCTTGAGCATCGGTCGCAGCGCGGCCTTGCTCGCCAGGAACGCCGCCTTCAGGTTGGTCTGCAGCACGACATCCCAGTCCGCCTCGCTCATGCGCATCACCAGGGTGTCGCGGGTCAGCCCGGCGTTATTGACGAGAATGTCGAGCCGGCCGAACTCCTTGACTGTGGCCTCGACTGCCACGGCGGGCGCGCCGGAGTCGGCAAAATCGGCCTGCATCGCCATGGCATGCCCGCCGGCACGCGAGACCTCCTCGACAAAGCTGTCCGCCTCGGCCTTGCGGCTCCGATAGGTAATCGCGACTTTCACACCGGCCGCGGCGAACAGCGCGGCCGCGGCGCGACCGATGCCCCGACTGCCCCCCGTGACGAGGGCCACCTGGTCGGCAAAGCGCTCAGCGGGCATGCGCGGCCTTGAGGTAGGCGGTCATGCTGGGCACGTCCTCGATATTGTGGACTACCGCGCCCGGCACAATCTTCTTGACCAGCCCGGTCAGCGTCCGCCGCGGGCCAACCTCGATGAAGGTGTCGACGCCGAGCTGCTGCAAGCGCTGGATCGACTGGGTCCAGCGGACTGGTCCGGTCAGCTGCCCGACCATCAGCCGGCGGACCTCGACCGGATCCTGGTGGACCTGTGCATCGGCATTGAAGACCTGGGGCCGGCGAAGCGGTCGGAGCGGGATTTTTTCCCAGGCGGCGGCAAACACCCGAGCCGCCCCGGCCATCAGCGGCGAATGGAACGCCCCGCTCACCGGCAGCCGCACCAGGCGCTTGGCCCCCGCGGCTTGCAACTGCGGGCTCACAGCGTTCAGACCCGCCTCGCTCCCGGAGATCACCACCTGGCCGGGCGCGTTGTAGTTGGCGACGACGACCCGGGCCCCGCTGGCGGCGCAGACCTGCTCCACGGTGCCATCGGGAAGCCCGAGCACGGCGATCATTCCGCTGGCCGGCGGGGCCGCCGCCGACATCGCCGCGCCGCGCGCCCGGACGGCGGCCAGCGCATCCAGCGGGTCCAGGGCCGCACCCGCCACCAGGCCGGCAAACTCGCCCATGCTGTGGCCGGCCAGGGCCCCCGGTTCAATTCCGTTCGCTGTCAGCTGCCGTAGTAGGGCCAGAGAGTGAAAGAGGATGGCCGGCTGGGCGTTCTCCGTTGCCTGCAGCTCAGCCTCCGGCCCATCGACTATCAACCGGCCGAGCGGCATCGCGAGACGGGCCTCGGCCTGCCTGAGAAATTCGGCCGAACCCGGGTCCCCTTCCAGCAGGTCACGGGCCATTCCGACGAATTGGGCGCCCTGGCCTGGGAACAGGAAGGCGACGGTGATCGGCTTGGGACCTAGTCGGTCTTGATGACTTCGCGCCCGTCGTAGTAGCCGCAGTTACGACAGATCGCGTGCGGCCGCTTCGGCTGGTGGCACTGCGAGCACTCGACCAGCTGCGTGCGCTTTATCGCCAGGTGGGCGCGCCGCTCGCCCTGGCGGGCATGGGCATATCGCGTCTTTGGGAGAGCCATGAGCAGCCCATTATAAGGGCGCCGCGGCTAGCGCCCGCTGATGACCTCGACTTCTTTGACCGGCTTTGCCGTGGCGGGCCGAAGCGATTCGACGCCTTTCTTCACCGTGGCGATCGTCCGCATCAGCTGACCCTCGAGCGACTGCATGACGTCCCAGGCGTAGCGGTCGGCGGCCCGGCGGGTCTCCTCGGCTTTCGCCGCAGCCTCACGCAGCATCGCCTCCGCCTGCTTCTCGGCCCGCCTCACCAGCTCGTGCTGCCCGATCATGGTCTGGGCCCGCTCGCCCGCCTTGCTCACCGTGCGGGCAGCCTCGGACTGGGCTTCGGACAGCAACCGCTGCTGCTCCTGGAGTGTCCAGCGAGCCTGCTTGATTTCGTCGGGCAGGCTGAGTCGCAGGTCGTCGATGCAGGCCAGCGCCTCTTCCTGGTCGATGACGACGGTTCGGGTGAGCGGGATCTGCCGGCTGTGCGCGATCAGGTACTCGAGGCGGTCGACGGCTTCATGAATGTTCATGCTTGTGCTCCCTTGATGTGAGACGTTGCTTGAGCGGTTCGACGACGCTGGCTGGGACGAATTCCGAAATATCTCCACCGAATTCGGCGAGCTCTTTGATGAGGCTGGAGCTGAGAAATAAATGGCGCAGGCTGGTGGGGATGAACACGGTAGTGACCTCCGGCTCCAGGCGGCGGTTCATCAGGGCCATCTGGAACTCGCTCTCGAAGTCCGACACGGCGCGGAGGCCACGAACGATCACCCGGGCACCGACCTGCCGGGCAAAGCCGATCGTCAGCCCGTCAAAGGTGCTGACCTCGACCGCTGGCCGTTCGCCGAGGCTGTCGCGGATCATGCGAACCCGCTCCTCAGTGGTGAAGAGCGGCTGCTTGCTGGGATTTTCGAGGACCGCGATCACCACCCGATCGAAGATGCGCGCGGCGCGATCGACGATGTCGAGGTGGCCGTGCGTCACGGGGTCGAAGCTTCCGGGGTAGAGCGCGGTGATCATGCGTACCTGAGGAACGTCAGCCGGGTGGTTCCGTAGTCGCGCTCCCGCACCTGAGCCAACCGCCGGAGCGCGGGCAAGAGTTGACGGCGATGATGCTCCACCACCACCAGCGCCTGGTCGCGCAGGGGCCCGCGGTCCAGCGCTTGCAGCGCCAGGTCGAGCGCGCCGGCGTCGCGATAGGGTGGGTCGACCAGCAGAAGGTTGTAGGTCTTGAGGTCGCTTACGTGCGCCCTCAGCCAGTCGATGGCATCGGCACTGGCAACGTCGCCCTGGGGGGCGAAGCCGGTAGCGGCCAAATTCTCGGCGACGATGTTAGCACAGGATCGGTCACGTTCCACGAATGTCGCCGACGCGGCGCCGCGAGATAGCGCCTCAATCCCGAGGGTGCCGGCCCCGGCGAACAGGTCCAGCACCCGCGCACCGCGTATGCTGTCGCCGATGATGTTGAACAACGCTTCTCGGACGAGTGAGGTGGTGGGACGCGTTACTCGACCGGTTGGCGTCTTGAGCACCCGACCTCGACTCGCTCCGGCGGTCACGCGTGTGCCCGACATCCGATGAGTAAAGCAGGCGAGCCCGCTTCGACGGGTCTCGCCGGTAAAGGAGCGGCAGCATAGTCGTCGTCGACGCGGTGCTCGGCATCATCCTAGTGCTCGTTCTGCCCATCGCGACCGGCCTCACGGTCGGTTGGCTCCTCTCCCGACTGCGACTGCGACCGCCGCCACGGGTGTCGCCTCCCGCCGGCTCGACCCCGGCTAATCCAGCGCGAACACCCGACGATACGCCGAAAGCTGGCGGCGGAGCGCCGGCTCGCCGGCCAAAGTCGGGTCGCGGTCCAAGAGGCGGACGGCCTCGCCCTGGGCGTCGCTGATCAGCGCAACATCGAGCAAGTTGGCCATCTTGAACTCGTTGCCATGCTGCTGAACCCCGTGAAGATCACCCATTCCACGGTTTTGGAGGTCGATCTCGGCCAGGTCGAATCCGCTACGGTGCGTGACCACGGCCGTCAATCGTCGCATCGTCTCAGGGTCGTCGACGTCGGTTAACAGCAGGCAAATCGACTCGTGCGGGCCACGACCGATCCGGCCGCGAAACTGATGGAGCTGAGCCAAGCCAAAACGATCAGCGCCCTCGATCATCATGACCGTGGCGTTCGGGATGTCGATGCCGACTTCCACCACCGACGTCGAGACCAGGATGGCGACCTCCCCTCGTTGGAAGCGGGCCATGACATCCTCTTTCTCGGCAGTCTTCATCCGCCCATGCAGGAGGGCGATGCGCGGGGCGAGGTCCGGGAAGACCTCGCGCTGCAACTTCTCCACCTCCTGGGTCGCAGACCGAACGCCGAGTTTGTCGGATTCCTGGATCAGTGGGCAGATGACGAACACCTGCCGACCGGCATGCACCTGCTCGCGGATGAAGTTGTATGCGTCCGTGCGCTCATCGGGCGGGACCAGCCGGGTCGTCACCGGTAGGCGACCGGGGGGCATCTCGTTCAGTACCGAGATATCGAGATCCCCAAAGAGCGTTAGGCCAAGGGTGCGAGGAATCGGGGTCGCGGTCATCGAGAGAAAGTGCGGCCATAGCTCGCTCTGACGGACCGATAGCCGCTGGTGGACGCCGAATCGGTGCTGCTCGTCGACCACCGCGAACCCCAGGTCCTTGAATTTCACGTCCTCCTCGATCAGTGCGTGCGTCCCGAGCAGGACGTGGACTGCACCGCTGGCGACCGACGCAAGCAACGACCTTCGAGCCGCCGTCGGGGTGCTACCGAGCAGGAGCCCGACGACGACGCCAAACGGTCGGAGCAGCGACTCGATGACCTCGGCGTGTTGCCGGGCGAGGATCTCCGTTGGCGCCAGCAACATCGACTGGAAGCCGGCCTTGGCCACGTGATGCATCGCCATCGCTGCCACGACCGTTTTCCCCGAGCCCACGTCACCCTCCAGCAAACGGTTCATCGGCTCGGCTTTCATCATGTCCTGGAAGACTTGCCACGCCGCCTTGCGCTGAGCATTCGTGAGCTTGAACGGAAGGGCGGCGACGAAGGCTCGCGCCACCTGCTCATCGAAGGCGATGGCGTGGGCGGGATGAGCTTTGCGCGCGCGCTTGGCCAGCTGATTCGCGAGCTGGTTGAGGAAGATTTCCTCGAACTCAAAGCGGTCGCGGGCTCGCTCGAGGGCTTCCATCGACTCCGGAAAGTGGACCTGCTTGACGGCGGCCGCCCGCGGCATGAAGCCGCGGCGCGCCAGGATTTCACCGGGTAGCACCTCGTCGAGCTGGTCGGCCAGCCAGAGGAGCGGCCGGATTTTGGGACGGAGCCAGCGCGAAGTCAGGCCTCTGGTCTCCGGGTAAATCGGCACGATCCGCGCCGCGTGACTCGGGTCGCTCGAGACCTTCTCATACTCCGGGTTCTTCATCACCAGGCCGCCGTTGAGGTCGACCTCACCCGCCAGGAAAATCTGATCTCCCGCATGCAGGTAATTGGCGATGTACGGCTGGTTGAACCAAACCACATTCAGCTGACCGGAATCGTCGGAAACCGTGGCCCGAGCGATCTGCATATGCTTCCGCGCCGTGCGCTGCCGCTGGATCTGGTACACGCGCGCCCGGACGGTGGTTCGCATCCCCGGCCGGACCCAGGCGATGGGCGTCACGTTCGCAAAGTCCTGGTGTTTTCGGGGGAAGTAGAGCAGGAGATCGCGGACCGACCTGACGCCCACCCGTTCGAGCTTTCCCCCGTAGGCCGTGTTGATCCCGGTGATGGCCGTCACCGGGTCGTCGAGCGACAGCCGTGGCACGCTCAGGCGATCAGGTAGGTGAATCCGATCACGCCGGGACCGGTGTAGGTGCCGATCACGGCCCCGGTCTCTGTCAGGGGGATGTCGAGCCCGGGGTAGCTGCCCGCCACGCGCTCCCGCAGCCGCTCGGCGTCGGCGAGCGCGGCCCCGTGGAGGACCGCGAGGTTGCTCAGCCGGCCGTCCCGGCGCAACAGCTCCACGAGCCGGTCGATCGCCTGCACCCGGCCCCTCGCCCGACCCAGTGGGGCGACTTCGCCATCCTGGAGCGTGATCAGCGGCTTGAAATTCAAGAGCGAGCCGAGCAGCGCGCGCGCCCGGCCGATCCGGCCGCCCCGTTCAAGGTAGGTCAAGGTATCGATCGCGGCCAGCACGCGCGCCTTGGGGACGAGCGATTTGATTCGGTCAGCCACCGCGGCCCGCCCGGCCCCGGTCTGCGCCAGCTTGGCGCCCTCCAGGGCCAGAAAGCCCAGGGCCATGGAGGCCGTCAGCGAATCGATGACCTCGATGTGCTCCGCATCGACCGACTTGGCGGCCATCTCAGCGGCCCCGTACGTCCCGGAAACCTTGCTGGAGATCGTTACCGCCACCACCTCGTCGCCGGCCTTGCGATGGTGTCGAAACACCTCCTCGAATTCCCCCACCGGCGGTTGCGAGGTTTTGGGCAGCTGCGGCGAGGTCTTCAGCCTGGCGAAGAAATCATCGCCGGTCAGGTCCACGTGGTCCTTGAAGACCTGGTCCCCGAAGCGAACGTTGAGCGGCACAACGGTGATGCCGGCGGCCTGCTGTTGATCCTCGTTGAGGTCCGCGGTGGAATCAGTAACGATCCGGACCACCACAGGAGTATAGTCACCGGTCCGCCCCCATCACGAGCGGGCAACAGGCCCGTTTTCGTTAGGTTGTGCGCAGGCCGGCCCTGATAAACCTATAGATGCTGTGGTGCTCCCAGGCAGCCTCAACTCGCGCCTGAACCAGGCGCTGATCCTCTCCGGGTTCATCGGCTTTCAGGTAATGGATTCGCTCACCACCCACCTCGGGCTCGCGTTGCAGCACGCCGAGCTCAACCACCTCATGGCGCCCGTGATCGCCACCCAGGGGGAGCTCGTCGCCTACGCGATCAAGGGAACGGCGGTCGCCGTGCTGCTCGCCATCCTGATGCTGCTGTACCGGCGAAAGCCGCGGGTCTGGCACGCGTATGAGGTCGCCGCCTGGCTGACCGCCGCGGCCGTGGTATCCAACGTCGTGCAGCTGCTTTAACTAGCCAGCGTCTACTCGACGGCGACCACGTAGGGGTATAGCGCTTGCTCACCGGACTGCAACTCGATCGACGCTTTTGGAAACTGTTTGGCGATCGCCGTGCAGAGGGCTTCGCGCTCGGTTTCGGGAGCGTCGGCGCCGGCGTAGATGGTGATGGTGTCCACGTTGCCGGCATCAATGCGTTTGAGGACCGACTGGACGACGGTTTCGGGCGACGCGCCGGCGGCCACGATGCGGTCGTTGAGCAACCCGATGACGTCGTTTTCGGCGATCTTCAAGCCGTCCACCTCAGTGGCCCGGACCGCCCGCGTGACCTCGATGGTTTGGACCTGGCCGAGCGCATGCGACATCGCATTGGCGTTGGCCTCGAGGTTGGCGCTGAAGTCGAAGGCGAACAGGGCCGCGATGCCCTGCGGCAGGCTGCGCGAGGGCACGACCCGCACTCGCTTCTTGCTGAGCTCAGCAACCTGCTGGGCGGTCATGATCACGTTGCCATTGTTGGGCAGCAGAAGGACATCGCTGGAGGGGACCGACTCGACCGCGGCCAGGATGTCCTCCGTCGAGGGGTTCATGGATTGTCCGCCGCCCACGACCGAATCGACGCCGAGGCTTTCGAGGATGCGGCGGAAGCCATCGCCGCTCGCCACGGCCACCACCGCCAGATGCTTCGTGCTCGCCGGACGGCGCACGCTCTCGCCCTGCAAGCGGTGATGCTGCGACGACATGTCATCGACCTTGAGGCGGCTGAGCCGTCCGACACTACTCGCGTAGCCGATCACGACGGCCGGCTCGTGGGTGTGCACATGGACCTTGATGGCTGAGTCGTCGCCGACGACCAGCGCCGACTCCCCCTGCCGCTGGATTTCGTTCCGGACATCATCAACCGGCAGCTGCTCGCCGTTGATGATGAACTCGGTGCAGTAACCCCACCCCTCGGATGGCGCAAGGACTTCCTTCGGTCGCGCGTGTTGCGTTGCCGGCCGTTCGAATGTGGCCAGGCCCTCCCCCAGCATGCGCTTGAGAAAGCCC
>VBEW01000111.1 GCA_005889225.1 Chloroflexota bacterium | reverse complement strand
CCAGCGCACCGGCCTCCTCGCCGCCAGTGCCCGCCGGCTCCTTGGGCGGCCGGATTTTGCGTGCCATCCAGGCGAGCGGGTCATAGGAATCCGTCACCATGCGCTCCTTCAACGGAATGATGGCATTGTCCGTGATTTTGATGTGCTCGGGGCACACCTCCTGGCAGCACTTGGTGATATTGCACATGCCGACCCCTGCCTTCCCATGCAGCAGGCCGGTGCGCCGCTGGGTATCGAGCGGGTGCATCTCGAGGGCGGCGATGCGGACCATGTAGCGCGGCCCGTAGTACATCGACTTGTCGTCGTGGTTGCGCAAGACGTGACACACGTCCTGGCAGAGGAAGCACTCGATGCATTTGCGGTACTCGTAGATGCGCTCGGTATCCTCCGGCAGCATGCGATAGGGGACCGGCTCGCTAGCCGCCGGCGTGAACCCGGGGATCTGCTTGTTGACTTCGTAATTCCAGGAGACGTCCGTCACCAGGTCCTTGATCAGCGGGAACGCCCGCATCGGCCATACGTGGATATCGTCCGTCCCGAACTCGTCGACGCGCGTCTTGCACATCAGCCGGGGCCGGCCGTTGATCTCCGCGCTGCAGGAACCACACTTCGCCGCCTTGCAGTTCCAGCGGCAGGCCAGGTCGTTGGCAAAGTTGGCCTGGATGTAATGCACGGCGTCGAGCACCACCATGCCCTCGACGGCGGGTACCTCGAAGCGTTCTTCGCGGCCGGCCGCGTCTTCGCCCCGAAACACCTGGATCACGATCGATCCGTTCGGCGTCGCGGCCTTCGGGCTCACGCGGGGACGCGCTTTTCTGCCGGCGGCCTCGGCCCGGGCGTCTGGGTGGTCGCCGCAGGCGTTGCCGCCGGCTCCTGGAAAAGGCTGGCCAGCTCCGGCGGCATCTGCGGCACCGGCCGCTGCCTGAGCTTGACCTGGCCGCCCTCGTCGTAGGCAATGACGTTCACCCGGCCCAGCGCGGCGTCTTTTTCCAGGTAATCGAGGCGCCAGTGCGCGCCGCGGCTTTCGCGCCGTTCGATGGCCGCGCGCACGATGCATTCGCTGACGGTCAGCATGAATCGAAGATCGCGAGCCGTATGCCAGCCCGGGTTGTATCGCCGCGACCCCGGAACATGGATGCGGGCCGCCCGTTGCCGCAGCTCGAGCACCCTGTTCAGGCAGGCTTTCAAGCCTTTCTCGTCGCGGGCCAGGCCGGCGCCGTCCTGCATCGCTTGCTGGAGCGCCTGCTGCAGCAGGTAAGGATTCTCCTTGCCCTGTCCACTCAGCGGCAGTAGCAGCGTCTGCTGCTCGTCGGCAATTTGCCGCTCGTCGATCTGGCCCAGTCCTACGTCGCGGACGAATGCCCCGGCAGCGTCACCGGCGCGCCGCCCGAACACCAGCAGGTCAGACAGCGAATTGCCGCCCAGACGGTTCGCGCCGTGCAGGCCGGCCGCCACCTCGCCGGCGGCATAGAGGCCGGGTAGCGTCGTGGCGGCGGTCTCGGCATCGACACGTAATCCGCCCATCGCATAGTGGATGGTGGGCGCGACCTCCATCGGCTGTTTCGTGATGTCGACGTCCGCCAGCCGAAGGAACTGCTCGTACATCGACGGCAGCTTCGTCTTGATGCGCTCCGCGCCGAGATGCCGGACATCCAGCCAGGCGCCGCCGTGTGGTGTCCCGCGGCCGGCCTGGGCTTCTTTGTAGATCGATCGGGCGACGATGTCGCGGGACGAAAGCTCTTTTTTCTTGGGGTCGTACTCCAG
>VBEW01000110.1 GCA_005889225.1 Chloroflexota bacterium | reverse complement strand
AGATACCCGCCCTCCCCGCGGACGGCTTCAGTGACCAGGATGCCGCGCACCCCGGGTGGCCAGACCATGCCCGTCGGGTGAAACTGCACCATCTCCGGATCGAGGACTTCGGCGCCGGCCTCGAAACCCATCCCGACGCCGTCGCCGGTGCCCTCCCACGAGTTCGACGTGACTTTGTAGATCCGGCCCCAGCCGCCGGTCGCCAGGATCACGGCCTTGGCCCTGAACGCGACGAACGATCCGTCGACGCGGTTGTAGCCGAAGGCGCCCACAACCCGATCGCCATCTTTGAGCAGCCGGGTCAGGGTCCATTCCATGTGCACGTCGATGCCACGCTGGACCACTCGGTCCTGCAGCGCGCGGATCATCTCCAGGCCGGTCCGGTCGCCGACGTGACAGAGCCGCCGGTAGGTGTGCGCCCCAAAAGCGCGCTGCAACACCCGGCCATCCGGAGTGCGATCGAAGAGGGCGCCGTAGGTCTCGAGCTCGTAGACGCGATCGGGAGACTCCTGCGCGTGCAACTGCGCCATCCGCCAGTTGTTGATCATTTGGCCGCCACGCATCGTGTCCTGGAAATGGAGCTGCCAGTTGTCTTCGGGATCGACGTTGCCGAGCGCGGCCGCGATGCCGCCCTCCGCCATGACGGTGTGGGCCTTGCCAAGCAGCGACTTGCACACGATGTCGACTCGCGCCCCCGCCGCCGCCGCCTCGATGGCGGCCCGCAGTCCGGCCCCACCCGCGCCGATCACCAGGACGTCCGTCGTAAGTGTCTCGTACGTCTCGCTCATGCGATCCAGCGCGGCTCGTGAAGGACCCCGGCCATCAGCAGGCGAACGTAGACGTCCGTCAGGGCGACCGAGAACATGCTGACCCAAGCGTAGAGGCCATGCCGCGGATTGGCCCAGTTCAGCAGCATGACGACCCGGTGCCAGAGTTTTCCGGCTAGCACTCGAGAGAAGGCATCGATCCGGCCGCCCATCACGTATCGAAACGAGTGGCAGGTGAAGGTGTAGAGGCTCAGGAGGACGACGTTGAGCAGCAGGATGAGCGAGCCCAGGCCGATGAAGAAATGGCCATGGTAGGTGAAGGCGCGGACGACGTCCACCCAGAGAAAAACGATCACGACGACGCTGAGCAGCAGAAAATACCGGTGATAGTTGTTCAGAACCCAGGGAAAGCGCGTCTCGCCGTGATACCGGCCTCGCTTCAACTCCTGGATGGCGCACGCCGGCGGATCCCAGAAGAACGACCGGAAATACGACTTTCGATAGTAGTAGCAGCTTCCTCGGAGGCCGAGCGGGATGACCGCGAGAATCGGGATCAGAATGCCGAAGATCGGAAACCTGACAAGCCCGAAGCCGAGCCAGGTCGAGAAAAATGGCGAGACGTAGGGATCGAAGACCACGTTGACCTGGTCGAAGACTGACCAGGTTGCGTAGATCACGAAGGCCGAATACGCGACAACCGTGAGGGCCGGCTCGATCCACCAGGCGCGGCCCGGGGACGCCTCCTTGGCCGACGATGGCCGCGGAGTTAGAGCTTCAACCGCCACGAGCTAAGTGTAATTCGCGCTCAGTCAGGACTTGCGCTGCGCCGGCCGAGGAGAACGCCCACGACGGACGCCACGACGGCCATCCCGAGGGCGGCCCGCGCCGGGATGCCGCGCCGGCCATTCGCCGCCGCGCCATTCCTCGCCGCACGTCGCCCGCGCTCGCCCTCAGGTCCCGACTCCGGAACGGCCACGGCATGGGCGTCTTTCCCGGGCAGCTCGATGGGCACCGGATAAATCACGCTGTTGAGCTCTACACCGACCATGGTGATCAGCCCGAGGAAGAAGAAGAACGTCATCAGAACGAACAGCAGACCAAAGGTGGCCCCGTACTGGTTGATCCCCCTGTTCAGGGCGAGATAGAGGGGGAACAGCAGCGTGATGACCTCGAAGAGGATGCCGGCCAGCAGCGCACCGGGAATGACTTTGCGGAACGCCTGCTTCCGGTTCGGGATGACCCAATAGATGCTGCCGAAGAGAATGACGCCGGCCGTGATGCCGACGATCGCCTGTAGGATGAACGTCGCCACGCCCGAATACAGGAAGTCGGGAAGGTTGGGGATATGCTTGAGCGCCGGCAGAATGGCTGAGGTGGCCACCGCAATGCCTACCAGGATGGTGAACAGGAATACCATGCCAACGGCGATCAGCTTCTGGCGTGTGAAATCCCGGGGCCTCGTGTGGTAGATCACCGCGAACGCCTGCTCCATGATGCCGAACAGTGCCGATCCACCCCAGAGCAGGCCCAGCAGGCCGACGATGAACAACAGGCCGCTGTTGCTTTTCACGCCCGAGACGGCCTTGATCAGTTCATCCTGCTGCCTCGTGTCCGTCGGGATGACGCTGAAGATCGTGGTGTACACCGCGGTATTCGCCTGCCCGAAAAGCTGCAGGGCAAAGCCGAGTAGCGATGCCGCGAAGATCACGATGGGGAACATGGCGAAGAGGGTGTTCCAGGCGATGAGCGCCGCCCAATTCGGCGCCTGGTCTTCGATGAACTTCCGGGCGACCCGGCCCGCCGTGCTATTCATGAGGCCACCGATGGCGTCGATTCTACCTGACATCGGTTCTATCAATTAAGTGGCAACCGCCCAAACCGAAGTCGAGGCGCAGAAGAAGGCGGCAGCCGATCGGGCGCTCGAGCTCGTCAGACCCGGGACCGTCGTCGGACTCGGCAGCGGAAGCACCGCCCGCTATTTCATCGCCGGGCTGGCGGAAAGAGTTCGCGCGGGTCTCGAGGTGCGGGCGGTTGCTACTTCGGCGGAGAGCCGGCGACTCGCCGAAGAAGGACAAATCCCGACCACCGAGCGGATCGATGGTTCCCTCGATCTGGCCGTCGACGGCGCCGATGAGATCGACCCGACCATCAACTGCCTCAAAGGACGCGGAGGTGCGCTGCTGCGCGAGAAGATTGTCGCGGTTGCCAGCCGGCGCTTTGTCCTGATCGCCGACGAGAGCAAACTGGTTGGTCGTCTGGGGCGGGGCCCCGTCCCGATCGAGGTGCTGCCCTTCCTCTGGGAAGCGACCAGCCGGTCGATCGAGTCGCTGGGAGGACGGCCGCAGCTGCGGACGACCGCAGGCCAGCCGTTCAGGACCGACAACGGCAACCTGATTCTCGATACCACGTTCGGTACTGTCGACGCGCAACTGGGGGTGGCCATCCACGCGATCCCGGGCGTCCTCGAGCACGGCCTCTTCTTCCGCGTCGCCCGGGCCGCCATCGTCGGCAGCGCGACGGGACTTCGAATTCTCGGCGAGCTCGCCTGACCCGGCGCTATGCTTAGGCGCTGACATGCCGTTTGAGTACAAAGTTGTCCACACCGTCGAGGAGGCCAATCAGCTGGGAGACGAGGGCTTCGAACTCTTCACCATCCTGGCGCCGGGACCGAATGGGGGACCGGACCGGATTTATCTGCGGCGTGAGAAGCGCCGCGGACAGACGCCGGGTTTCGCTCGAGAGTCCAAATCCGAGTAGGGCGCCGACCCGATTGACCATTTTGGCGGGCGAAGATATACTGTTATAGTCTGGATTCCACCAAAGGGGCGGAAATGTCCGCCCTCATTGTGTTTATTGGGGATCTGGATCGGGTACGAGTGACAGGCCCCAATGTTGGGAGTCCACAGGGAGTGACCGTGCTGCAAGGAATGACGATGTCGAGCAAAGCGGCGCCGCAGTACGAGTCGGCGGTCCGGGCGATGTCCGAGGCGGCTGCCGAGGCAGAGCTGATGCACGCCCCGGTCCGGCTCGCCTACTGGCGGATGGCGGCACTCGATACGCTGCTGGCCCGGCTGGAGGAACTCCGCGTGGCGGGTGAGCGGGCTCTTCCCGAGGACATCTGGGAGCAGGTGGTCGCGTACGCCTCGCGCCACGATGCCGAGCTCGCCGGTCGGATCCAGGCGACGACGGCCGAGGACCTCAACGCGGTGCACGATGCGGTGTTCGAGGCCCAGGGGCGCGTCATGCTCCAGCTGGCTGAGCTGCGCCGGGTGCCCAACTGGCAGGACCTCGACCTGACGCTCGCGCCTGGGGACGACGAGGCCGCCTAAGCCGTAGCGGTCCAAGCACGCTGAGGCCTCAGAGCAGCGATCCGGCCGACCGTGAGCGCCCGCTCGACATTCTGGCCGATCGGGCGCGGCGGCTCTTGACGATCCAGTGGGCTGACGGCCATCAATCGGCTTACGACTTCGAGCTGCTCCGCTGGAGGTGTCCGTGTGCCGAGTGCGCGGGCGAGGCTGGTCTTCCGGGAAAGTTGGCGAGCACGAGCCAGCTCAGCGACGACCAGGTCGAGCTCACGCAGATGGAGGCGGTCGGCCTGTTCGGCATCCGCCCCTACTGGAAGGACGGCCACGATACCGGCATCTACGGCCTCAGCCTGCTGCGGGCCATTTGCCCATGCGAGGAGTGCGCGGCTCTGCGGGCCGCGCACTGAGTTTCTAGGCGACCTTGGCGTCGATGCCCAGACCGGCCTCGAGTGCGGCCTTGGGCCGGTAGCCGACCACCTGTTGCGCCAGCTTGCCGTCCCGGAACATCGCGACGTACGGGATGCCGCGAACCCGGTAGCGCTCGGCCAGGACTGGCTCCTCGTCGACGTTGACCTTGGTGATCTTGACGTCGACGTGCTCCGCGGCGATCTGCTCCAGCACCGGTGACAGCATCTTGCAGGGGCCGCACCAATCGGCGTAGAAGTCCACGATCACAGGCTGGTCTGATAGAAGGACCTGCTCTTCGAACGTGGCGGTTGTAACTTGGACTGCTTTGCTCATGACTCTCCCTTACTTGAACGCTTCGTATTCAGAATAACTCAGAAATGCCTCCGGAAATTCCGGGGGCTGAGAAGCAGCCAGAACGAAGCTGAGGCTAGTTCGAAAAGACCTCGACCACCATGGTCTTGGCGCCGTTGCTAGCCACGCCGAGTCCAACCCGGTGGTAGGCGGCCTTGAGGATATTGGCGCGGTGGTCGGGGGAATTCATGAACATCGTGTTGATCGCGGCCATCGACGGGTTGGTGGACCAGGCGATGTTCTCGCCGGCGCTGCTGTATGGGATGCCCCAGAGGTGGAGCAGCTGGACGAAGGCCAGCTGGCCGGTCGCCGGGTCGGTATGGGAGAAATAGTTCCGATTCAGCATGTCCTGGGCGCGGTACTGGGCGACGCGCGCCAGCGCCCCGCTCCAGGCCAGCGGAGCGACGCCATTGGCGGCCCGGTCCTGGTTGACCAGGTTGAACTGGACTCCGGCCGCTCCGCCGACACTCGAAACGGGCGGAGCCGGCTTTGCGGCGGGCTTTGGCCGGGCGGCGACCGGCGGCCGTGCGGCAGGCACGGTGGCGACCGCCGGCGACGGCGTGGCCGTGGGTCGCACCTTGCCCGCCAGGACGGGATGCCCCGGGTGGAGAAACGCCACCCTGGCGGTCTCGATCGGACGAGCGCTCGCCGCCGCCCCCTGAGGCGTCCGGGGCGACCCCACCACGCTGACGATAGCCAGCGCCAGGATCGGAATAGCCGTGATCAGAACCGCTCTCGTAACTGAACGTGACAATCAGAATCCCCCTTGTGGTCTGAATTGGCGACGGGGGATTCTAGGTCCGGACGGCCGCTGAGGCCAAGCCGTTAGCCGCCCGAGAAACCCGTCCCCACGGCTATCGGGTAACGGGTAGCGCCGTTGTCAGGCGGCCGCGACGACGAAGAGCAGCAGCTGACCCAGCAGCTGGCCTGGCAGGATCGCGATCATCGCCAGGTAGAGCAGGCCGGTGGTCGACATGAACGAGCGGATCCGGCAGGTTTGCAGGGCCAGGCCGGCGGCGGCGAGCGGCAGAACGACCGCGCCGAGCGCCCAGAGGACCGAAAGCGCCGGGCTCAGGCTGAGAGCGCTGGTGACGGAGCCTGAATGGGCAAGCCCGGCCAGCGCGAGGGGCAAGAAGATCGCCTGCAGGACCAGGCTGATCAGCAGCACCTGGATGGCGCGCAACAGCGGCGCGTTGGTCAACGCTGGAGTTACCAGGTACCAGTGGCCCAGTAACATCCCGGTCGTCGCCGTACCAAGCACCCACGCGGCCAGGACGACAGCGACGGCGATGGCGGCCGCCCCCGGCGCCGAGCCGGCGAGCGGCCCCAGCGTTGCCACGATCCCGGCCAGCAGCAGCACCGACGCAAACAGTGTTGGGAGCCAGCTGCGAATGGGTGCGTCCTGGCGGCGCCAGGTGACGACAACCTGGATCAGCATGACGAGCACGAGCAAACCCTGCAGAAAGACCAGCGCCGCAGCCGCGGACTGGTTGATGGCGAGCAGCCGGTGATACGACCCCGGCGGGGCGGCCGCCACGACGAGGAATGCCAGCGCGGCCAGGATCGCATAGGTGACGGTGATGAATTTCAGAAAGCCGTGGGTGAGCCCGCCGGTCAGGCGCAGGAAGGCGACCGTCATGACACCACCAACGGTCGTCTCGGCGAGTAAGAAAAAGAGTGCCAGTGGCAGCGTCAGCGTGGCGACGCACTCGTGACACGCCGTGATGGGAACGGAATCGAGCAGGGTCATACGCGCCGATATAGATTAGGGACAAGTCATGACACCGGAGCCCGACAACCAGCGCGGGTTCGTGCCTGTCAGCTTCGAGAACGGGAGCTGGAAGACGGCCGCCGGCGACGTGGTGCCCTGGTACGAGGTGCAGACGGACCTGCTCTCGGATTCGGAAGTCCAGGGAGCACTCGAGCGGGTGCTGAGCGTCTACGGGGTCAGCGATGTTGTCGTTGACGCCTTCGATCAGTTCCGCAAAGAACTCGAGCGCCCCACGGACGATTCCGGTCGCTCCCCGTCTGGGGGAGGGCACGGTGGGGGCTGAGATTCTCTTCCGCCGCGACCGCGAGCCGGATCCGCGGGTGGTCAAGGATCCGCATCGGCTTCCACCCGGTCAGGTCCTGACCCAGAAGTGGCCGGTTCTCTCGTACGGCAGCCCGCCGCGATACGACATGACGCGCTGGCGGCTCCGACTCTACGGCGAGGTGGATGTGCCCGCGACGCTGACCTGGAACGACGTTGGCACGCTGCCGTCGACGACCTTGACCGCCGACATGCACTGCGTCACCACCTGGAGCCGGCTGGACAACGATTGGGAGGGCGTCGCCTTCAAGGACCTTGTGGCCCTGGTCAAGCCGCGCGGCGAGGCGAAGTATGTGATCGCCCACTGCGACGCGGATTACACGACCAGCTTGCCCATCGAGGTGCTGGCCGACGACGATGTCCTGATTGCCTATCGCCACGACGGGGCGGCGCTGACCCCGGACCACGGCGGACCGCTTCGGTTGGTGGTACCCAAGCGTTATGCCTGGAAGAGCGCGAAGTGGCTCGAGGGCCTGGAATGGGTCCAGCACGACCGGCTCGGGTTCTGGGAGCGCAACGGCTACAACAACGCCGCGGACCCCTGGAAAGAAGAGCGCTACTGGTAGCTATACTCGAATAACGGGGTGCGTTTGGAACGCTGAGAGGTGGACCGCTCCACCAACCCTTCGAACCTGATCTGGGTAATTCCAGCGGAGGGAAGACATGAGTACGGTCGACCAGCGGGTGGTCGAGCAGACTGCTCCCACTGATGAGTTTCTCAAGGTCGAGACCCATGGGATCGAGCCGATCCCATCGACGGAGCGCAAGGGATCGCCGCGGGATGTTGCCTGGCTCTGGGTCGCTGCCTTCGCGAACTTTGTGTCGCTGATCACCGGCGGATTGCTGATCACGTTCGGCCTGGGTGTTGCTGAGGCGATCATGGCCGTAGCGGTCGGCTCGGTGCTGGCGGCCATCCTGCATGGCTTGCTGAGCGTCGCGGGGCCACGCTATGGGACCACCCAGGTGGTCGCGGCCCGGCACGCCTTCGGGGTTCGCGGGGGCTACGGCGGCGCGTTCTTCACGGTGTTCCTCGCGGTTGGATGGTTTGCCGTCGACTGCGTGATCGCGGCCCTGGCGCTCGGGCAGCTGGCCCGGCTGGCCGGTCTGCCGCAGGGCAACGTGCTCAATGGGTTCGCCCTGGTGGTTGTCGTGATCGTCTCGATCCTGGTTGCGGTGTACGGCCACCAGACGATCGCGGTGTTCGAAAAGTACGGCGCCTTCGTGTTTGTCGGCTTCTGCGTGGTCCTGGGTGTGACCCTGCTGCCGAAGATCAACTGGAGTCTGCAGCCCAGCGTCCACGGGGCCGACCACCTGGCGGCCTGGGTGCTGGGCACCAGTGTCATCTTTGCCCTCGTCGCCTCATGGTTCAGCTTTGCCTCGGACTACTCGCGCTACCTGCCCGAGCGGCTCTCCGAGCGAAGCGTCGCGGGCTGGATCGCGGCGGGAACGGCGGCGTCGATGTTCCTGTTCGGTGCGCTCGGGGTACTCGTGGCGAGCATCGATCCCAATCGAGGCGGCGACCTGATCGCCCTGATCTCGGCCAGCGCGCCGCTCGCCGTGGTGGTGCCCTTCCTGCTCTTCATCGCCGCCGGCGAGATCTGGGCAAACTACCTGGACGTCTACACCGCCGGGTTGTCCGCGCTTGCCCTCAACCTCCGGCTGCGGCGCTGGTCCGCGGCCCTCGCCGTCGGCGTGCTGGGTGGCATCCTGGCCTTCTTCGCGATGTTCGTGTCCAACTTCAAGGACCAGTACACGAACTTCCTCCTGATCACCTACCTGTGGGTGCCGTCGTGGGCCGCGGTGGTGCTCGTCGACATGTTCGTCTTCCGCCGCCGACCCGGCCCGCTTGTGCTCTTGCGGGGCCGGGCGGTGGTGGCCTGGCTGATCGGACTGGCGGTGGCGGTGCCGTTCGTCGATTCGACGTTATGGCAGAGCCCGCTGGCGGTCAACTTGCTGCACAACACCGATATCTCCGGGTACGTCGGCGCGGTCACGGGCGCCGCCGTCTACCTGGCCCTGGGGCGGCGATGACGCTACCGGTCGCGCTCACCATCGCGGGGTCCGATTCGGGCGGCGGCGCCGGGATCCAGGCGGACTTGAAAACGTTCGCCGCCTTCGGCGTCTACGGGCTGACCGTCATCACGGCCGTGACCGCCCAGAACACCGTGGGTGTCCGCGCCGTCCAGGAAATCGATCCGGGCATCATCGCCTCACAGATCGATGCCGTCGCCGAGGATTTCTCGATCGGCGCCCTGAAAACCGGCATGCTCGCGAGCGCTGCGATCATCGAGGCGGTCGTGGACGGCATCACGCGGCACGAGTTGCGCCCGCTGGTCGTGGACCCGGTGATGGTGGCGAAGAGCGGTGACCGACTGCTCAAGCACGATGCCGTCGACGCGCTGAGGCGGAAACTGTTGCCGCTCGCACGCGTTGTCACCCCCAATATCCCGGAGGCGGAGGTGCTTGCTGGGCGGCCGATCCGCAGCCGCGAGGACCGCGTGAACGCCGCCAGGCGCATCATGGAATGCGGGGCGCATGCCGTGGTGATCAAAGGAGGCCATAGCCAGGACGATCCGGTGCTCGACCTGCTCGTCGACGCGGACGGCGTCCACGAGTACGAGGCGCGGCGGATTGCGACCACCAGTACGCATGGGACCGGTTGCACGTTCTCGGCGGCCGTCGCGGCCTCGCTCGCCCAGGGTGTCGATCTCGCCGCCGCGGTTGGGCAGGCTCGCGAGTATCTCACCCGGGCGCTGGCCGCCGCCCCCGGCATCGGCCACGGCCACGGTCCCATGAACCACTTCCCATCGGTGGAGGCTGCGCGTGCCCGCCGTTAGCACCGACCTCGAATATCTCGAAGGCGTTCATCCGCCACTCGGCCCTGTGCTCGAGGAGATGCTGAAGGCCGGCCGGAGTGAGGGCGTGCCCATCGTCCAGGCAGCGGTGGGGCGGCTGCTGCGCGTGCTGGTGACGGCCGTGGCGCCGAAGCGCGTGCTCGAGATCGGCACCGCGATCGGCTTCTCGACCCTGTGGATGGCGAGTGCGCTGCCCGCCGGCGGTCGCATCGACACCATCGACCCTGACCGGTCTCGCACCGAACGCGCCCGCCGCTATTGGCTGCGTGCCGGGGTCACCGACCGGGTGCGCGTCATCAACGAACCGGCGCTGCGCGTCCTGCCCCGACTTGCGCCAGGGATTGAGTTCGCCTTCATCGATGCCATCAAGACGGAATACTCCGCATATCTCGACGCGCTCCTGCCAAAGATGGCGCCGGGCGGCGTGATCACGGTCGATAACCTCACCTGGAGCGGGCGGATCGCGGCCGGCGAGCATGACGAGAACACTGATGCGCTGCGCGCCTTTAACGACAAGTTTCTGCACCACGAGCAGCTGGAGGCCACCATCCTGCCGGTTGGCGACGGTGTGGGGCTTGGCGCGGTGCGCCCGCATGGGTAACCCGGCAGCGCGATAGAGTTTGTCGGTTGCCGACCGACGATC
>VBEW01000109.1 GCA_005889225.1 Chloroflexota bacterium | reverse complement strand
CCAAGATCGAGGGCTGGCTGGGCCTGGCAGACGGTGTCGAAATCGACCAGCCCGCTCGCCGTGCCATCGGAGATTAAATTGCTCCCTGTGAAGTCACCGTGGCTGAAACCCGGTTCCAGCGGCCGGGCCTGCCGAGCGTAGGCCGCGATCTGCCCATGCCAGGCGTGAAGCTGCGCGCCGAGGTCAGGCGAGACCCGCCGCAGCGCCTGGATGCTTCGCTCCGACCAACCGAGTTCATCGTCGAGCGCGCGCCGGCTGCCCAAGCCGATCTTCGTGGTGTGAATGGCCACCGCGATGCGCCCACAGGTGGCGATCGCCTCCGCCAGCGACGGCGTGCTGGAGTGCGGCGTCTGCGTGCCGGTCAGGTGCTCCTTCAGCAGCCGGCTGATGAACGACCGGCCGGGGATGGCCTCGAGGAGCAGGAGTTGCAGATCGGGCCAGAAGCCGAGCACACGCGGGATGCTGACCCGGTCGCCACGCTGCGCCAGCCGCTCGCGCAGCGCGGCAATGACGGCGAGGGTTCGCTCGCCGGAGCCGTCGGCGGCGACCTTGCCGTAGACCACACGCCAGCTCGGCGCGCCGCCGGCCGCGATTCCTTCGAGCGTATAGCGCAGCGTGCAGCGAGGCCAGCGCGCATAGTTCGCCACCTCGACCCGGCAATCCCGGATCGCAAAATGCCCCTCCCGCACGTCGGGCAAGCGCGCGCCGAGCAGTTCGATCAGCCGCCGGCGATCAGTCGCGTCGCCGACGGCCGGTAGCTCGGGGTCGATTGGGAAGACATGGACCGCCATGCTCGCCGGTTCCAACAGCGCGATGGGCGTCCGGAAGATCGCCAGTTCTGGGCGGCCGCGCAGCCGGGCGGCGACCGGCTCCAGCCTCTCGCGCAGGAACGCAGCGCGCGCCTTGTGATCCCGAAAGACGCGGCCCATCACCAGCGGCTCGATCGTGTCGCCGGAGGCGGTGTCACGAACCTCCAGCTCGTAGCGCACGCCGCAGAAATCGCCCCCGAGATATATCGCCCGGCCGGGGTTGCAGCGGTCGATCTGGTAGCGGGCCCCATCGCCGAAGAGCGTTGCCTGCAACAGCGGGCGCATGGCGTCCTCGTCGAGCGCGATCGCCAGACCCGGCAGTTCAGACTGAAGCACCGGGCTGAGCAGCGGATCGAGTTGGGCGCGGCTGAAGCGCGCCGTGCGCCCGTCTAGGACTCTAGCCGCGGACGACATGCCATTTCCTCCTCGAGGACGGCCGGGATCTTCGCGATGCGTACGCCCTGGCTTCTGCCAGGTAATGCAGCGCCGTCCGCAGCAGGCTGATGATCGCGAGGGGTGGTCGGTCTCATCTGAATCCGCCTGACAACGCGCGTTGAGCCTCCTCGACAGCCGCCGTCAGCTTTCTGGGCCACTCGCGTTCCTGACGTTTGAAGATGCCGGCCGCCACCTCGATGAGGGCGCCGGCGCAATGCAGCGGAAACCGCTCGCGCCACGGCCTGGGGACATGACCGAAGTACTCCTCGACGAACGCAGCGGCGCCTGCGCGCGCCTGCTCGCGTGGCATCGAGTCCAGGCCGCCCCGGCCTGCGATATGGGCAAAGAGATGGGCGGGATCTCGGACGGGATCGCCCAGGACAACCGAATCGCAGTCGATGAAGATCACGCGGTCGCCCCACAAGAAAATATGGTCGGGCTTCAGATCCCGATGGATCGGCGCCAGCGGAACTTCTCCCAGACCCCGAACGACGGCGGCCGTCATCGCTTCGACCTCCGCGCGCGCTTCCGGCCAGGCCCATTGAACTAGGCTCGATGCCCGTTTCACATCGTCGAGCTGGTCGGCGAGGGAATGCCGCCGCGTGATTCCCAGGTCATCCTGATTGAAGGCGGCCACGGCCCGGGCCACCGCGCGCACCGCCGAGGCCGGGTCGCGACCCTGGAGCAGAATCTGCTGGAGCGCCGTGCCCGGGGCCTCCTCCAGCACGAGGCTGCGCAGCTCGCTGAGATAGGTGATGGGCCTGACCACGGAGTAGCCCCGCTGCCCCGCCCGAGCCCGCTCCGACAACGCCCGCAGCAGGTCGAACGTCTCCGCCCCGTGTTCGTTGCGATAGACCTTCACGTAGCAACGAAGCGTTGTGCTTCTCGCCGTCAGCGCCTCGCGGGCCTCCAGCGTGTACTTGAGCGCCGCCCCCAGCTCCGTCCGGTAGCGCGTCGGTTCGACGGTCCGCTCCTCGGCGGACCACTGGCCGGGCCCCAGGCGGTCCAGGACCATCGGCTCGAACTCGCGCCGGGCTCCGCCCATCACGCGGCGCAGATTGGGAAGCCTGCGGTCATAGGGGAAGACCTCCACCACCATCTGGAGGTCGGGGATGAAGTCCAGCGGCTCGAACGTGAGCCAGCGCTCCGGAATCTCCCGGCCCGGATCGGCGGCCCGCATCGCCTGCCAGAGCCGCTCGGCCTCGCCCTCTGCGGCATACACCAGGCCGGTCACCCACTGGTCCCACTGGCGACCCGTTGTGAGCTCGCGGAGCCGCAGACTGTACTGCAGGACGCAGCGCGACTGCCGGCACCGGAACCGAACCGGAAGGCAGGCTTCGATGTGATAGAGCCGTCCGGCCACCGGCTTCAGATGCGCCCGGAAGACCTCGAGCATCAGTCCGGGATCGCTCGCGATCTTCAGCTGCGGGAAGTCAGGATCGGCGGGAAATCCCTCCTGCCAGGCGGCGGGGAGTTCCTGGTTGCGCACGGGGACCGCCATGCTCTTCACGTCGAAAGATCGGTGGCCGGTTGCTCGACACTGAGCTCGTACAGCTGCCGGTACCGGGCGCTCGACGCCACCAGCTCGGCATGCGTGCCACGCTCGATGATCCGCCCTTCCTCGAGCACCAGCATCAGGTCGGCGTCCGCAATCGAAGGCAGGTCGTGGGTGATCATGAGACAGGTCTTGCCGGGGATGAGGCGCTCCAGCGCCTCGCGCACCTTCGCCTCGCTCTCCACGTCGAGCCCCGTCATGGGCTCGTCCAGAATGAGGACCGGAGCATTGCGAATGAGCGCGCGGGCGATGGCGATGCGCTGGCGCTGCCCCCCAGAGAGCGTGGCGCCGCGCTCGCCGATGACCGTGTCATAACCGTCTTCCAGCTCGCGGATGAACTCGTCGGCATGCGCCGCCTTCGCCGCGTTCACGATCTCCTCCAGGCTGGCTTCGGGTTGGCCGTAGGCGATGTTCTCCCGGATGGTCGCGCCGAACAGAATCGATTCCTGCAGCACGAGTCCGATCTGGCGACGCCACGACTCGCGACGATACTGCCGGATGTCGACCCCATCGATGAGAATGGCCCCCTCCTGGGCCTCGTAGAGTCGTAAGATCAGGCTGACGATGGTGGACTTGCCCGAGCCGGACGCGCCCACGAGCGCCAGCCGTTGGCCCGGGGCAATCGTGAAGGAAACGTCCTTCAGCACGTCCTTGCCGTCGCCGTAATCGAAGGACACGTGGTCGAAGACGATTTCGCCCTTGAGGCGAGTCACGTCGATGGCGTCGGGGCGGTCCTGGATTTCCGGCTCGAGGTCCAAGACCTCGGAGATGCGGTCCGCGCTCCCCATGGCCTTGGCGAAGTCGCTGGAGAGCTTGGCCAGGCCTTTCAGGGGCTTGTACATGTTGTTCAGGTAGGCGACGACCAGGACGAGCTCGCCGGGCAGCATCGCGCCGTTGAGGACTTGAAGCGCCGCGAACAGGACCGCCACCGCCGTTCCCACCTCCGTGATGATTTCCGATGACCGCTTGGCGGCCGCCTTGAGCCGGGCGGTGCGGATGCTCTCCCGCATGGTCTCGGCCGTCACGGAGTGGAATCGTTCCTCTTCGTGTCTCTCGCGGGCGTAGGCTTGCACCAGCGAGATGGACGTGAGCACCTCGGTGATGCGGGAGGCCACCTGGCCCTCCTGCTTCTTTTGCCTCTTGGCCGAAGTCCTGCTCTTGAGATAGAGATGAAACAGGCTGTAGCACAGGAACGGCAATGTGGCCACGGCAATCAAGCCGACCCTCCAGTCCAGGGCGAACAGGATCGCGAACATCCCGAGGACCATCAGCGTGTTGGCGCAGAACTCCAGAATGGAATCCGAGAAGATGTCCTTCAAATCGTTCGTATCCCCGGCGATTCGGCTCATCAGATCGCCCGACATCGCCCGGTTGTGAAACGACAGTGACAGTCTTTGCAGATGTGCGAACAGCTCCCAGCGCAGGGCGTAGACCACCCGGTAACCCACGGACGAACTGATGAAGATCTGGAAGGAGGCGCAGAGGGCCTCACCCAGCGCAATCACCACCATGCTGCCCGCCGCCGCCACCAGCAACGGCGTCCCGCCGTCGCTCAGGATGCCCGGGAGAAACCCCAAAGACCGAGGCAGCGGTTTACCCAGGATGACGTGATCCAGGATGATCTTCAGCGGCCAGGGCTTCAGCAGCCCAGCCGCGCTGACGCCCACGGTGCACAGGGTGGCCAGGAACAGGCCCCCTTTGACCTGACGCAGGTGCGTCAGAAGGACGTGATGGAAGCGTGTTCGCATGTCAAAAGCCTCATCGCCTCGGCCTGTCGCCGCCGGATCGCTTCGGCCTCCGGGTGCCGAGTCCTGTCGAAAGTCAGAGAGTGGATCTTCCCCACCAGCGCCGTCTGCTCGTACCAGGCGACCCGGTTCGCCAAACCCGGATCGTGCCGAGCACAGGCTTGGTAGGCGGCGAGGATGCCCCGTCGCAGCGAGGTGAAGTCCGGCAGCTTGCCCGGCTTGCGGAGGGTGAGCCGGCGCAGCTGGGTCAGGAGATTGCCGAGGTCCAGAGCCGGATCGCCTCGCGTGCAGTCGTCAAAGTCGAGGACGACGATCCTGCCGGCGTTCCACAGGAGCTGCACGAGGCCCAGGTCCCCGTGCAGGAACGACGGGGTTGCCGGCGCCGGCGGTGCCCGGCGCTCGAGCCGGATCAGCAGGTCCCGTAGGGACGCCGCCTCCGCCGGAAACCGGGCGCAGAGATCCGCGATCCGTCGCCGCACGTCCCCGAGCACGGCGGCGGGACCCCTGATCCCGTCGGGGGAGACGGGCGCGGCGTGCAAGACGGCCAGCGCGCGCCCGATCACCGCCAGCACGCGGGGCGCGTCTCGTGCGATCGCCTTGGTGACCGACTCGCCCGACTCGTACGTCAACAGGAGGAGGCAACGCGGGGCGTCGTAGGCGACTACGGTCGGAACGACGAAGCCACCGCGGGCGCCGCACCCGGTGGCGGCCAGCTCACGGAGAATCGTCGCGATCGCGTGGGCGTCTTCGTCCCGCTCGTAGAACTTGCCCACCCACTGGTAGCGCTGCACATGAGGGGCGCCTGCCACCCGGGCGTGGAGATCGTACCGCACCACCCGACGCTTCCCCCGCTTGGAGAGGGGACCCGCGGTCCAGGTCTCGATCTCCGCGTCAGCCCCGTGAACCTCGTGCAGCGCCGCGGCCAGCAGGGCCCGCGTGTCTTCAGGGTTCAGCGTGGCCGACGACGCATTCATCGGGACTTCCCCGAAGACACCACGACCTCCAACGCCACCCGCGCCTGCGCGACGAGCTGCGGCACGAGCTGCGCCCGATCGGGCATCTGTCTGCGACAGATCGTGTAGATCTTGCGCACGAACGTGACGCTCTCGTAGAAAGCTACGTTGCGCGGGGACACCCGACGCATCGCGGCCAGGTAGGCGTCCCGAAAGCAGGCAAGCCATTGATCCGCGTGCGCCGGTAGCGTGCGATCCCACAGACAGCGCCGTGCCAGCTGCGCCAGAAAGTGACCGGCGTCGTACGCAGGGTCGGTGTAACCGAACATGTCCAAGTCGAGTAGGACGAGTCGGTCCCCCGTCCACAGGAACTGCCCGGACGCCATGTCTCCATGGACCGGAGCGGGATCGGCCGGATCGAGGAAGTTCACGGCCTCCTCAAGGGTGGCCATTAGCGGCGCAACGATCAGCGCGGTGTCAGGCCAACGCGCGCGCAGGCGATGACACCGGGCCCGCGTCTCGGCGACGATCATTTCAGCAGTCGTGAGTTGCTCCGGTACGATGGCCAAGCCGTGCAGGTCCGCCGCCACCCTGGCCGCCTGTCGCAACAGCTCTGGCTTGCGGTCGTCCACGATCTCGGAGAGGAACAGGCCGTCCACCCACGGGAACACGAGCATCCGCTCACGTGGGACGTACCGACTCGGCAAGCACAGCCCGTTGCCGTTCCGTGGGTGGTGCCGCGCGACCGCTTGGGCGTGCGCCCACACCTGCTCTCCGAAGTCGTCCGAATACACTTTCAGCGCATAGGCGCGCTCCTCCCCGCCAGCCGATCGGACCTGCGCCTGCAGCACGAAGCGGTCCGAATGCGCACTCTGCACCGTGCAGATGACGCCGGTCGGCTTGAAGTCGGCCGGCAAAACGGAGTCGAGGATTTCCAGCACCGGCGCCGGCTGCTGCAGACGCGTCAACTGCGCCCTCAGGGCGGCGCGTTGCTCGGCCGTGGGCTTGAAGCGGAAGCGCATTCAATCACCGCCGAGCCAGCGCGATAGGTACGCGGTCAGCCGGGCGGCTCCGTCGAACGACGGAATGATCTCCCGGACGCGTCGCCTGTGGGCCCGCTGATCGCAGCGGAGCGCCCACTCCAGCGCCTCGGCGAGACAGTCGCCGTTCAATTGCTTCGGGTGGACCCATCTGGCCAAACCGCGTGCCGCCAGAACCTCGGCTCGGATTTGCTGCTCGATCTTGTGCGTGGCCCGCGGCACGATCACGAGCGGTCGCGCCGCGACCAGTGCTTCACACACACTGTTGTAGCCGCCCATACTCACGATAGCGTCGGCAGCCGCCATCAGCTGGAACGTATCGGCCTCGGGTGACACGCGACACGTCGCGGTGGCTCGCGCGTCGAGCATCGCCTGCTCGGCGGCTGACATGAACGGCCCCGCCACCAGGATCATGCTCAGATCCGTGAACGTCGTTTGCAGGAGCTCCATGGCCGCCCGTGCGGCCGCGAGCACCGGATACCCATCGCTGCCGCTTCCCACGGTCGCCAAGACCAACCGTCCGTTCTCCGGCAACCCATGTTTCCGGCGCAGCAGGCCTGGATCGATGGTGGGTAGATCGCGGACGATGTAGCCACAGTAATGAAGCTTGGCTCGGACCGACACCGGGATCGCGTAGGCTTCCGCCACATCGTAGAGGTTGCGCGAGCCATACACCGCGATGCCATCGTAGAGGTTCTCGAAGGCCTCGTAGACTCCCAACTCCTGCCAGAGCGCGCGGATCTTGCCGGGATCGTCCATGATGTCGCGCATGCCAAAGACGAATCTGGTGGCGGGGCGCCGCGCTTTCAGTGCGTAGAGACCGTCGCGAAACTCTCCGCCGGAGCCCAGCGGCTCGTGATCCACCAGAACGAGGTCCGGGGCCAACCCCTGCGCAGCGTCGCGCAGGATCTGACTGCGCAACTCTCGGAACTGTCGTGAGGCTGCCTCTTCTTCATCCTCGGTCTGCCGGATCGTAGGGGGAGCCAAACGTGTGGGCAGTTTGATGTAGTCGCATCGCTCGGGCAACGTGGAGGCGCCGGCTATGCGAGACTTGGTCGCGATGTAGGCGACGAAGATCGGATAGGCCTCCAGGATGTGGCGGGCAATGGTGAGTGTCCGATTGATGTGTCCCAGCCCTCGGTTATCTTGTGCGTAAAGGAAAACGGTGCGGGTCCTCGCGGACCTCCCGTCTGTCACGGGAGCCGGGGGCTGCGGAGCCGCAAACGAAGCTGTTTGCCGGTTGTCCAGCGCCGCGGCGGCTCGACCAGCGACGAGGCTCGGTCGGTTCCCGCGTTTCACGAGGCTCGGCTTCCGACGGCCAACTTCTGCGACAGCCGCGGCCATGTGCTGACGACGTATCCGATGTTCAGCCGCGGCTCAGACTCACGCGGCATGGCCCGATAGATACCCTTCCGCAGGAGACTGAAGCGCTCATCGTCGCGCCCTCCGAGACCTACTGTGATGTGAGGCGTCCGGCGCATCAGTGTTTGTCCTACGGGTCGAGTGCCGCCCGGACGGAGGGAGGGATCGTGTGGACCGCTGGACGAGAGGCAGCTGTGGGGGAGGGGAGCCCGAGCAACGCTCGCGCCTCGTCGAGCAGCTGGGGCACCGGCGCCCAATCGCTCACATCCAGCTTCCGGAAGCGCTGGCCCGCGATCTTCAGCATCGAGGCGGCCTCGTAGCGGGCTGCTCACCGCACGTCGGGAAGGGGGAGCACCGACCCGTATCCCGTGAGGAGGCTCGGGATGGCCGCCTCCCACGGGCTCATCGCCGCCGCGCTTCAAGGTCAGCTCGTGGGCCACCACACAACGAGCCGACGGCTGGTAGTCGACCTCGCGAACCTTCCGGGCGCGGACCCTGAGCCCCCGCTGCGCTCCGCCGGGCCACCGCTCCTCGTAAAGCCTGGAGACGGCCGGAAGGTCGAATGCCGCCGGCAGCTCCGGAAGACGCCGATCGATGCCGAGGTACCAATGGCTCGGCGCGCGACGGGCGGCTGAGGACATCATTATTCAGCGATCGGAGCGTGCCGCTGCTCCAGACCTGCGGTTCGCAACAGCGAGACGAGCTGTTCGACCGCGGCCGACAGGCCCCCGAGATCGGGGCGGCACCGGACGCGCACCGCTGGGTCGCGGCGGAGCCCCCTGGCGATCGCTTCGGCCAGCGTGCCGCTGCTCACGTCGTCCGGGTCGAGCGCATCGACCCACCCTCTCTCCTGGAACAGCCGCGCGCGCATTCGCTGCTCGGCGCTGGGACCGGGCCGCGGGATCAACAACGCGGGGGTCGACGACCGGAGAATCTCCATCGTGGTGTTGTAACCCGCCCTCGCGATGACGAGATCGGCGGCGTAGATGTAGCTGAGCGGGTCGGAGACGGTGATGCGAACCTGCGCCGGTAGTCCCTTCGCACGGCTCTGGAGATCGCGGCGCTCTGCCGGCGACATGAATGGCCCCACGATCATCACCAGCGCGACTCGCTCCTTCGCCTGGAGAGCGGGCAGGGTGTCGAGCACGGCTCGCATCATCGGATATGCATCGGCCCCGCCGCCCGCCATCGCCACCACCAACTTGGTGCCGGCCTTGGCACCGTTCGCGTACTGAGCGCGGATACGCTCCGGATAGCGCGCGACGGCGGGAGTGCAGAGATAACCGCAATACCGGACCTTCCTGGCCACGCCTTCCGGGAGGCGGTACTGATCGGCGAGGTCGAACACGTCCCGGCTCCCGTACACGAGCACCAGGTCGTAGAAGCGCTGCATGGCTTCGTACGCACCTTCCAGCTGCCATCGGCGCCTGACGACCTCGGGGGCATCGATGATGT
>VBEW01000108.1 GCA_005889225.1 Chloroflexota bacterium | reverse complement strand
AATCGAAAGCTGGGCGAGCCCAAGCGCCTTCGCGCCGTTTCGAATCACGTTGAGCACGACGAGATGGGTCGAGCCGTCGCCGGAGGTCGCGATGTAGTAAGCCTGCGGTCCGACGCCCAGGGCATCGAGGTACTGCTGAGTCGTCAGGGTGGGGACGTCTTCGGTCGAACTCAGGCTCGCCGGCGCCTGTGCCAGCCGACCGCCGTTGACGTCGAAGATGGCGGCCGATGTGTGCCGGGACGCCAGCTGGTTACTGAATTGATTCGAGAGGATGAGCGCGCGCAGCGCCGCTGCCGGACGATTCGCATTCTGTTTGCGGAAGGCGGTGAGAACGGCCGCGTACTCGCTGGTCAGGACCTGGGCATTGGTCCGAAACAGAACCTCGCGCGCAGCGAAATATTGGGCGAAGCCGCCGACGAGAAGCAGCACAGCGAGCAGGCCGAGGTAAAAAGCCGTCAGGCGCCAGCGTAGAGAGCGAAAGCGAGCCATGATCAACCGCGCCCTCTGCGGCGCGGCCTGTGGTTCATGCCTTGAGCCGGTACCCGACGCCCCTCACCGTCTGGATCAGCTGGTGCTTCTCGTCGCCGAGCTTCTGCCTTAGATAACGGACATATACCTCGACGTTGTTCGCGTCGCCGAAGAAGTTGTAGCCCCAAACCTGGTCGAGGATTCGGTCGCGTGGCAGCACCTGGTTGGGGTGCATCATCAGCAGCCGCAGGAGGTCGAACTCACGGGCCGAGAGCTCGATCGGGCGCCCCGCGCGGTGGACCTCGCGACTACTTTCGTTCATGACGATGTCCTGGACCTGCAATTCCGGGCCGGCGCCAGGATTCCGCCGGCGCATCACCGCCCGAATCCGCGCCAGCAGCTCCCCGAAGTCAAACGGCTTGACCAGGTAGTCGTCCGCGCCGACCTCCAGCCCTTTGATCCGGTCCGCGACCTCGTCTCTAGCGGACAGAATGATGACCCCCGTGTCCTTGTTGCCCCGGATCGCCTCGGCCACCGCCAGCCCGTCGAGCTTCGGCATCATCACGTCGAGGACCACCACATGCGGCTTGAATTCACTGATCAGGCGCAGGGCGGCCTGCCCGTCGGGCGCTGTTTGCACCTGAAATCCCTCGTACTGCAGACCCAGCCGAAGGAAGTCCACGATGCTGCGCTCATCGTCGACAACGAGCACCCTTGGGTTGCGGACCGGCGTCGCATCCGGGGCCGTCTCCGCCATCTCAGCCCCAATATAACGGCGCTCCCGGCGAAATCCCATCTGAGGCTAAGGGTTCTCAGGAGGATCTAAGGAAGCTCGGGGTCGCGCGATTCCCGCAGGTAAGCTCTTTCGGTGCAGCCGGCTGACGCGGAGCAGCGTCCTCCTCTAGCCCGCCGGCGCTCCTGGCTACTCCCCTCCCTGGTGGGCGGCTACCTGGCCGTGGTCACCCTGTTCATGGTCTTCGTCCTGCACCTTTCGGTCTCACCCGAGCGGCTGTTGATCCTGATGCTGATCGCGGCCCTGGTGCTTGGACGCGCGAAGCTCTTTCTCGCGGACTGGGTTCCATTTTTGATTCTCTTTCTGTCTTACGAGTACCTGCGGGGTCTGGGTGGGGAATTCGGCATGCCGATCCATGACGTCACCGCCCTCGAGCGGTGGGTCAGCTTCGGGCTGGTACCGAGCCTGGCGTTGCAGCAGGCCTTCTACCACGCGGGCCAGCTGAGCTGGTACGACATCGCCGCCACCATGTTCTATTTCCTGCACTTTGCGTTTCCGCTTGGGCTTGGGTACCTGTTCTGGATCGTCGACCGGCGGACCTTTTTGCGCTTCTCACGCGCGTTGATCGCGATGTCGTTTGCCGCGTTTGTGTTTTATCTGTTGCTTCCGGTCGCTCCGCCATGGAAGGCGGTTCCCGGCATCGTGAAGATCATCGACCATACGCTGCCCAGCTTTACGGACCTGCCCGGCATTCCCATACCGGCCACCGTTTACCACTGGCTGACGCCCAATCAGTACGCGGCGATGCCGTCGCTCCACGCCGCGTTCCCGCTGCTGGGCGCGCTCTTCGCCTTACGCCTCTGGGGTCGCCGCGCGTGGCCCACGCTGGTCTACACCGCCGGCGTCTGGCTCAGCATCGTCTACCTGGGCGAGCACTACATCGTCGACATCGTCGGCGCGGTGATCTTTGCCGGCGCCGCGTTTTTCGGAGAAGACTGGTTCACCCAATGGTGGCAGCGGCATCAGGCGCGCCGCAGCCAACCGAAGCTGGTTACGACCTCCAGATCTTCTTCATGATGGCGCGGGCCAGCTTGTCGGGATCGTGGTGGGTCGAGATCCGCGAGTTGACGACGTCCACCAGCACCGCATGGATGCTGCGCTGGTTCACAGTTGCCGGGTCGTAGACGACTCGCTTGATGCCGGCCGTTTGGGCCGATGGCGGCAACGGGAAATTGTTGTTGCTGTTGACCACGACGAAGTCGAAGATGTTGGTGCCCATGTGACCCTCGATGGCTTTGAGGTGGTCGCTGACCCGAAACGCGTCCGTCTCGCCGGGCTGGGTCGCGACGTTGCAAACAAAGACCTTGATCGCGGGCGAGGCTTTGAGCGCCTCGGCCATCCCGTCGACGACGAGGTTCGGCAAAATGCTGGTGTAAAGGCTCCCGGGCCCGACGACGATCATCTCGGCATTCAAGATCGCCTCTTCGGCTTCCGGGTTGATGGTGGGTTCCGGCTCGAGGAAGACGCGCTTGATAGCCGTGGCAACGGCGCCATTGCCGTCGTCACCGTTAGGGTGGGGAATGCTCGACTCGCCGACCCGGGTCTGACCATCGGCCATCTCGGCAATCAGGGTGACGTCGCGTAGCGTCGACGGCACGATCTGCCCGCGGACGGCCAGGACTCGCCCGGACTCGCGGATGGCGTGCTCGAAGTCGCCGGTGATCTCGGCCATGGCCATGATGAAGAGATTCCCGAAGGAGTGCCCGTTCAGGCTGCCCTCCTTGAAGCGGTGCTGGAAGAGGGTGGTCATCAGGGGCTCGACGTCGGCCAGGGCCGTGATGCACTGCCGGAAGTCGCCGGGTGGCAGGATGCGGTATTCCGCGCGCAGCCGCCCCGAGCTGCCGCCGTCGTCGGCCACCGTCACGATCGCGGTCAGGTTTCCGGTGTATTTCTTGAGCCCGCGCAGCAGGGTGGAGAGCCCGGTGCCGCCCCCCAGGGCCACGACCCGTGGGCCTTTTTGCAGGAACCGATAGTTGTAAATGATCTCGGACAGCGCTCGGTCCCGCCCCGGCAGGAAGGGCCCCAGCACCGACTGGGTGAGCTTGTAGAGGGCGAACAGGATGATGCTGAGTCCGAGGGCGGCGAAGAGCGCGCCCCTGACGTAGCGGTCAAGGAACTGGAGGGTCAGATAGTAAAAGATGTAGGGAAGGTGAAGGCCCGACCGGTAGACGTTGGCCAGCGCGTAGCCGATCCCCAGGCTGATGAGGACCATCCCAACCATGAGGAGGACGAGCCAACGTTTAACGTGGAGGCCGGGGGTGAACCAGCGCACCACCCGGGGGTTCATCCGTAAGGGTGCCACCGGCGCCCCAAGCTTAGCACAGCATTTTTTGAACTCATTTCCCGCCCGTTTCGTTACATCCATTGGACCCTATGCCGGTTCGCGGAAGCGGGCATATAATCGACGCAGGTCTGGGAGAAAGACATTCGGACCCAGTTCTTAAAGCCTGTTCACAAGGCAAAAGGAGGTCGTCCCCGGATGGCGATCAAGGCAGAGGGCATCACCCGCGCGGCTGAGGCCCGACGGAAAGAGCAGGCGCAGTACTGGGTCTTTCTCGACGGCGAGTTCAAACGCTACGCCGACGCCCAGCTGGGCCTGATGACCCATGCCCTGCACTATGGCACCGGCGTCTTCGAGGGGATCCGCGGCTACTGGAGCTCCGAGCACGAGCAGCTTTTCATCCTCAAGCTGCGCGAGCACTTCGCCCGCCTGCAGCGTTCGGTGAAGGTGTTAAAGCTCAAGATCCCGCTTAGCTTGGACGAGCTCTGCAAAACCAGCATCGAGCTCGTCCGGAAGAACAATTTTCGACAGGATATCTATATTCGGCCACTGGCCTTCAAGAGCTCGGAAGAGATCGGCGTTCGCCTCCATAATCTGAAAGACTCGTTTGCCATTTACGTCACACCGTTCGGCAACTACGTCGACATCGAGCGCGGCATCCGCTGCATGGTGTCGACCTGGCGGCGAATCGATGACAATGCCGCCCCCGCCCGGGCCAAGATCACGGGCATTTACGTGAACTCGGCGCTGGCCAAGACGGAAGCCATGGAGAACGGCTTCGACGAGGCCATCATGCTCACCCACGAGGGTCATGTCTGCGAGGGCAGCGCGGAAAATATTTTCGTGCTCCGCGACGGCAAGGTGTTCACGCCGCCCACCTCCGACAACATCCTGGAGGGTCTCACCCGGCTCGGCATGATCGAGCTGCTGCGTAACGAACTCGATCTAGAAGTCATTGAGCGATCGATCGATCGCTCCGAGCTCTACATCGCTGACGAAATCTTTCTCTGCGGCACCGGGGCGCAGATCTCGCCGGTGATCGATGTCGACCGCCGTCCGATCGGCGACGGCCAGGTGGGGCCGGTGGTAACCCGGCTGCAAAAGCTCTACTTCGACATCGTCCGCGGGCGCAATAGCAAGTACCGTGACTGGCTGACGCCGGTTTACTAGCGCTTGATGCGCTGATGCGCATCGTGATCGCCCCCAACGCGTTCAAGGGCTCGCTGTCGGCCCTCCAGGCCGCTGAAGCGATTCGCGACGGCGTCCTGGCTGCGGCGGCCGATGCCGACCTCGTCCTCGTGCCGATAGCCGATGGCGGCGATGGGACGGTCGACGCCCTGATCGCTGCAACCGACGGTGAGCGTCGGACGCTGCGCGTGCGCGGGCCGCTCATGGATCCAGTGCATGCCGACTATGGCGTGATCGATAACGGGAAAACAGCCGTTATCGAGATGGCGAAGGCGGCCGGCCTGGCGCTGGTGCCAGCGGACAAGCGTGATCCACGCGTCACCACCACCTACGGAGTCGGCGAGCTGCTGCAGCACGCCTACGAGGCGGGAGCGCGCCACTTCATCGTGGGTATCGGGGGCAGCGCGACGAATGACGCAGGCGCAGGCATGGCGCAGGCGCTTGGCTACCACCTCCTGGACGACCGGGGTCATGAGCTGCCGCCTGGCGGGCTGGCGTTGAAACGGCTGGCACGGATCCACGTGGGAGGCGTGCACGCGAACTGGAAGGAGGCAGTCGTCGACGTGGCCTGCGATGTCACCAACCCGCTGACGGGGCCCAGCGGGGCGAGTGCGGTCTACGGACCCCAGAAGGGGGCCACGCCGGCGATGGTGGCCGAGCTCGACGCGGCGCTCCGGCATGTCGCCGAGATCATCCGGCGGGATCTTGGCGTGGACGTCGAGGCGCTGCCCGGTGCCGGCGCGGCGGGGGGTCTTGGGGCCGGGCTGGTGGCCTTCACGGGAGCGGGGTTGCGCCCGGGCGCCGAGATGGTGATGCAGGCGCTCAACCTGGATGACCGGATCAGGGGGGCTGATCTCGTGATCACCGGCGAAGGCCGGCTCGACTCGCAGACGGCACGCTTCGGCAAGGGGCCGGCAGCCGTCGCCCGGCATGCGCGGAATGCCGGCATCCTGGTCGTGGGCTTGGGCGGCAGCGTGGCCGATGAAGCCGAGCTGTCCCTCCTCTTCGACGGGGTGGAGGCAACGGTGGTGGAGCCGGGCTCACTCGACGATGCCATCGCGCAAGCGCGGCCGCTACTGGTGCGCGCAGCGAGCCGCGTGGTGCGCTTGCTCCAAGCCGGCCGGCGTCTGGCGTAGGCATAGAATCGGCCGCCATGGGATGGAAGACGAGCGGCGGAGGTATCGCCGACCGGCTGGACCACGTATCGATTGCCACCTGGAAGATCGCGGCGATGGTCCCCCTGATCAGGGATGTGCTGGGCGCGCGCTACCTGATGGGCGCCACCGAGGCAGCCCAGGGCTTCCGCTGGGCGCAGTTCCAGTTCCCAGGAGGCGGCATTATCGAGCTGCTCGAGCCGGTTGGTTCAGACGGATTTCTGCGGGACTTTCTAAAGACACGGAGAGAAGGCCTGCATCACGTCACGCTCCGGGTCCGCGATATCGAAGCCCGCATGCGTGAGCTTGAAGACCTTGGCTGGCGGCCGGTGAAGCCGAACTTTGAGAATCCGGCATGGAAAGAGGTGTTTCTCCATCCCCGGGAGACCCATGGGGTGCTGATCCAGCTGGCCGAATCGGAGTTGCCCTACGCACGAGAGATCGAGTACTACCAGCAGCTCGACCTCGAGGAGCTCATGGCGAGCTCCTGAACGCGTTACTGGACGTCGAACTCGTTGCCTTCCGGATCCAGCATGTTCACGAAATATTCCCCGCGCTCTTCCAGCGTCTTGACCTTCCGCGCCTGTAGCGCAACCAGCCGTTCTACCTCGGCGTCGATCCGGCGGCGTCGCTCCTCGGGCGGCGCTGTCCTCGGCCCGCCAACGTTCAGATCGAGGTGAACCCGGTTCTTGACCGTTTTGCCCTCCGGGACGCGCTGGAAGTAGATCCGCGGTCCCAGTCCGTCCGGGTCGACCACCGCGCTGGCAGAATTCCACTCAGATTCTGGGATGCCCTGCGCCGTGAGCCAGGCCGGCCAGCTGTCGAACCCGGCCGGTGGGTCCTGCAGCCTGTAGTGAAGGGCGGCCGACCAGAAGCTCGCCATCCTGGCGGGGTCGCTACAGTCGAAGACGACCTGCACGCCGGTGGCCACCGGGCCACTATAGCCAGCCTGACTTAGTGCTTGCGGTATCCGCCTTGAACGCGGCCATCCATGAAGGAGATCTTCGGATGACGCGCCTTTGACGTCAGACGCCGGGTAATGATTGCCGTGTTGAGCTGGACCACGACGTCGTTGCGCTGGAGGTGCGGAGGATTGGGATATCGCTCGGTGCAGGCCGGGCAGGAATCGAGATGCTGGGCGACCATCTTTCGTTGCTCCCGCCGCAGCGTTCCGGGCGGGAAGTTGTCGAGCAGATAGGCGATCGTGGGACAGCGCGTCTCCTCGGTCTGCGCTTTGCCCTCCATGAAGAGATATTCTTCCTTGAAGCGCCGGCGAGCCCGATGCAGTAAAGTCTCGACGGCGCTCTCAGACACTTTCATCTTGCGCGCGATGTTCGCGTAGCTCAAACCCTGGAGCTCGCGCAGCGTCAGGACGAGCCGATATTTTTCCGGGAGGCGCCTGGCTACGGACCAGACGGCGTCCCGCAGCTCGCTGATCTCGAGCGCCACCTCGGGGCTCTTGCGGGCGTCCGCATCGGGCACCTGTAGCACGGAATCTTCGTTTTCTTCGTCATCGATCTCCTGCGCTTCCGGGAATTTCTTTCGGCGCCTGAGCTCGTCGTAGCAGAGGTTGGTGGCGATCCGGTGGATCCATGCCGAGAAATTAAAGCTGTCGTTAATCCGATGGATGGTCCGCAGGATCTGAAAGAACGTCTCCTGGGTGAGGTCTTCGGCGAGCTGCCGGTCGCGCAGCAGCCGGAAGGTCAGGCCGTAGATGGCCTTGTGGTAGCGCCGGAAGAGAGTATCGAAGGCGGCCACGTCGCCTACGAGGTAATCACGGATCAAATCGAGGTCCGAGGGCCCCCGAGCAACTCGCGTCACTACCCTGATTACCACCCGGACTCGGCAAAATCGATCGACGTGAGGTCCCTCCCGCCGAGTCGCGGGCGAATCATAGCACCCGTTCTTGCGCGCGTTGCACGACTCTCGGACGCAATTTCCAACTTTGTCACACGGCCGCGATCTTTTCGCAGGAGATCCGCAACTAGCTCGTTATAATGCCGCTGTCGTCCAGTTCCACGAGGGCCACAAATGGGCAGTCCGGGGGCCAGAAAAGCCACCACCGTCACCATCCGATTTCTCGACGACGAGATCATGGAGGGCCGGGTGGCCAACATCAGCCTGAATCAGCCGAATATCGAAGTACAGATGCCGGATGAGGCCAGCAACAACGAGCGCGCGCTCATCCCGTTTCCCTCGATCAAGCGGATTACGCTGACCGCCGGCGAACCCAGCTCGGAGGAGCGGGCGCGCGCAGAGCGAAAAGTGGCGATTCGGTTCCAGGATGGCGAGGTCCTCAAGGGCTATCTCGAC
>VBEW01000028.1 GCA_005889225.1 Chloroflexota bacterium | reverse complement strand
TTGCTCGGAAACTGGACCAGGTAGAGCAGGCGCTCGTAGTTCTGAAAGTAGACGGCCTTCAGATCGGGAAAACGATCGAGACCGAGTCCTCGGACGACGGCGCGTTCGAAATTGCGTACCAGCCAGTCGGTCAAGAAGAACGTCGCCGGTTGTTCATCGGCCAGCTGTTCGAAGGTGGCCGCTCCGGCAAACATCTCGTAACAATGCGGGCCGCGCACCCGCACCGCGCCGTGCTTGGCGAGCACCGGCTCCAGCGCGCCGGCCGTGCCGCAGTCGCCGTAGACCACGACCACCTGGCGGTATCGCGACGTAAGCTCGCTCAGTCGCCGGTCGACGGACGCGACAATCTTCTTTGGGTAGAAATGCTGCATCGCCGGTACGCCGAAGATGTCGACGTCCCAGCCGCGGGCATCGACGATGGCTTTGACCTCCTGGCCCAAGGCGCCACAGATCAGAAGGGCGACGGGCTTCATCGCACCACCTCGAGCTCCGGGAACTGCAGCACCGACACGAAGGAGTCGTTGAAGTCCGAGCGCCCGGAGAGCTCGACGTATTCGACCTTGTCCGGAAGTTCGAAGGCGACCTGCCGTTCGCGAAAGGACAGTAACGCCATCTTGGCGCCCTCGCCGGCGGTGTTGCCAACCGACAGGATGCGATCGAGGTCCACCGCCGGCACCAATCCGATGATCTTCGCGCTCTCCGGATTCAGGTAGGAGCCGAACGAGCCGCCCAGCAAGACCTCGTCCAGGTCAGCGGCGCTGACACCCATCACGTCCATCAGCACTTTGATACCGGTCGCGATCGAGCCTTTCCCGAACTGCAGCTCGCGCACGTCTCGCTGCGTAAGGTAGACGTTCTCCGCCAATAAAAAGGCCCGTACGCCGTCGACCGTGATCAGCCGATCGGACAGGGGATGCTCCGGGACCTCCTCTCGGCTCCGCATCTTGCCACCGACGTCGAGCAGACCCGCCAGCCGAAGCTGCGCGACCGTATCGACCAGGCCGGAACCGCAGATGCCACGTGGCACGATGTCGCCACCGATCACCTGGAGCTCTACGTGATCGCTCAAGGTCACCCCTTCGATGGCGCCCTCGGTGGCGCGCATCCCGCAGCGGATCTGGCTGCCCTCGAAGGCGGGCCCGGCGGGTGCCGCCGTGCAGAGCACGCGCTTGACCGAGCCGAGCACAATCTCCCCGTTCGTGCCCACATCGACAAAGACCCGCATCTTGTCCTCGCGAGCAAGGCCGGTGGCCATGACGCCGGCGACGATATCCGCGCCCACGTAGGCTCCAATAACCGGCAGCGTCTGGACGTAGCCGCCTGGATGGATATCGATGCCGACGTCCAGGGCCCGCAGGTACAGCGGATCCGCAAAGGCCGGCGTGAACGGCATCATCGAAATCGGCGTGGCATCGATGCCCAGCAGCAGGTGGAGCATCGTGGCGTTGCCCACGATCACCATCTCGTAGACACGATCGCGGCTTACACTCGCGCTCTCGTATAGCTCGGAAAGGATGGTGTTGATCGTCCGCAGGACTGTATCGCGGAGCTCCGCCTTCGCCTCGTCGCCCTGCATGCCGTGACTGATCCGGGAGATCACGTCCGCGCCGAACGGCGCCTGGCCGTTGAGCGTCGAGCGCACCGCCTCCGCCATCCCGGTCTTCAGGTTCATGAGGGTGCCGACGACCGTGGTCGTGCCCAGGTCAACGGCGACGCCGTAACTCGCCTCACGCTGGTCCCCCGGTTCAACCGCAATCAATTGATCGCCGCCGAGGACGGCCGTTACCTTGAAGCCGGCGTCACGCAGCACGACCGGAAGGGTACGCAGGTGACGCAGATCAGCCTTCATGTCGAAGCCTTCGGCGGTCAGGGCATCGCGCAGCCGCTCGAGGTCACTGCGCTGATCCTCGAGACTGGGCTCGCTCAGCTCAACGAAGACTTTCCGCACGTTGGGATCGAGCAGGACCAGCCGGTTCACGCCCATGGTTGCGGCCTTCGGGACGCGGAGCAATTCCGGCACGGTGACCGTGGTGTCCTGGTAGACCTTCGCCTGGCAGGACAAGCGCCAGCCGCCCTCCAGCTCCACCGCGCGCAGCTGTTTGCGGTCCGCCGTCGTGACCTCGGCGCCGCCCTCGAGCACTTGAACCTTGCACTTGCCGCAGGTACCACGGCCGCCGCAGGTGGAATCGATGGGCAGGCCGATCCAATGCGCGGCGCTGAACAGGGTCGTGCCGGGCGGCACCCTGGTCGCCTTGTCGAAGGGCTTGTAGACGATCTCGAGCTTCTTCTGGATCATCTGGTCACCGGCTCGGTGGCGGCGGCCTTCTTCTGTTCCTGGCGGAAGGTCGAAATCCAGCGCATCGCATACTCGTCGTGGCCGAGCAACAGGTCGGACGCCAGCACCGCCTTGCGCACCTCGGGCACGAGCGGATTCGTGATGGCGCAGGTCAGCCCGGCATGCATCGCCACCGAAAAGAACGCGGCGTTCACGATCGGGCGATCCGGCAGGCCAAATGAGACATTGGAGGCGCCGCAGGTCATGTTGTTGCCCAGCTGCTCCTTGATGAGACGCATGGTCTCCAAGGTGATGACGCCGGCCTGCGGGTCGGCGGCGACCGTCATCGCGATCGGGTCGATCACAACGTCCTCGCGCGGGATGCCATAGTACTGCGCGCGGTCGATGATCCGGCGGGCGATCTCCACCCGCTCCTGCGGCACCATGGTGATGCCGGTTTCGTCGTTGCTCATGCCAATCACCGCGGCACCGTACCTCTTGACGATCGGCAGGATGCGATCCATTCGCTCATCCTCCGCCGTCACCGAGTTGACCAGGGCCTTGCCCTGGTAGACCGCGAGTGCCGCCTCCAGCGCCTCGATCACCGAGGAGTCGATGCAGATCGGGACATCGGTCACCTCACTGACGGCCTGGATCGCCGCAACGAGCAGGGCGGGCTCGTCGATGCCCGGGACGCCGGCGTTGACGTCAAGCATCTGGGCGCCAGCCTCGACCTGGGCAATGGCATCGGCCCTCACCCGGTCCATGACGCCGGCCGTCATCTCGGCGGCAAGAATTTTGCGGCCAGTCGGGTTGATCCGCTCGCCGATGATGACGAACGGCCGCTCGCTGGAGATGACGACCTCCTTCGAGCGCGAACGGACCACCGTTTGCATCAGCCACGGCCTCCGACGGTTGCGACCGGACTCAGCGTCGGTCGCGGCAGCAAGCCGGCGCGTTCCGCAACCTGGACCACGCCTTCCTCCCACTTGATGCCGATCAGGTGCACGCCCGCGATACCGGGAATCTCACGCACCGCCGTGATCAGCTCAATGGCGATCTGAATCCCTTCCTCCGCCTGCCGGGCGGGGGCTGTCCGTTCGAGGCGGTTGACGAGACTCTCCGGAACATGCAGGCCCGGCACCTTCTGCTGCATGAAGCGAGCCCCGCGAGCCGACCGAGGGATCCCGATGGAGGGGATGATGAAGACCTTTCTCTGCAGATCAAGTCCCCCGACCAAGTCCATGAATCGCTTGAAGACGGGCACGTCGAAGACCAGCTGTGTCTGGATGAAATCGGCGCCCGCCCGGACTTTTTTCTGGAGCCGCAGCGGGCGGAACTCCAGGGGCGGGGCAAATGGATTCTCGACCGCTCCGATGAAGAATGAGGGAGCCTGCTCCAGCTTTCGGCCACTGAGATAGGTGCCGCGGTCCCGCATCGCAGCGGCAACCTCGAGAAGCTGCATCGAATCGATGTCGTAGATGCGGCGGGCCTCGGGGTGGTCGCCGGCGGTGACGTCATCGCCGCTCATCAGCACGAGGTTGCGAACGCCCAGTGCCGCCGCGCCAAGCAAGTCGGCCTGGAGGGCGAGGCGGTTCCGATCGCGCACCGTCAGCTGCATGATCGGCTCCAGGCCTCTCTCCACCAGCAGGTGGGCCGTCGCCAGTGACGACATGTGGACGTGCGCACCCGTGTTGTCCGTGCAGTTGATCGCGTCGACCGATCCGCGAAGCACGTCGGCGCGTCGCCAGGTCGCCTCCGGATCGGCACTGTTGCTGGAAGACAACTCGGCGGTGACGACGAAGCGGCCGTCGCGCAACAGGCTGGCCAGGCGGCTAGGGCTGGCCATTAGCCTCCCAACCCTTCGGCGCCATCTTGTCTTTTCCCCGCAGAAGATTGATCCAGGAGGAGCTTCCCTGCATCCGCCAATCCACCGGCTTCTGCACGTGCTCGATGTGGTCGCGCCAGAGCGGAAGTCGCCTCGAGCCTTCCCAAGCCTCGACCCACACGCAGCGCATGTCGGGATCGACTTCGCAATTCCCGTTCGCCCGAACGCCGCCGCACGGACCGTTTCGAAGGCTCTTGGGGCAACGCATCGGGCAGCTCAGCCCGGTGGAATGCAGAATGCATTGGCCGCACATGCGGCAGCCCCAGATCGCCTCCTTGAGGGGCTTTTCGACCGCCAGCACGAGGCGCTCCGTAACCGACACCGGACTCAGCCCTTCTTCAGCGTCTTGTCGATGAGCTCGACGGCCTGAGTCAGCGCCGGGTTCTCGGCGGCCTGGGCCGCGCCCACGATCTGCTTGGCCATCCGGGTGGCGATCGACGCATCGGGCGCATAGTGGTCGGCGCCGGAGAGCCTGGCGTATTCTTCCGTGACCGGCGCGCCGCCGACCATCACCGCCACCTTGTCGCGCAGCCCAGCTTTCTCCAGCGCCTGGATATTCACCTTGAACATCGGCATCGTGGTGGTGAGGAAGGCGGAGAAACCGACGATGTGCGGTTCGTTCGCCCGGACCGCCTCGACGAACTTCTCGGGAGCACAGTTAACGCCCAGGTCCACCACCTCGAAGCCGGCGCCCTCCAGCATGATGATCACGAGGTTCTTGCCGATATCGTGGATGTCGCCTTTCACTGTGCCAATCACGTACTTGCCGATCGGCTTAGCGCCGGTCTCGGCGATCAATGGCCGCAGGATGACCAGCGCGCCCTGCATAGCCCGGGCCGCGATCAGCATCTCCGGGACGAAGAAATCGCCGCGCTCGAAGCGGCGGCCGACCTCTTCCAACGACGGGATCAGGGCCTTGAAGAGGATGTCCATCGGGTCCATCCCCAGATTGAGGGCCTCTTCGGTGAGTGCCTTGACTTCGGGGGCGTGCCCATTGAGCGTGTGATCGAACAGCTCCTGCCGGATTTCCTCCTCGCGACTCATACCTCGCCTCCTGCGTTCCGGATGTAGCCCATCCGGCGTGATATCGCCGCGCCCGCATCTTTGGTCATCTCCCCCAGCTCGCTCAGCCGCTGCGGCGTCACCCGATATGAGGGGCCGGCCACGCTCACTGCGGCCTGCACCCGACCGTCGGCCGCGTAGACGGGCGCGGCGACGGCATTCAATCCAAGCTCGAGCTCTTCGAGCGTGAACGCATAGCCATCTGTGAGGATCCGCCGCAGCTGCTTCTCGAGCATGCGCGGGTCGGTGATCGTTCGCGGCGTGAGTCGCGGTAGCGGCCGGCTCAGCAGGCGGCGCCGTTCCTCCTCCGCGAGGTAGGCGAGCAGCACTTTGCCGTTGGAGGTGGCGTGCAGCGGCGTCTGCTTACCCACCCAGTTGACGTTGACCACCAGGTTCGGCGCGGCGATCTGATCGATGTTCACGACCTGGTCGCCCTGGAGAATCGCCAGGTTGACCGTCTCCCCGGTCCTTACCGCCAGTTCCTCCAGCACGGACCGCGACGCGCGGGCGAGGTCGAGCTCCGCGACAACGGCGCCGGCCAGCCTGACCAGGCCATACCCGAGCCGGTACTTCTCGGTGGTCGGGTTTTGCTCGACCAGGCCGTGCTCCTGGAGCGTCGACAGGAGGCGGAAGACCGTTGACTTGTGGACTTCGAGGCGGCGGGCCAGGTCGGTGACCCGCATCTCCGGCTCGCTGCCGAGGAGCCGCAGGATCTCCAGCGCCCGGTCCAGGGATTGCACCTTGTTGCGCAATGCAAAACCGGTGCTCATTGCACAACAAGTGTAGCGGCGTCCGAGGAATCTGGCAAGTCGCCCCGGCGGTTAAACCGGCTGAAAACTTCCGAGAACGACCAGGAGCAGAAACGCCACGCCGATGCCCGTTGCGATCCACTCCCCCGCCGTCATTTGTTGCAGCGGACGCCCTGGATAGCGAAGCTCCTGGTACCGATTGGCGGCCTGCTGAGCGAGGAACGCCCCCGCCGCCAGCAGCACGCTACCAACGGCAAAGAGGGTGAGCTCCGCCAGGCCGGAGAGGCGACTCGAGACGTTGGTGATGACCGTGGCCAGAATGAGCAGCCAGGTCACCCCAGCCGAGCTGAACCGGATCGATGATGCCTGGCTCTCCAACGCTTTTTTGACGTCGTCCAGCTGCTGGTAGAGCACGTAGAAGTTGTAGAAGGGGACCAAAAGCCACCAGAACGCCCGGGTGCGGGGAAACCGCTCACGGTTTGTGAATTGGAATAGCTGCCACAGCCACCACAGCTCGTAGGTGACGGGAGCGCAGAAAGAGAGGAGCGCGACTCGCTGCGGGGATCGGTAAAACCCTCGGTCGTCAGCGGCAGTCCGCGGAGTCGAGGCGGGCGCGGGGAACGGTGGATCCATGGTCGGCCTCCCAGAAGGGGGTGCTCACGCCGAACCCTACTGCGTTTTTGGCCGGAGCGGCAGTTGACCATTGACGGCCGCCGGACGCGGTGCTAGCGTGCGCCTCACGGCCGATATATCGCTGGTGTACGGCCGATATACGGGAGGGGAACGTTTGGCGAGCGAACTCACGACCGCTCGTCTGCCGCGGCGTACCGCGGATGCGCCGCTGCACACGATTGTCCTTGAAAGCGGCTCGGTTCGTTCACAAGGGCAGCGCGCCTACCTGCTGATCAGGGACCAGATCATCACCCTCAAGCTGGCGCCGGGCTCAGTAATCGAGGAGGCGCGATTACGCGAGGAAGTCGGCCTGGGGCGGACGCCGATCCGCGAGGCGCTGCAGCGGCTGGCTCACGAAAATCTCGTCACCTTCATCCCGCACCGCGGGACGTTCGTCTGCGACATCAATCTGACCGACCTTCATCGCCTCACCGAGGTGCGAGTCGAGCTGGAGGGCTACGCCGCCCGGCTGGCCGCTCACCGGGCGGGCGCCGCCGACCGCACCCTGATGAGAGCGCTGATCGCGGAGCTGGAGAAAATCGATGAGTCCGACGTCCACGGCCTCATGCGACTCGATCAGCGCATCCACCGGCAGGTGTACCAGGCGACTCGCAACGCCTTCCTCCAGTCGATGCTCGAGGAAAGCTTCAATCTCAGCCTTCGCATCTGGTTCCTGGGTCTCGACCGTGGGATCCGACTCAAGGAGGCTATCAAGGAGCATCGCCGGCTGCTCGATGCCATCGTTTCGCGCGACGCCGAAGAGGCGGAGGCCGTTATGCGGCAACACGTCACAGGCTTCGAGCAAGCCATCCGTAAGGTTCTGTAAGGGAGGGGAAACAGTGAGAGTCTTCTACGCGACCGATCTTCACGGATCCGAAGTCTGCTGGCGCAAATTCCTCAACGCGGCGAAGTTCTACAACGCCGACGTGCTGATCTGTGGCGGCGACATGACCGGCAAAGCGATGATCCCCATCGTCGAGGACGGCGACAGCTATGAGCTGACCCTGTCCGGGGTGTCGCAGCGAGTCGGTCGCGACCAAGTCGCCGAAGTCGAAACGCAAGTGCAACGCAAGGGCTATTACCCGGTGCGAATGACGTCAGCCCAGGTCGCCGAGCTGGAGAAGGATCCCCAGAAGGTCCAGACGCTGTTCACCGAGCAGATGTGCAAGACCGTCGAACGCTGGATGCAGATGGCCGAAGACAAACTCAAAGACAGCAAAGTGCGGGTCTTCGTCGCTCCCGGCAACGACGACGAGATCGAGATCGACGAGGTGATCGCCAACGCCCCGCGAGTCGAGCTGGCGGAAGGCAAGACCATCGACATCGGTGGCTACGAGATGATCTCGTCCGGCTGGGCCAACCCCACGCCCTGGCACACCTATCGCGAGGCGCCAGAGGAAGAGCTCAGCAAACGGATGGAACCAATGCTGCGCGATATCAAGGACATGAGTCGGGCGATCTTCAACTTCCATCCGCCGCCCTACGGCACCGCCCTGGACGAGGCCCCGGCGCTGGATGAGAACCTGAAGCCGTTGCACGGCGGGCGGGCGCTGCGGCATGTCGGCTCGACCGCCGTTCGGGAAGCGATCGACAAATACCAGCCAATCTTGTCGCTGCACGGCCACATCCACGAGGGTA
>VBEW01000027.1 GCA_005889225.1 Chloroflexota bacterium | reverse complement strand
ATCTGCGACGCCTTCCTCGACCGTAGCGGGAGCCAGCAGTTGCTGCAGGAGCTCGAACGGCGCCAGATCTTTACCACCGCCACCGATGATCGCGGCGGCTACCGTTACCACGAGGTGCTCCGCTCGCACCTCGAGCAGGTGCTGATGGAAGAGCTCGGTGAGATCCAGGCGCGGGCCGCCTACCGTCGAGCCGGGTCGCTGCTGGAACAGAGCGGCGCCCTACCGGAAGCCGTGCAGGCCTACTCCCGCGGCGAGGACTGGGAGGCGGTCGACCGGCTCCTCAACCATCAGGGCGGCGAGCTACTGGAAGGGCCGGGGACCTGGATCGATGCCCTGCCTCCGGCGCTCCTCCGTCAGGACCCGTGGCTGATGCTCGGCAGTGCCCGCCGCCACCGGGCCGAGGGGCGCTGGCGGGAGGCCATCGAGGCCTACCAGCGCGCCGAGCATGTGTTTGGATCGAGCGACGCCGGGCTCATCTGTGCCAGCGAGCGTAAATCCCTGGCCGGGTGGCTGGAGCCGGCTCCGATGCCGGGCAATGACTGGGCCGGCCTGCTGCGCAAGGCGGTCGCGCACGATCCACTGGCCGCCAAGCAGCTGGCGGGCCAGCTGCCGGAAGCCACGGGCGCGTTGACCATCGGCGTGGTCTGTCTGCTGGCCGGGCAGCTCGACCAGTCGCGCCGGCACTTGAACGCGGTCGCCGACAGCCGGGAAGCGACTCCGGCGCTGGCGACGGCCGCGCGGCTTTGGGCGGGGGTGGCCGCCTTGCTCGGCGGCGATTTGCAGGGGGCCTTTGATGTCGAGGAATCGGCGGAGGATGCCGAAGCGCTCGGGCTCGGATGGCTGGCGCGCCTGGCGCGTGCCGCGCTCGTCCTCGCGCACCGGCCCGGGAGCGATGTTGAGGCCGAAGGCCTGCGCGCCGCCTGCGAGCGCGATGGTGACCGGTGGGGATACGCGCTGACCGCGCTGATGATTGGTTGGGCGTCGCTGTACGGCGGCCACCCCGCCGTCTCGGTGCTGGAGCAGGCAACCGATGCTTTTCACCGTCTGGGGGCGGGCGTCCTGGAGGCGTGGTCTCGAGCCTTGCTCTCGCTTAGTCTGGCGCGAGCCGGCGCCGCGGAGGCGAGGGAAGCTGCGTTACAGGCCGAGCATCTGGCACGGTATAGCGGCACGCCAGGCGCCCGCTATTTCCCCTACCTCGCACTCGCCGAAATCGAGCCGGAGCGGGGAGCCGAGTACCGCGGCCTGGCGCTGGCCGTCCAGGAAGAGTGCGGCCTCGCGCCACCAGCCGCGACGTCACCGGTCGCGCCACCCGAGAACGTGATCCCGATCGGTGTGGTCCGATCGGTCCCCTCCTTGAGCCTGCGCTGCTTCGGTGGCTTCAGCATCGTCGTCAAAGGTCGTCCCGTGGATCTCAGCGCGGTGAAGCCACGGGCCCGGGCCGTGCTGCGCCTGCTGGCGGTGCACGCCGGCAATCCGGTGCATCGCGAGGTCCTGCAGGCGGCATTCTGGCCCGATGCCGATGCCGAGACCGGCGCCCGCAACCTGCACGTGGCGGTTTCGTCGTTACGCTCGTGGCTGGAGCCAGGCGTCGCCCGCGGCGGGTCCTCCTTCCTGCTGCGCGAAGGTGACGCCTACCGCCTGGCACTCCGTGCCGATGCCGAGGTCGATCTGGTGCAGTTCTCGAAGGCGCTCGCCGCGGCCCGGGTGGCGCGGCTCCGCGGCGAGATTGCCGCGGCCATCCCGCACTTCCAGCAGGCGCTCGAGCTCTATGCCGGGGAGCTGCTGCCCGAGGACGGGCCCGCGGAGTGGGCGATCGAGCCGCGCGAGCGGTTCCGCGCCGGCGCGCTCGAGGCCGCCCAGGGGATGGCCGAGTTATTGCTCAAAGTCGGCGATCCGGCGGCGGCCGCGCGGGTCTGTGCCACCGGGCTGTGGGTCGACCGGCTGCACGATCCGCTCTGGAGGCTTCTGATCGAGGCGCGGCAACTCGCTGGCGACCCGGTCGCCGCCAGCCGCGCACGCCGCGACTATGCGCGCGTACTCGAGGAGCTCGGCCTGACCGCGAGCGGACCCGCCTAGTCCTTGATCTTGAATTCGACCTCGGCGATCGCCACCGCCGAGTGGGTTGCCCCGGTCGCCGGGTACACCGACTGGATCTGGATGCGTGCCGTGGTCGCCTGCTTCGCGTCGATCGGATAGAACTGAGGACCCTCCTGGTCCGTCAGCGTGATATCGGTGGCGGTGATCAGCGTGCCCTTCGCATCCGTAAAGATGATGTGGACGAGTTTGGGCCGGGGCTGATTGAGGAAGTCGGCGGGCTGGGCGCCAGGCGCGCCAGATCGGAAGAGGATCTCCGCGAGATCCTCGGGCTGGCTGAAGGTAAGGACCAGTTGCGGAGTCCGGTCGGTCGCGATCGCCGCCCAATAGGAGTTGCTGGTTCGGTCGATCGTCAGCGAGGCGGCATGGCCCGCGGTCTGGCTGGTCGCGGTCGCGGCGATGGGGTAGACGGTGTCGTAGTTGGGGTGGACGACCTTCCGTACCGCGGTCACCCCGGCGGTCACCTTGTTGACCACCAGGTTGTGGAACGACGGAATGAAGAGAAAGGCAAGGATGCCAACCGCGAGCAGCGCCACGATGGCGAGTCGAACGATGCGCATCACCCCGCCCATGACATTGGGCGGACCGACGCGCCGCGGCCGCCAACCCGCCTCTCGCGTCTTTCCGCGGAATAGCCGGTTGAAAAACCGGCGATACCAGGGCAGCCGCACGGCGATCGCCTCATCGAGGGAGGTCCCGCAGCGCCGGCAGAAGTGACGCACCGGATCGTTGCCTTCGCCGCATTGCCCGCAGATGAGATCGCCCGGATGGCGGCGGGTGGGCGGCTCCATCGTTCGTGGACCCGGTCGGGGGCGGGTCACCGCCGGGGCCACCGAGGTCGGCCGGCGCGAGACAGGTTCGTCGAGCGAACCGGCGGACACAGCCGCCGGCGCGCCGGGAGCTCCGACCCCGGCGAGCACCGGCTCCGGCGCCGAGACGGGCGCGGCCTGGGCGTTCGGCGGTGGGGCGGCAGCGATGGCGGCGCGCGCGAGCGGCGGTGGGACCGTGGTGGCGCTCGGGGCGGCAGAGGTCACCGGCGTTTCTCGCCCAGCCGGCGGCGGGCCGGCAGGCGGCTCGAGGGTAGTGCCCAGCTGAGGCGCCTCTTCGTCCAATCCGACCGCCTGCTTGACCCGGTCCATGAAGCCGAGCCTTGCCGGTTCGGGTTCGGGCTCGGGCGCCGGCGCGGGTTCGGGCTCCGGCTGAGCCACGACGACGCGTTCCCCGGTCCATTCCAGGAACTTTCCGCACGACCCGCAGAACGTGTCGCTGTCCTCGTTATGGTGCCCGCACTGCTTGCAGACGATCACTCGCTCGTCACCTCCACGACATCCTTGACTTCGGCTCGTTTGACAACTTCGACTTTGTGCGTGACGTGTGCCGGCTTGGCGGCCGCGACCAGCGCGTTGAGCCGGCCGGCGTTCACCGTTGCCGGATCATCTACCGTCACGCGGACCAGCAGCGCGAAGTTGGGCGACCCCGGAAGCGCCGCTCCGGCGGTGGTCGAGACCGACACCCCGCCGGTCTCATGAAGCTCGATCGTGCCGCCCGTCAGCAATTCCAGCTGGGCCCGCAGCCCTCCGGCAGTGCCGCGCATCCGATAGAAGTCGAAGGCCTTCGCGACCAGCGCCCGCCGCCGGTCGAGCGACCACGATTCGTCGAGCGCCATTCCGAACCAGCCGGCCAGCCACTCCAGGAAATCTTCGGGCGCGAGCCAGGGATCGAGATAGGCAGGCAGGTTGTCGAGGGTCGCAAAGACGGGCGCCAGTGCCGCGTCGAAGGCCGAGATGAAGCGCTGGGTAAAGTCATCCTCCTGGAAAAGCGCCGGCAGAGTGTCCGCCAGAGGATGCGGACTGATCAAGGTCTTCACCAGGCCACGCTTCCCATCGACCTCGGGTTTGGTGGCGATCATGCGCCTTCCACCATCACCTGGTGCTCGTACGAGAAGACCAGCGCGTGTGGTTCGATCACCAACCGTTGCACCGCCTGCCCGCGCTGCCCGGTCACCGGGTCCGCGCCGAACAGACGAGCGTCTTCGACCAGCTCGGTGCCGCGCAGTCCCTGCAGCACGGAGTACACCTCGCCGACGTGGACCGGTCGCCCAAAAGGCCAGCCGCTGCGATCGGGGCCGCCGCTGACCGGATGGAAGTAGCGGTAGAGGGCATCGAGCGCGTCGGCCTGCAGCCGGGTAGCGTTGGCGCTGGCGCGGGGCCGCAGCTTGGCCACCACTGTCACGCCGCGATACACGGGCGGTTCGACCAGGACCCGGGTGCCGATCACGCGGGAGCCATCGAGCCGACGACTGATCCGTTGCAGCGTCTCCTCGTTCGGGACGAGCTGCTCGAACCGGAGGCGGCCATCGCTGCTGCCGGCCGCCGGCACGACCAGAATCCGAACCCCGCCGGCATCGGCGCCATCGCCGGCCGTGACACACCGGACCCGTGCCACTTCGGGCGCCGCCTCCCGGGCCAGGTGCTCGTAATCCTCCATGGTGACAGCGCGGTCGCGGGTGCGGAGCACGATCGGCCCGCGGACCTTGGCATTTTCGATGCCCTCGCCATCGACCCCACCCTCCGCCGCTCGGCGGTTCTGCACCTTCGACACATAGGGGATGGACGACTTCAGGACGCTGATCGTGTTGCGGGCGACGTTGCCGTGCCCGCCACCGCCGATGAGATAGGAACGGAGCCGCAGCCGGGCGCCCTTCGGCGGAACGGCGCCGTAATTCCGCAAGGCGCCATCGGGCTCCCGGACGCCGGGGCCGAGCTGCAGCTCACCGGCGACCGCGTCCAGCACGAAGTGATGATCTTCCGGCTTGCTGTCGACGAAATCCTGGACCTGCGTCCATTCCTGCCAGCCATCGACGCCGCTGACCTCAACGATGGCGGCCGCGCCGCCCGGGACGACCGGACGGTGCCTGAGCAAGAAGCGCTGTCCGGGCACCCCTTCGGAGGCGCCCAGCAGTTCGTTCTCCACCAGTTCCGCGTTGACCGCTTCGCTGGTGCCGCCGATGGTGAAGGCGGTCAGGCCGTTGATGGTGGGGGAGGCGCTGTAGGTCGGTTGGTCGGGTTCGGGCTTGAGGACGCGAGCCCGTAACCAGCCGGCGCGCTGCTGCTGGATCACCGAAACGGTGTGGCTCTTCGGCACGTGCAGGACCAGGTCGCCATCCCGGTTCAGGCCGCCGGTGCCGTCGCGGTCGACTTCGCAGGCCGACCAGGCGTAGCCGTCCCAGGCCTCCCACAGCAGCGGCGGGTTCTCCGGATCGACTCCCACGCCTTCGATGTCGCACTTGAATCGGAGCGTGACGGCGCAGGATGGCACCGCCTCCGAGAGGCCGATGAGGAGCACGTCGTCCGGCTTGGGTACCTTGTCGAAGCAATAGAACGACGTCTTCGCCTCGAGCGCCTCGGTGTGGTCACGAACTTCTTTTTCGCCGCCCAACGTGGAGGCGAGCCGGGAGAGCTTCGATGGCACGATCGGCAGGTCGCCGATCGTGGTGAAGGCGATCGCCTCGTCGGTGTCGGTACGCAGGGTCGCGACCTGGGTTCCCGGCTTGATATGCACCGTCGAACTCTGGGGGCCGGCCAGCCAGAACGTGATTGCCGCCCGAGCCGCCGTGGGCGGGAAGAGGCGGACGCCGATCAGTTCCAGGAACTTGACGTAGTTGCGCTCCGGAACGCGGTTGAGCCGGTAGAGGACCTGGTCCGTCATCCAGGCGAAGGTCTCGATCAGGGTGACCCCCGGGTCGGACACGTTGTGGTCGGTCCATTCCGGGCACTTCTGCTGGACGAGCCGCTTGGCGTCGTCTACCAGGTCCTGGAAGCGTCGATCGTCGAGGTTCGGGACCGGAAGTGCCATGCTTACTCGCCTCCTCCAACAAAGTTGTCGCCGGTCATGCGGTATCCGGCGGGATTACATAGAACGGAAAGACCAGGTTTCGCGGGTCATTGGTCTCGCCGATCGCGTATCGGATATCGATGTAGATGATGCTCGAGTCGTTTGTATCGAAGCTGACGAGCACGTCGCGCACGTCGATGCGGGGCTCCCATCGGCGCAGTGATGCGCGCACCGCGGCGGCCACCCGGGCAGCGGTCTCCGTGTCGGCGCTGTCAAACACGTAGTCGTGAATGGCGCAGCCGAACTCCGGCCGCATCGGTCGCTCGCCGATCGCCGTGCCGAGAATCAGCCGCATGCTCTCCTCGATCTCCTGCTCCCGCGCTACCAGCGCAATCCGCCCGGTGGCGTCGGTGCGGAGGGGAAACGCCCAGCCGGAGCCGATGAACTCTTCGCTCATTGCGCGATCACCTTGGCCTGCCCGGCGTACGCGATCATCATCGGCGTGCCGGTGGGCACGCAGGTCCCGTTCACCGGCGGGACGGCCAGCAGCACCGGCATGCCGCCGACCAGCACTTTCGTGCTCCCCGACGGAATCATCCCCGTCACGCAGGGACCGTTAGCGGCCGGCGGCGGCGGAAACGCGCAGCCGGCGATCATGTACGACGCCGGAATCGTCACCACCGGCTGGTTGCCGACCATCACCTTAGGACTGACGGTCGTGCACTGACCCTGACCGCCATGCATACAGGTCACGGTTCCGCCCATGTTGACGATGGGGCCCGGCATCACATCACCTGCAGTGAGCCATTGTTGACGTCAACCATCGTGCCGCTCACCTTGGTCTGGCCGCTCGACTTCATTTCAAGCTGTGGCCCACCGTCGAGTTTGGCTCCGGAGCCTCCCTTCATATCGAGATTCGTCCCGGCTTCGACCTTGAGCGCTTGCCCCGCCTTCAGGTTGAGGTTGGCCTGGGATTCGAATGTCATGTCCTGCTGGGACTCGACGTGCACCTTGCCCTGCGAGGCGATGTGGATCTCCGAGTTCGTCTCGTTGATCGAGATTTTCAGGTTGCCGTCACTGCTGATAATGGCCACCCCGGCCTTGTTCGGGTCGTCGAAGAAGATGAACTGGTGGCCTTTGCGCGAGATAAAGCCGCGCCGCTTGACCTTGCCGTTGTCGAAGAGCCCGCTTCCCAGGTTGGGCGTGTCCAGCCCGTTGTAGAGGCTGCCCACCACATAGGGCCGCCGAATATCGCCGAACTCGAAAGCGACCAGCACCTCGTCGTTGACCTCGGGGATCCAGACCGCGCCGCTATTCGGGCCGGCGCCCAGCTGGGTGAGCCGCGCCCAGTCCGACTCGTAGTTGTCGTCGAGCCAGGGGAACTTGAGCTTGACCCGGGCGCCATTGTTCGGGTCGTTGTTGTCCGTGACCAGCGCCACGACGACGCCGTTGATCGGCGCGCCACCAGCCGAGGCGTGGCCGTTCGACGAGCCCAGCGAAGCCAGACCCAGCAGGGTGCGGTCCTGGCGGCCGCTGATCACGAAGTGCGTCCGATAGCCGCGGTCGCCAAACACGTGACGCGCGCTGGTCAGCGTGTACTTGCCCGAGAACTCGTTGCCGACGACGCCGATGCTGACGGTGCTGCCCGCCTTGAGTTTCGGATTCCCGTTCGCCACCCCATCGGCTTCGGCGAAGGCGCTGGAGATCAGTTCCGCGATCGAGGCCGCCGCGCCGTCCACCTGGGCCTGCTGGGCGAGAGGTCGGTTGACCGCCGTGAAGGTCGGACCGCCGAAGTTGTTGGCCAGGCCGCCCGGGTTGTCGTGCAACGAATCGGCGGCGACGGTGCCCGCGTTGGCGGAGCCGATCACCGCCTGCTTCTGGTCCGGGTCCCAGCCGCGCACCTTGACGTCGTTGACCTGCTCGGCTGAGGTGACCCGAGGCCGGAACTCGATGAGATCGTCCCCGAAGACCAGCTGGAGCGGATTGCTGTTGTTCTGGTAGTTGCCGGCCTGCGGCGCTCCCGACGCCTGGACCGGCTGCCGGAAGAAGAACTTTCCGTCCTCCATGGCGAGCTCGTAGCCGATCTCGCGCGCCCGCGACTTCAAGAAATCCCAGTCGGATTGATTCGCCTGCGAGACGTGGTCGAAGGTCCCGCTGGTGGAATCGATCTGGCCGATCGTGAGGCTGGCGCGGTTGGCGACCGTGCGGGCGATGTCGGAGTCGGTGACGTTCTTGTAGGTCTCCGTCCGCCGGCCGCGATGCAGCCGGTGTGACTTGTCGTAACCGCGCAGCACGGTCCGCAGCCGGGTCGCGCCATACTCGGCCTCGAACCCGGTCAGCTCGCCCTTGATCAGGGTTTCCGGCGAA
>VBEW01000026.1 GCA_005889225.1 Chloroflexota bacterium | reverse complement strand
CCGCTTCTCCGCCTCTTCAACCGCGCGTGTCATCTCCATGGCGTCCCCGAATAGTACCGAGTGCATAATTCCTGCGCCCGGTCACGAAGCCGTCACCAACCTGGCAAGAGATCGCGGCGGACGGCTTAGCGAATCAGGCCCAAGCCGTGGCCAACCTGCGGCAACGCGTGAAATCTCTCCGACGGACGATGCGGTCGGCGGCAACCGGACATATAGTCGATGCACTCGGGGGGCCCGAGCAGGGCCGTTCGAGCTGAATTCATTCCGGTAGGAGGAATCGATGAGCAAGCGCGAGAAGCGGCAAGGCGACCAGGGCGGGCAACCGCAACCGCAGCAGTGGCCTGGGAAACAGGGTGGCCAGCCTGGCCAGCAGTGGCCCGGCAAGCAGGGCAATCAGCCCGAGCCGAAGCCGAGCCTGTGGCCGACGCAACCTGGACAGAACCGCTAACGTCTGACCTTCGATAGAAATCGGCGCCCCGTCAGGATTGGCGGGGCGCCGCTGCATTTCTTGGCAGGATCACCAGGTCATGAAGTGCCAGCCGCCGTCAACCGCGAGATCGACGCCGTTCACCGCCGGGTTGCTCAGGAGAAAAACCGCCGCGTCGACGATGTCGCGCATCGTTGCCAGCCGGCCGGCCGGCGTCTTGGCGCGGATGCCTTCCAGGACCGCAGCCGGCTTCGCGCTCCAGTATGGGCTGTCACCGACGATCCCCGGATGGATGGCGTTGACCCGGATTGGCGCCAGCTCCATCACCAGTGTTCTGACCAGGCCCTGGACACCGGCGTTCACCGTCGTTACCACCGTCGAACCGCCGTACGGTTTGTCCTTCGCGCCGCCGCCAAAGATGAGGATGGAGCTGTCCGGTGCGAGGCTGGGGTGGAGGGTATGGACGACCTCCGTATAGCCGACCAGTTTGAGGGTCACGAGCCGGAGCGCCCGGCTGACGTCGTATTCGCGGATCTTGTTCTCATCGCGTTCGATTGCGGCCAGCACCAGGTGATGCACCGGACCGACGTCCTTCAGTGCCGGGGCGATCTTGGCCGGCTCCGCCAGGTCGAAGCCGAGGCCGCGGGTCCCATGGCCGATCTCGTGCGCCGCCGCCGCGGCACGCTGCGGATCGCGGCCGGTGACGATGACCTCGCGATCCTTGCCGGCAAAATGCTTCGCCAGCTCGAGACCGAGCCCATGGGTTCCGCCGACGATCAGGACAGTCCCGCCGGCCATCAGGTCGTTACCCCGGTCTGCTTGCGAAGGTAATCCCAGTCGCGGGCGAAACGGTATGAATAGCGCGCCGGCGGCTGTGGGGCCTGCGTCTCCAGCCAGCGGACCGCACCGTCGGCGGGGTTGGAGAAGCCGTGGACGCAGCCGACTCCCGCAAATCCGATATCTCCGGCGGCCATGCGGTATCGCTCACCGTCGAAGGTCGCGTCGACCTCGCCGTCCAGGATGAGATACGTCTCCTCAAACGGATGGTCGTGCTGCCCCGCCACCCCATTCGGGTCGTACTGGACCATGAACATGGTCGAGTGCTGCGCGCCCAGCTCGCCGTCGAGCATCATCTTCACGGTGATGCCGCTGTATACGAGGAGCGCCGTTCGCATGCTGGCCGATACCGCCAGCTGATCCTGCGTTTGGCGACTCACATCCATGTTGGAAGGCTCGATGTGCCCGAACGACCGCGTGCGTGGATCGCGGACATCGATGACTTGTCCTTTCAGCTCTTGGGGAGGGTCATCGACAAAGTACGTGTCTCCTCCGAAGCGTGACCTCGGCTGGGGCGCCATCATCTGCGCCCACCGGGCGTCGCCCGATGGTGACGCGCGCCACGAGTGCGGAAGAGCGACCTGGATCAAGCCGTAGTCGCCCGCGCGCAGTTTGAAAACCCCTTCGCCGGTGCTGAGTTCGGCTTCTCCGTCGAGGATGTAGACACTCTCCTCGTACGAGTGGACGTGGGTGGCTACCCAGCCGCGAGCCTCCAGCGTGCACATCGCGAATCCCGTGTGAACCGCGGGCGCGTCCTCCCCGACGACAGCCCAGCGGCGGAATCCTTCGCTCTTGCCCTTAAACGCCGGCGGGACGGCGAAGTTCGATTCGCCGCCCCGTCGAACGACGTGTCGACTCGTTGCTAGCGCCGATCCTGCAACCGTCACCCGACCGGCTGCAGCTTTTTCTTGGCGGCTGTTTCGGTCAGGTAATCGCGGCTTTTCTCCGCCAGCTCGCGGGCACGCGAATAGTTGGCGACCAGCTTCCCATCCCGCTTGTGGATCTTTCCGCCGATGATCACGGTGTCGACGTTTGATACGTCGGCGGCGAGCACCACCGTCGCGACCGGGTCGATGACGGGCGCGGTGCCGGGCGCCTTCCCATCAATGACGACGACATCGGCCTGCTTGCCGGGGGTCAGCGAGCCAGTGCGATCTTCCAGACCGACCGTGTAGGCGCCGTTGGTGGTGGCCATCTCCAGGACGCCCCTCGCGGTCAAGGTGTTCTCGGGAATTGTCGTGTTCGCTTCCCAGGCGGCGGCATTGACCAGAACGCGTTCGGCCGCGAACGCGCTCCGCATGTTGGTGAACTGGTCGCCCGGCGCGGTCGTCACGACGTCGATCGAGAGGCTGGGCCGCAGCCCGTACTTCAGCGACTTGCCGATTGGCGGCTGGCCATGCCCCATTTGCATCTCGATCTGTGAGGCGATCGAGATCTTTCCGCCGGTGTCCTTGACCAGCTGCCACTCCTCGTCACTGAAGTAGCAGCAGTGAATGTAGGTGGTGTCCGGTCCCAGCAGCTTGAGCCGCTGCAGCGACTTGATCATGGCGAAACGCCCAGCGAGCCGGCCCATAGCAACGTGGACGGTGATCGGCAGGCCGAGCTCGCGCGCCATGGTCCATTCCTGGGTCACCACTTCGTCGACACAGAACCCGGGGCCGCGGGTGGCGAGCGCCATCGTGAGCAGCCCATCCTTCGAGGAGAAATATTTGTCGCGGATGCGGCGCACGTCGTCCTTCGGAATGGCGATCTTGCTCTGGTTCCAGTAATCGTTGAGCGACAGGTTGGCACTGCCGTAGGCGTAGACCGCCCGGATACCGGATTCCTTGAGGCCGCGAACCCCAGCGTCCGGGTGCTCCGGCGTGTTGTTGATGTGCGACCAATCGAGCAGCGTCGTGATCCCGGCATTGATGCACTCGAGGGCGCCGGCAAGGTTGCTGGCATAGACATCCTCCGGCCGGTAGATGGGGGCGAAGGTGTCCAGCACTTCAACGAAGTAGTCGTCCAGCGTCGCGTTCGGCGCGCAGCCGCGGATGGCGCATTCCCAGGTGTGCCGGTGGCTGTCGATGAAGCCGGGGATCACGACGTCGCCCGTCACATCGATCACCTGGGCATCGGACGCCTCGATCTTCGGCGCAACCTGGGCGATCTTGTCACCCTCGATCAGCACGTCGCCCTTCGGTAGATCGCCGACCTTGGGATCCATCGAGACCACCGAACCGCCGCGAAGCAACAATCGGTCAGCCATGGCTCATTTCCTCCTGTGCGCAAGGATCGATTCAACGATCACGTCCGGGGCGGGCAGAAACGCGTCTTCGAGCGTCGGGCTGTAGGGGATCGGGGCGTCGGCAGTCGTGATGCGCCAGATGTCATCGAGCTGGTCGAGCGCGGCCTCGCTCACCCGCGCCACCACCTCGGCGGCCCAGCCCCCTGTTCGCGGACCTTCCTCGACGACGACCAGCCGGCTGGTTTTGGCGACCGACTCGAGCACCAGGTCGATGTCCATCGGCCGGAGTGTGCGCAGGTCGATGACCTCGGCCTCCACGGAGTGCTCGACGAGTTTGCCGGCGGCGGCCAGCGCGTCGTGCACCGATTTCATGGCCCCGACCACCGTGATGTCGTCGCCCTCGCGGACCACGGCGCCCTTGCCAATCGGCGTGAGATCGCCGTTGACTTCGCCCTTCAGTCCGTAAAGGCGCTTGTGCTCCAGGAAGAGGACCGGGTTTGGATCACGGATGGCGGACTTCAACAGGCCCTTGGCGTCCGCGGGTGTGGCCGGGCACACGATCTTCAATCCCGGAACCCCAAGGAACCACGAGATGGGCGTCTGCGAATGGATGGCGCCGAAGCGCCCGCCCGCGCCAATCGCGGAGCGCACGACCAGCGGGATGCTGGCCTGTTCGTTCGAGATGTACCAGTATTTCGCCGACTGGTTGACCAGGCTGTCCATGGTCAGGGGCAGGAAATCGCCGAACATGATCTCGAAGACCGGCCGCTTACCGCAGACCGCACTGCCGAACGCGGCGCCCGCCAGGGCAAGCTCGGAGATCGGCGTATCGAGAACGCGATCCGGATACTTCTCCCACAGCCCCGGGGTGACCGCAAAGACGCCACCAGCCTTCGCGACATCTTCTCCGAAGAAGATGACGGACTCGTCCCGAGCCAGCTCCTCATCGAGCGCGTCCCGAATGGCACGCCGGAACTCGATCTCAGCCATCCTTGAACTCCCGCGCCGATGCATCGGGCTTAGGGAACGGCGCGGCCAGTCCCTTTTGACGAACCCGATCCAGCTCCGTGCGCACGTCCTCGACAATGCTCTCGACCTCCGACTCGGGGACGCGATGCTCCTCGACCAGCCGGCGGCGACCAACCGCGAGCGGGTCTTTCAGGCGCCAACGGTCCAGCTCACCCTCCGGCCGGTACTTGCCCGGGTCGCTGCGGGAATGGCCAACAAAGCGATAGGTCAGCGCCTCGATGAAGCTCGGGCCATCGCCACGGCGCGCCGTCTCCACCGCCTGCCGCGCGGCCGCCCGCACCACCCACAGGTCGTTGCCGTCCAGGGTCTGCGATGGGATCTCCATCGCCAACGGGCGCGCGATGATGCTGCCGGCGGTGACCGCGGTAAACGGCGTGTACTCGCCGTAGCCGTTGTTCTCGCAGACGTAAACCACCGGGAGGTTCATGACTTTGGCGAAGTTGAGGCACTCGAAGAAATAGCCCTGGTTGGTGGCGCCGTCACCGAAAAAGGCCACGGCCACGTTTCCGGTGCCGCGCAGCGCCAGGCCGGCGCCCGTGGCCGCCGCAATGCTGCCGCCGACGATGCCGAAGCAGCCCATCAGCCCATGCTCCAGGTCGACGACGTTCATTGAGCCGGCCCGTCCTGCGCAGATCCCGGTTTCGCGGCCGAGCAACTCGTCGAGCAGGCGTTGCGGATCGAGGCCGAGCGCGAGCGCGTGACCGTGACCGCGGTAGGTCCCGGCCACGCGGTCGGCCGGATCGAGGACGCTGGTCACACCAACGGCGACCGCTTCCTGGCCCGAGCAGAGATGCGTCGTGCCATGCACCTGACCCTGCAGGAACAGGGCATTGACGAGGTCCTCGAACTGGCGGATGAGCACCATCCGCCGGTACAGCTCGAGGTAAAGGCCGACCTCATCCGCGACGCTTAAGGACCCGCGGGTTACGGCTGTCCTGCCCAGCACTCACCCTCCGTTCAGTGCGTTGAAGCAACCATGTTACCTTGGGCCGAGGAGGTGTCGAGCGTGGGCAGAACATTCGGATTGATGGCGGTGGATTGGGAGCAGCGGGTCGACTTCGATCGGTTGCGCCGGGAGCGCCTGGACCGGATCAAGACGCTGCTCAAGGCATCCGAGCTGGGCGCGCTGATCAGTTTCGATCCGAACAATATCCGCTACATCACCAGCACGATGATCGGTACCTGGGGTAACGACAAGTTCGTGCGGTGGTCGCTGCTGATGCAGGACCGCGAACCGATCATGTGGGACTTCGGATCGGCGGCCCGGCATCATCAGATCTACTGCCCCTGGCTCGACACCCGATCGCGAGCCGGGATTACGAACTTCCGCGGCGGCATCCGGCCCGAAGCCGGCCGCGCCGAGGATGTCGCCCGGAAGATCAAGGTGGAGCTCGAACAGGCCGGCCTTACAAAGGAACCGATCGGCATCGATATCGTGGAGCCGCCCATCCTCTTCGCGCTGCAGGCGGAGGGACTCAAGGTCGTCGATGGCCAGCAGCTCATGCTGCAGGCTCGCGTGATCAAGTCTCCCGACGAGCTGGTCCTGCTCGACACCGCCTGCATGATGGTCGACGCCGCCTACGAGGAGCTCTACAAGGTGATGGGCCCCGGCATGAAGGAGAACGAGTGCGTCGGGCTGGTGGCCAAGACCCTGTACGACCTCGGCTCCGAGCACGTGGAGGGCGTGAATGCGATTTCCGGCGAGCGGACGCACCCGCATCCTCACATTTACAGCGACCGGGTGATGCGCCCCGGCGACCCGGTCTTTTTTGACATCCTGCATGCGTACAACGGCTACCGCACCTGCTACTACCGCACCTTCGCCATCGGTAGCGCGTCGAAGGCGCTGGTCGACGCCTATGCCCGCTGCCGCTACTACCTCGATGACGCGATCAGCCGGGTCAAGCCGGGCGCCACCACCGGCGAAGTCGCCGAGGCCTTCCCGCGGGCGCAGGAGTTCGGCTTCGCCGATGAGGAAGCCGCCTTCGCGCTGCAGCTCGGGCACGGGGTTGGGCTCTCCATCTGGGAGAAACCGGTGATCAGCCGGCTGATTCCGGCCGAACACGGGGAGGTTATCCAGGAAGGGATGGTGTTCGCACTCGAGACCTACTGGCCGGCGTCGGACGGTTACCAGGCTGCGCGCATCGAGGAACAGATCATCGTAAGGAAGACGGGGGCCGAAGTGATCACACGCTTTCCGGCCGAGCAATTGCTGGTGGCCGGACAGCGGTACCAGACGGTCACCGGTCCGCTCTCAACGATGCGCGAGCGCCAATCAAATCTCAATCGGGTGGATGGAGCCGCAACCCCGAACGGCGGGACAGAGTCCCCTCCCCCCTTGCGGGGGAGGGTCGGGGTGGGGGGTCCGTCGCCTTCGCCCTCCGAGCGCGCATGATCCCCGATCGTCCCGTCATCGGGTTCGTCGGTCTGGGTACGATGGGCGGTTCGATTGCGGCACGGCTGCTGGAAAAGGGCAATCGTGTCCTCGGCTACAACCGGACCCGGTCCCGGGCCGAGGCCCTCGCGCCCGCCGGCCTGCAGGTCGTGAACAGTCCGAAAGAAGCCGCTGCCGGTTCAGACGTCTGCTTCAGCATGGTGACCGATGACGCCTCACTGCAGGCCGTGGCCCGCGGCCCCGACGGCATCATCGCCGGACTGCGACCGGGCGCTATCTACGTCGAGTTGAGCACCGTCAGCCCGCAGGTGGCTCGCGACCTGGCCGGCGAGACGTCCCGCGCCGGGGCGTCCTTGCTGGACGCGCCGGTTTCGGGCAGCGTCGCCCACGCGCGCTCCGGCCGGCTCTCGTTCATGGTTGGCGGCGATCCTGGAGTCCTCGAGTCAGCCAGGCCGATCCTGCTGGCGATTGGCGAAAAGATCACACGAGTCGGAAACCCCGGCGACGGCAAGCTGATGAAGCTCGCGACCAACCTGCAGGTCTATGTTCAGACCCTGGCTTTTGCCGAATCGCTGCGCCTTGCGGAACGCGGCGGCATCGATCCTCGGATCGCGATGGAAGTCCTGCTGAACAGCGTGGTCGCTTCGCCAATGCTCCAGTACCGCGCGCCGTTCATGCTGGAGCGGCCGGAACAAGCCTGGTTTACGATCGACCTCTCCGTCAAGGATTTGCTGCTTGCGCTCGAGGCCGCCGACCAGCTCGGCGCGGCACTCCCCGCAACCCGGGCGGCGGCCGACGCCTTCCTGCGCGCCGCCCAATCGGGACGAGGTCCGGATGAGGTGGCG